>DATFWQ010000134.1:0-20903 GCA_035259145.1 Candidatus Dormiibacterota bacterium | reverse complement strand
GATTGTGGGCGTCCCACTGGTCGAGCTGGATGTCGAGCAGTTCTCCCTGCCGATCGCAACCTATGCACGTCGTACTTCCTGACCGCACGGCTGGCTGCAAGGCACATGATTCCAAATAAATCGGGGGTGATCATGACCGTCACCGCCCTCCTCTCGCGGACGGGCGCCCCATTGGTGGGAGGCTACGGTCCGGCGATGGCCGCCAAGGAGGCACTCACTCGAAATCTATCCGCCGAGCTCGCACCTCACGGCATTCGCGTGGTTGGTCTGCGACCACAGGGAATGCCTGAGACGCGAACGATCAAGAATGCCTTCGAGCCTCGCGCCAAGGCATCAGGCATGACCTGGGAACACTGGCTTCAGTTTCTCGCAAGTAGGACCCACCCACGGCGGCTCATGACGCTCGAGGAGATGGCAAATGTGGCGGCCTTCATGGCGTCCGACAAAGCGAGCGGGATGACGGGAACTACCGTCAATTTGACCATGGGCAGTTTGGATGACTAGCGGCTAAGCAATCGAGGATTCGCTAAGAGGGAGCTCGCGTCTGTGCCCGAAGAGGGACGCGACCACCGTCCAGGTTCGCGATGGGAGCGTCGAGCCGGAGGTGTCGGCACCGGTCGATGAGCGAGGGTTTGGTCGATAGCCTGACGCCATGAGCGACATAACCCACCGCGACATCGGGACCAACGGCATTCGGATGCACACCGCCGAGGCGGGCCAGGGGCCACTGGTGGTGCTGCTGCACGGCTTCCCCGAGGGCTGGTACTCGTGGCGCCATCAGCTGGCAGCACTTGCGGAGGCGGGCTTTCACGGTGTGGCGCCCGACCAGCGCGGCTACGGCCAGACTGACCGGCCCGCCGAAATCGAGAAGTACTCGATGCCGTACCTGGTCGGAGACGTGATCGGGTTGCTGGACGCTCTGGAGGAGCCTCGGGCGGTGATCGTGGGCCACGACTGGGGGGCTCCCGTGGCCTGGAACACGGCTCTCTGGAGGCCCGACCGAGTCAGGGGCGTGGTCGGCCTCTCGGTTCCATTCAGGAGGCGCGGCTCCAGGCCGCCTCTCGACGTCTACCGCGAGGTCCTGGGTGAGCGCTTCTACCAGGTCTACTTCCAGGAGCCTGGGGTGGCCGAGCGCGAGTTCGAACGTGACGTGCGGCAGACGTTGAGGCGGGTGCTCTTCGGCCTCTCGGGCGACGCACCCACCGTACCGGACATGATCATCGACGAGCACAACGGCTTCGCCGAGGCCATGGGACCCGAGCCGGCCGAGCTCCCGGCGTGGCTGAGCGATGCTGACCTCGACCAGTTCGCGACGCAGTTCGAGAGCACTGGCTTCACGGGCGGGCTCAACTGGTATCGGAACATCGATCGCAACTGGGAGCTGTCGGCCCCCTGGCGGGGCGCTTTGGTCACCCCAGCCGCGCTGCACATGGTCGGCGACCGGGACGTCGTGTACCGCTTTCCGGGTGGCAAAGAGGCGGCCACCAACCTGAAGACGCTTGTGCCCCACCTCACCCAGACCATCGTGCTGCCGGGCTGCGGCCACTGGATCCAGCAAGAGCGGCCGGCCGAGGTCAACGGTGCATTGCTGGAGTTCGTGCAGGCTCTATAGGGGCCGCGGCTGCGCAGTGCCTCGAGCAGGCGCGAGGACACGGGGGCTGGCTCGCACAGCGCCAGTGCGGAAGCCGGGGCCTGCGGCCTCTGCCAGACGATTGACGCGAACCCGCGGATCGAGCTGGGCGTTGATCTGCGCGGCCCACAACGGTGGGGCGTCACGGGCGGACGCCAGCCGGCACATTATCGGCGTAAGTGCCAGCGGAATTGCTACCAGGAGGGTCGACAATGCAGGCAAGCATCAGCGTGATCGTGACGTTCGCGTACGGCTATGGAGGTCCCCTCGATCGAGACTACCCGCCTGATACGTCAATCTCAGCGGTGCGGGACGCTGCGATCAACCACTTCAGGTTGGCGAGCGAGCCCGCGTCCGCCTTCTATCTGACCGACCGTGACCAGCGGGTGTCCGAGACGGCGACGATCGGGGAGGTAGCCGGCGGCGCACCAAACGTCCTCCTGAAGCTAGTGCAGAGCTGACCGACGGCGGTCGGCGTTACAGCGGTGCCCAGGCGCGCTCGAGGTGCCAGCGCACGTAGTAGGCGAGCACGCGTGCCCAACTGTTCGCCCGGTCCAGCCGGCAGAGTAGCGTTTGCCGGACGCAGCCGGCGAACACAGGAAACCGGTGTCAAAACCGGTACCGACCTCCGTTCTTCTGGGGATGCGAGTTGTCCGAGCGCCCTCTAGCCTGCGCTCAAGTCCAGATGCATGCCCGCTGGGAAAGGAGCCAGAAGGACACCGAAATGACGCTCAAAGTACGGATAATCGCGCTGGCCGCGGCGATCCTGTCATTGGCATGTGGGGCGGGAGCCAGTCCGCCCGGCCCAGATGCCCGTGCGCTGGCTTATGGTGCTGCGGTCAAGAAACTCGACGGCGGGAGGCTCGAGTCTCTCCCGACCGGCGCCATGTACTTTCGTGCGATTCACTTTGTTCAACCCGCCGCCTACACCATCAATTCGACGCAGCATAATCCTGGGTTCGTCTTCGTCGAGAGTGGCTTGCACCAGCTCCAATTCAAGGGCCAGCCGCCCCTCGAGTTGGCCTCTGGCGAAGCCAAGTTTATTCAGAGCGTCACCCACTCCCACCTCAATCCCGGAACGGAGCCTTGCAGCTGGTATTTCATCGCACTCTGGCCAGGCTCCACCCGCAGCCAGCCGCTCGTGGATCGCATAGCGAGCCTGGTCTTCGAGAGCGCAGACCTTGTGCCAGGGTTGCGCCAAGGACCTTACTCGCAGGTCCTTCGCGAGGTCACATTGAGGCGTGAGGGCCACTCCGAGGCACACGAATTTGGTGGGATGTCTGTCTTCTTCGTGCTGCAAGGCTCCCTTACGGTGCGAAGCACGCAGGGGCGCGCCGTTGACATAGTCGCCGGCAGCGGCGCCTTCTATCCTCCGAACGTAGCCATTCAGGAGGTCAACGCCGCGACCGGCGAGACCATCTACCTCGTGCTACTGACTACGGCCGTCGGCAAAGAGTTCGAGATCCCAGCTTCACGGCCGCCGCGGGGCTGAGATCAGCCGACTCGACGCACGCGATTGTCGTCGGCGTCGGCGATGTAGACGACACCTTGAGCGTCGACCGCGAGACCAACTGGCATGCCAAGCCGCGCGCTCACCGCAGGACCCCCGTCGCCAAGTCCAGTCGCAGCCACGCCGCCGGCGATCGTGCTGATCGTCCCGGTGCTTGCTACACGCCTGATTCGGTGGTTTTTGGCATCGGCGATGAACAGAGTCCCGCGGGAGTCGACGGCCAGACCCTGGCCGATTCCCTCGAATGGGTTGGATGCAAGGTTGATCTCAGCATTTGTTGCGAGATCTCCATCGCCAGCAAATCCGGCTATGCCCGTGCCCGCCACGGTCTCGATCAGGCCATTGACGTCGAAGCGGCGCACCCGCTCGTTGAGCGTGTCCGCGATATACAGGTTGCCTTCGTCGTCGAACGCCAGGCCAGCTGGGCCATCCAAGACCGCGTATAGTGCCGGTCCTGAGTCTCCCCGATAGCCGGCCTCGCCGGTCCCCGCGACCGTCCTGATCACCCCGTCAGAACCTACCTGGCGGACCACATTGTTGCCCATGTCGGCGATCAACAGGCTGTCGCCGAACCCGACTGCGAGGCCGACCGGCAGATGCAGCCGTGCCTCCGATGCCGGTCGGCCGTCTCCAGCGTAGCCGGCTTCGCCAACGCCGGCGACTGTTGTGATGGTCCCGTCGACAGCAACGCGCCTGACTCGATGGTTGAGAGTGTCAGCGATGTAGACATTGCCGGCGCTATCCGCAGCCAGCCCCTGGGGCATATCGAGCTGCGCCAACGCGGCAGGGCCGCCGTCGCCGCTGAAACCGGCCGCACCTGTGCCCGCAAACGTGGCAATCCGCCCGTCCCGCCGAACTTCACGTACGCGGTTGCCCTCAGCTATGTAGATCTCGCCGCCTGGCCCGATGGCGACGGCGAGAGGACGGACAAGCGAGGTGGCGTTGGCACGACGCCCGTCGGGTGAGAAGGCCCGCTGACCGGTCCCTGCTACGGTGCTGATACGAGACGAGCCACCGGTCGCGGCCCCCGACAGCCAGCTCAAGACAAGCGTCACTCCCAGAAAGACTGCCACTGCGGCCGCAGCAACTGCTGCACCGATTGCAAGGAGCCGCGAGACACGCGGCCGGATCTGACGGTCAGGCCGGGTCGCAGTGGCAACGGTACGAGCCGCCCTCGGGCCAGAATCCTCGGCAGCCCTGTGCGCCACCACCCAGGCAGCGATCTGCGCCCGGGAATGGAAACCGAGTTTGCCGCGGATCTGCTCCAAGTGGCTCTCCGCCGTGCGTTCAGAGATGAACAGCCGAGCGGCGATCTCGCGGTTGGTCAGTCCCTGGGCGACGAGGTCTGCTACTTCGCGCTCGCGCCGTGTGAGATTCGGCGTCTCCAAATGTTCACCCCGCCCCAGCCGGCCACGTAGTGTCTCCCGGATACGGCCGGCGGATAGAAGAAGTCGGTATCAAAACCGGTACCGACCTCCGTACTTCTGGGGATGCGAGCCGCCCGAGTTCTCCCTAGCCTCCGCTCAAACCCAGGCGCGTGCTCGTTGGGAAGAGGAGACAGGAGGACTCTGACATGACGCTCAAATTACGGATGATCGCACTCGCTGCGGCGATTGTGCCACTGGCGTGTGGGGTTGCGACCTCGGCAGCGGGGTCCGGTATCGGTGAGAAACACGAGATCTGGGTAACCCTGCAAGCCGGCGACCGGATCGCCATCCTGCATGGGCCTGAGGGACGTGGGGCCCAGGCCACGATCGACCTCCCGGCAGGCACTGGCCCTCACATCACAACGTTCTCGCCGGACGGGAAATACGCCTACGTCTCTGGCATGGGGAACGGGGATCTGGATGTGATCCAGACCGGGACTCGTCGATTGCTAAAGACACTGTCCCTCGGGCCAACGGCTACCCACCAGGCCAAGCCATCCCCGAATGGGTCCACGCTCCTCGTGGCGCAAGTCGCCCAAAAGAGCCTGATCAAGGTCAGTGTCGATGAGGTGGCTCAGACGTGGCAGCCGGGCTCGGAACTCTCCTTCGGAGCTATCGGCAAGGCACCGATTTGCACGATCTTCAGTGACGACGGCCAGCGCGCCTTCGTCTCCCTGAATCCAAACGGACTTGCGATCGTCGACGTAGCAACTATGAGGCTGCAGAACGTCCTCGCCACTGACGGTTTCGTCGCGTGTGGAATGGTCAAGTCCAATGACGGGCGGACCATCACCCTGGCAGCCGGTGGTGGTGGAGGTCATCTGTATCGCCTGGACACCGCGACTTACCAGCTGTCGGACCTGGGGGTACTGGGCGCGGTGGATTGGCACAGCTTCAACATGGTCCCAGCCGGGACTATCGGCTTCGGCACAGTGCCTCGCGGCGATGAACTGCGAATCATCGACCTGCGAGGGGACCGTGCCTCTACTCTGGCAACCCTGGCGCTTCATCCAACTTCTGGCACGGCCACCGACCAGCCTGACAACATGGGCGTCTCAGGCGACTTCGTATACGTATCACTGAGAATGTCGGGCAAGGTCGCGGTCGTTAATTTCACCAAGCGGACCGTCAGCTACGTACAGCTGGCACCCCCCGTTCCTGCGATCAACCCGGCCAACTGCGCAGGGTGTGCTTTGCACGGGGTGACAATTCGAAGCTCCGCCGCCTCCTAACTCGCAAGCAGTCGGACCTTCGGCTCCAGGGCCAGGTCCCCACGCCGCTGTGTACCTGGGACCGGATGAGAGAAGCTGAGCGGCGACAATCTTGAACCTGAACCAAGTCACTGTGCCCTCAACCGACGTGGCCCGTGCCGTCGAGTTCTACAAGACGCTTGGCTTGATACAGATCGTCGATGCGCTGCCGGACTACGCTCGATTCGAGTGTCCTGATGGTGAGGGGACGCTGTCGGTCCAGCGTGTGGACGAAGTCGCGCGGGGTCACGGCGTGGTCGTCTTTTTCGAGTGCGATGACCTCGACGAGCGGGTTCGGGCGCTCGAGGCTGCCGGAATCTCTTTCGCCACCGGGCCTCACGACGAGGACTGGCTCTGGCGCGAGGCCCGACTGCGCGATCCCGACGGCAACGCGATCTGCCTTTTTCGCGCCGGCATCAACCGTCGTTTCCCACCCTGGCGGCTGTAACGGCCTCTAGCCTGATCAAGGCTCGCACGGGCCCGATCCACCAGGTCGACAGCCTACTCTGATCCCTGGTGAAGCGCGCTGGCCGGCTTGTCGGCCGACGCCGTGTCGCCGTACGGCGAACCAGCGCGTCGTTGGGGGCCTCGTTTGTCGCCGCGGCCGTGTCGCAGCCTCAGGGCCGCGACGATCCGCGACCCCAGCCGCCGACCTTGCGGTAGCCGGCCAACATGACCACCGCGATGCAAAACTGAACCAGGCCAACCGGGCCCGGCAGAACGACGTACCAGACTGGCCCCTGACGCGGGACGATCCCAGTCAACTGGAGGGCCGAGTACACCGCGCGCAATAGGCCGGCCATGAACACGACCAGGATCACCCAGAAGGTCCATCGCCAGCCGCGGATCACGCCGATCGAAAGCGTTCCGAAGAGTAGCGTCAGGACTACAAGAGCCGGAATCTCGGCCTGCGCTTGATTACCGGACAGGCTCAGGATCTGGTCGTACAGCGGTCGGGCGGCCAGGAGCATAGCCACGACCATGACCCAGTAAGCCGCGAAGAAGGCCAGCACCAGCACCTTGGTCCCGTTCATCGCACTTTCCCTCTACTTGCTCGTTGGTCGGAGCGCTGGCTTTCATGCCGGACTCCGCCAGGTCGGCGTCTCGGTCTCCTTGTCGAGACCAGACGCGAACGGCACACGGCGCTGGGCATGAGCCGACCAACGCTGTGTTCCTCGACCGGCTCCCGCGCACTTGCGATCGACACCCAGGATCGGGCCACATTAGGGGTTGGCCTTGGCCTCGTCAAATCGTCGAGTGTAGTCGCGGCCGCGTTCGGTCACCGCGACCAGCTGCGCAAAGTCGCGGCGTTCTCTGTCCGTGACCTCAGAGATTCGGTGCTCGCAGAGGCGCTTGATCAGGCCGATGCCGGCGGGCTTTCTCAGCTGCACTCGGCGTTCCTTGCTGCCAGCGTGCTCGGACGACCCCTGCACCAACTCGCGCAGTACCTGCCGCTCCGCGTCCGTCAGGAGCAGCTCGAGGACGAATCGCAGATGCGGTCATTCCCGCGAGGCTAATCGCACTGGTCGGTTCTGGCTTCGCTCTGGCCCGATTCAGGCCCAGGACCCGCTGCGCCATCTTGGGAGTCGTGGCCAACGTCGCCGCAATGTCAGCGGTACTCGTTGCGTTCGCCTCAGGCATCGATGTCGGGCAATAAGGTTCGTCGGTGCTGACACCCATTGCCGGTGCCCAACTCCTTGGCGAGCCGAGGCCCGACAGCCGAGGGCCATGGGCTACCCGTAAACGCGCCCGAGCGTTATCCAGCTGGCAACCGCGACGCGAGGCGGGCCCCCAGCTTGCCGGCCCTTCCACTCGGCCTGCTCCGGCGCAGGCAGCACTTGCCCGATTTCGACAAAGACCTCGGGAGTCGCTTCAAAAGTCTCCTATCGATCAGCGCGATCCGGGCCGGTCTAGTCGAGCCCTTCAACGGCCCCGACATCGATAGCCTGGATGTCGATCCACACGAGGAGCGGAAGCCGTCGATGGCGATTATCGGGCCTGCGGGAAAAGACCCGCCGGCGAGTGGGAAACACCAGGCCACCAAACTCCCGGTGGTCGAAGCAGTAATGTGCGGCATTCGCCCGCTCCCCGAATTCCTCAGCCGTGTAGTCCTGACGCCTCAACAGGAAATCGGCGCCGAAGTAGAAGACCTGCTGACGCGAGTGGGTGCTAAAGTCGGCGGGAAACGTGACGGCTAGTCGCTGCCAGACCTCGCCGCTCTGCTCCCACGGTTCGAGTTCGTCAATTTCGAAGCCGGGAGTAGCGAAGATGAACGGGGTCGCCATGTACGTCCACAGTGCTGAGCCGGTGAAGTAGAGGAGGTCGAGCTTGTCCCACCAGAGCCTATGGCGCAGCCTGCGGAGGTCGGAGCGGGGATCGAGCCGATGCGCGAGGATGCGACCGCCGTCTGTCTCAATTCGCACTGCCCCACGGTCGAACACCCCTCGACGTCCCGGCCCGGGGTAGGGGGTGAACACTGTGCGCTCAACATCGGTTGATACCCGTGCCATGTGCGTGGAGAGTGTTCGCCCCTGGAACTTCGCGGCGAAGGCGAAGCCCCCCGAGGAGTGCTGTACAGTCAGCTCTCTGGCGCTCTGCCATCGTTCGAGGCCACCATGCGCTGTGATCACATGTTCGAGCAAAGACGAGCTGGACTTCATGCGGATTCTCCCGGTATCGACGTCGTCGGCGATCGCGGGACGCTACGCCTCGTGCGTGAGCTGCCGTCGGCGAGGCTACTCTGGCATGAGTTGACCGAAACGACAGACCTGTTGCTCAATCGTCCAAAAACGTGGTGCTGGATAGGTTTCTGTCGCCCCGATACCCGAAGATCGCCGAGCGATGTTGACAGCAGTAACTGACACCCGTGTATGGCGGCTCAATGGCTCCCGAATCTGATGCGCCCAGGGCCGGCACACACTCCTGGCACGAGACCCTGGTGGACGACCTCCTCGGATCAATCGTTGTGGGGAGCAGTTTCTTTTTTCGAGTGGCGCTGGGTGCGCCCTGGGGCCTCAGACTCGATGCGAATGCGTATCGCGCGGCTTCGGCTCAATTCCGGCGAATGAAGTACCCGTCGCGTCAACCACGAAAGGATGCCGGCGGTCGCCTGGTGCCCTTTCATATTGTCGCCGGCGGGTCTTGCTGGTTAGAGGTCGGACGTGAACCGAGCACCCAGCTCACGTCCGGAGATTTCGTCGTCTTGCCTCACGAGCATCCGCACGTATTGAGAGACGAACCAGCAACCCAAGCAATTGGTCTCCTCGATCTAATCCGGGATAGTCCGCCGTCACCAAAGGGTGAGCTGAACGCGCGTGGGATGGGACTCACGACCAGACTCGTTTGCGGTGCAATGCGGTTTGAAAACGCCAGGACTAATCCTCTCCTCGCGGCGCTTCCACCGCTTATCTTCGTAAAAGGGAGCGAAGACGGGGGTGCGCCATGGCTTCGCCTCACCGTTCAGCATGCCATCGATGAGCTCGACTCCGACCGCCCTGGGTCCGAGGCCGTGGTGGGCCGGCTTGCCGACATCCTCTTCATTGGCGCGGTCCGCGGCTACCTCGAGCAGAGTCTTGCTTCCACAGAGTCTGGGTGGCTTGCGGCCGTCCGAGATCAGCAGATCGGTCGCGCCATCGCACTCCTCCACAGCGACCCGGCGCGACCCTGGACGGTGGAGATGCTGGCGGATCAAGTAGCCCTGTCGCGGTCAGCCCTCGCGAGCAAATTCACTCGGTTGGTGGGCGAACCACCGCTTCACTACCTGAAGCGCGTGCGGCTGGATGCCGCCGCGAGACGGTTGCGCGGAACGAACGACAAACTGTTCGTGATTGCCGCTGCTGTGGGCTACGACTCGGCGGCAGCGTTTACCCGAGCATTCGAGCGCTACGTCGGCGTGTCACCCGGAGAGTACCGCCGAGCACAGCACCTCTAGTCACGGCGCGCTTTCACAGTAGCTGGACGACACTTGAGCTTAGGCACGTTGCCCGTCTGTGACCGATGCTACAGACGGCCTGGAGGGGCCACCTTACGGTCTGAGTGCATGGGTTCGCGGATCGGCAGGGCACTATCGTCGCGCCATGCCGCGGCTGTCTGGACGATCGGCAATCAACGCGGGCGTCGCAAGCAATCAGAAGCCAATAGGATCCCGTAATGAAGATAATCGGCGGCCGGCCAGGTTTCGACATCCCGCAACAGCTGTTCCCAGTCGAGCACCGTTTCCTGGACCTTGACGGGGCGCGCATTCATTACGTCGATGAGGGCACCGGCGATACCCTCCTGCTCTTGCACGGCAACCCCTCCTGGAGTTTCCTCTATCGGAAGATCATCGCAGCGCTGAAGAACGACTTCCGGTGCGTCGCGCTCGACTTCCCCGGCTACGGCCTATCGGACGCTGCGCCTGGCTATCACTTCACCCCGAGTGAGCACAGCGACGTACTCGAGCGCTTCGTTGATCGTCTTCGTCTGAAGGACGTGACAATGATGGTCCAGGACTGGGGCGGGCCGATCGGCCTCGGCCTTGGCGGCCGCCGGCCGGAGCTGGTCCGCCGCTTGATCATTGGTAACACGTTCGCTTGGCCGCTGGCTGCGCAACGCCGTATTCGCGTCTTCAGCTGGATAATGGGCGGGCCGATTGGACGCTCGCTGACGTCCGCGTTCAACTTCGTACCGAGGGCGTTCTTCACACGTGGCTTCGCGGAGAGGCCACCTCCCGAAGTACTCGATATGTACCTCGCACCCTGGCGCGATCGGGCCCGGCGCACCGCGGCGGTAATTGCTCCGCGACAGCTCATCCGTGCAACCAGCTACCTTCGCGAAGTCGAAGCCGGCTTGCCAAAGCTGGCCGACCGACCGGCTCTAATCGTCTGGGGTCTCAGAGACGTGGCGTTCCGAGACGCTGAACGCCAGCGCTTCGAACGGTCCTTCCCAAAGCACACGACGGTCCTGTTCGATGACGCCTCGCACTTCCTCCAGGAGGATGTAGGCGATCAAATAGCGCAGGCGATCAAGGCATCCTGGAGGCAGCAGAGTTGAAACCCCCGGCGGGCAACCGCGACCGCCAACCTGAGCCATGATCCCCACCATAACGGTCGATCAGATGCGCGAGGTCGACCGAATCATGGTCGAGGATCTGCACATCGAGCTCATCCAGATGATGGAGAACGCCGGCCGCTGCCTGGCGCACCACACGCGGTCGGAGCTTGGCGGTGACGTACGCAGGCGGAGGATCGTGGTGCTCGCTGGCAAAGGGGGGAACGGCGGAGGCGGGCTCGCTGCGGCCCGGCGGCTTGCCATCTGGGGCGCCGACGTAACCGTGCTACTTGGTCAGGAGGCCGACGCGGTCCACGGCGTCCCAGGGCATCAGCTCGCGATCCTTCAGCGCATCGGCGTCCCCGCAAAAAGCCCCCAACAGATGGTGGAAGCAGACCTCAACTCAGCGGATCACTTGATTGACGCACTGATCGGGTACAGCCTCAGGGATGCGCCGACGGGCTACGTCGCAACCCTCATCAGCGCCGCCAACGCAAGTGGCCGGCCGATCGCGGCGCTCGACATCCCGTCAGGTCTCCCAGGGGACACAGGGGTCGCGGCCGAGCCTGCCATCCAGGCTGCCACCACGCTGACACTCGCACTGCCAAAGGTCGGGCTTCTACGGCCCGAGGCGCGCTCATATGTCGGTCGGCTGTATCTGGCCGATATCTCAGTTCCTCAACTCGTCTACCGCCGATTGGGGATATCGGTCGATGACGTATTCGGCGAATCGGACATCGTCCCGGTGGCGCCGTGACCGGTCGGATCAGCCATCCGACCTGTCACCGAGTCGCCTGAGATGCCTCCGCTTTCCTTCGAGGGACTCCTGGGCGTCGCCCTGATCGCCTTTGGCGCTCCTCTCCTGCTCGGCCTGGCGCCGCGGCTGCGAGTACCGGCAGTCGTCCTGGAGATCATCGCCGGCATCGTGGTCGGCCCCTCGGTGTTGGGTTGGATTCACGTCGATCTTCCAATTGCGGTGCTCTCGACCCTGGGCCTCACGTTCCTGCTCTTCCTGGCTGGAATGGAGGTCGACTTCGACCGGCTGCGGGGCCGTCCACTGCGACTGGCCGCCGCCGGGCTGCTCCTCTCATTCGTACTGGCGCTGGCGGCGGGATACGCGAGCCTGTTTCTGGGACTTGTCCGTTCGCCCGTTTTTCTGGCGATCATTCTGGTCGCCACCTCCCTCGGCCTGGTGCTGCCTGTGCTCAAGGACGCCGGCCTCACAGGTGGTTCGTTCGGTCAGGTGGTGATCGCGTCTGCATCTCTGGCCGACTTCGGGGCAGTGATCGTTATGTCGCTCCTGTTCTCCCGGGAAGCACGCTCCCCCTTCACCACGGCCCTGCTGCTCGTGGGTTTCACCCTCACCATCGGGGTGGCCGCCTTCACCATCGCTCGGGCGGAGCGGCTTTCGACGCTGTCCATGGTTCTGCGCCGGCTGCAGGATACAACGGCTCAGATTCGCGTCCGAGGCGCCGTACTTCTCTTGCTCGCCCTCGCCGCCCTGGCCGGCCGGTTCGGTATCGAGCTCCTCCTGGCATCCTTCATGGCGGGGTCAGTCATCGCTTTGATCGACCGCGACGGTCAGATGACGCATCCGCAGTTCCACAGCAAGCTGCAGGCGGTGGGCTATGGATTCCTGATCCCGATCTTCTTCGTGACCAGCGGGCTTCAGTTCGATCTGAAGTCCCTGCTCGCAAGTGCGGCTGGAATTGTCAAGATCCCGGTCTTTCTGGCTGCGCTGCTGATCGTTCGGGGCCTACCGGCAGCTTTATACGCGCGCGATTTCGGCCGCCGGCAGGCCGCCGTGGCTGGGCTTCTTCAGGCGACCTCTCTTCCCTTCATCGTGGCCGCGACGCAGATCGGCATCGCGCTCAACCTTCTCCAACCCTCGACCGCGGCCGCCCTGGTCGCGGCCGGCTTGCTTTCTGTTGTCGTGTTTCCAGCGGCGGCCCTGGCTGTCGCCACTCCGCCTAGGAGGGGAGAGGTCATGCCAGCTGCGCAAGAAGAACGGTGGTAAGCAGCGGCATGCACGGCGACGCCGCTCAGCCGGCTTCGCGCCCTGGCTTCGCGAAGTGCTCCAGGATCGCTCGGGCATAGTACGTCTCCCACGGCTCCGCCGGCTTTAGCTCGACGTACTTCTTGTCCAGGCCGACGAGCACATAAACCAGCTCGCTCCGAACCAGCCGCACGCCCAGTAGCTGCGGCAGCTCCGAAAGACGGACCAGCCAGTCTCCGTACCAGGAGGCCCAATCGTCGTCGGCACCATCGACGATCCGGTAGACGGCGTGATGAGTCTCGGCTGCCTCGTGGAGTAGCCCAGCGACCTTGGTGATCTGCGCTTCCATCATGGCCAATGGTGGCGTGGTCGTGGCAACCGTTACAACCTCGGGCGCCACGCCGGGCACCCTCCCCTACCTGTCAGGATGCGCGCCCGTGCCCGGCGGCACGGACAGCGGCGTCTCAGCCGAAGGAGGTATCCGCACAGACCTTCTGGAGGGCGGCTTCCAGGGCGGCGATCTCCGCCTCCTCGAGCCGCTCGGCGAAGAGCCTCCGGACTCCTCGCAAGTGGACGCGCGCGAGCCTGGCCAGTCGACGCGCCCCGGCATCGGTGAGTCCGACCACGACGCCGCGGCCGTCCTCGTCCGCCTGCGCCCGGACCACGAGGCCCTCCCCCTCGAGCCGATCGACGCGCCTGGTCATCCCTGATCGGGAGCTGAAAGCACGCTCGGCAAGGTCGGCAATGCGCATGGAGCCGCCTGCGTCACCCAGCGTCCCGAGCACGTCGAAGTCGTTGAGCCCGGAGCCTGTCTTGGCGCGCAGATCGGAGTCGAGCGCGCGCATCAACGTGGCGTGCGCTCGGAGGAGCGCCAACCAGGCCCCGACGGCCCTCGGGTTCGGGATCTCCTGACGAACGATGCCCGCGAGCGTGCTGGCGGTGTCGGCGGGTGGTTGCATCTGCAATCTGTTCTGGTACTCTGGTTGCAACTGCAACTATATGCCAGACTATGGTCACCCGCTCAACTTCGGCCTGAGCCTGATCCCGTCGGTCGATCTTGTCGATGAGAATCCGGAGTTCGCCCGTTTGGCTGACGAGGCCGAGCTTGACTACCTGGGGATCCAGGCCAGGTCGCTCTCGGCGTGGGCGGTGGGGTGGCGCCGGCTGTTCGCCAGCGGGTGGCCGCGCGGCGCGCAACGAGAGTCTGACGAATGAACGGCGAGGTTCCGCTCCGGATCGCGGTGCTCGGCGCCGGGCATGTGGGGACGGTGATCGCTCGGCTGGCTGGGCAAGCGGGGTACTCCGTTTCAGTCGCGACCTCGGGTGACCCGGAGGAGATCGCGCTCACGATCCAGGTGCTCGCGCCCGGAGCGGAGCCGCGCAAGGCGGCCGACGCGGTCGCGGGCGCCGACATCGTCATCGTCGCGATACCTCTCCACGAGTTCAAGCGCCTCGACCCGGATCTGCTCACCGGCAAGGTCGTGGTCGACATGATGAACTACTGGCCGGCCGTCAACGGCTACCTCGAGAGCTTCGCCCGCAAAGACCTGACGAGCAGCGAGATTGTCGCTCGCCGCCTGGCCGGCTCGAGGGTGGTCAAGACGCTGAACCATCTCGGCTACCACCAGCTCGACGAGGAGAGCCGGCCCGCGGCAGATCCCGAGCGGCGCGCCCTTGGTGTTGCCGGCGACGATCCGGCGGCCGTCGAGCTGGTCGCCGGGTTCGTCGAGCGGATCGGGTTCGATGCCGTCCGGATTGGCGACCTGCACGCCGGCCGGCTGCTCGAACCGGACGGATTTGTCTTCGGGCGGCCACTCAACCGCGCTGAGTTCGCGCGGGCGCTGGGGATCCTTGCGGCATGACGTCGCAATTCTCCTCGCCGGTCTTCGGCCTCGACACCTTCGGCGACCTGAATCACGAACAAGGTCGCCCCGCGTCACACGCTCAGACGATCCGCAACGTGGTCGAGCAGGGTGTGCTCGCGGAAGAGGTGCGCGTCGATTTCTTCGGAATCGGCGAGCACCACACCGAGGACTTCCCGATGCCCGCCGGCGATGTCGTGCTGGCGGCGATCGCCGCACGAACGTCGCGCATCCGCGTCGGATCCGCAGTCACCGTTCTCAGCTCGGATGATCCCGTCCGCGTGTTCCAGCGCTTCTCCACTCTTCATGCGCTGTCCAACGGGCGGGCCGAGGTGATCCTCGGTCGCGGCTCTAGCATCGAGTCGTTCCCGCTCTTCGGATTCGACCTCGCCGACTATGAGCAACTCTTCGAGGAGAAGACCGAGCTCTTTGCGGAGCTCGTCAAGCGTGGCCCCGTGACCTGGAGCGGCCACACACGGGCCGCCCTCAACGGACAGGACATCGTGCCTCACATCGAGCTGGGCACACTGCCGGTCTGGATCGGCGTTGGCGGCAGCCCATACTCCGTCATCCGTGCCGCGCGGCACGGCTTCTCGCTGATGCTGGCGATCATCGGAGGCTCGCCCGCTCGGTTCGCCCCGTTCTCGGAGCTTTTCCGCCAGGCACTGGCCAAGTTCGGCCAGGAGCCGCGGCCGATCGGCGTGCATTCGCCAGGACACGTCGCCGAAACTGACGAACAGGCCCGAGATGAATTCTGGCCGGCATACCGCGACATCATCACCAGGTTGGGACCTTCACGAGGATTCCCGGTGCCGACGCCCGACTTCTACGAGCGGGAGGTCGGTCCCAGGGGAGCGCTGTACGTCGGCTCGCCCGAGACGGTGGCCAGGAAGATCGCCGAGAACCTCTCGGTGCTCGGTGCGAACCGCTTCGATCTCAAGTTTGGAATGCCGGGCATGTCCCAGACCTCACTCATGAAGAACGTCGAGCTCTACGGCACCAGGGTGATTCCGCGGGTGCGCGAGCTGCTCGGCGCCGCAAGCCTCGCCTGATGCGGGCTGGCCTGTCCGTCATCCCGTACCTCGATTCGCTGGAACGTATCCGCCTGGTCTTCTGGCCGATCGACCCGACGCAACGCCAGGTCGAGCTTTTCGCGACCGAGGTCGTCCCGCTGCTCTCCTAAGGAGGCACGGGCCGTCGATAGAAGGTGGACTTGCTCGTCCTGGCCACCATCGGCGCCCGATCGGGACGGGTCCGTGAGAACCGGGTTGCCTTCATCCGCCATGGCCAAGACCCCGTCGTCGCGGGCAGTAATTACGGCTCGCCCGCAAGTCCGCACTGGTACCACAATCTCGTCGCCAACCCGGTGGTGACGGTGGAGGTGTACGGCGAGCGGATCCAGGCTCGAGCGCGGGTCGCTCGGGGACTTGAGCGGGAGATGCTCTACGCCCTCCTTGCTCAGCGGATGCCTGGGTTTCTTCAGGCCCAGAGACGCACGGGCGGCTAGATCCCGATGATCGTGATGGAGCGATTGACCGCGTGGCGGCCTCCAGGGCCGATGGCGGGGCGCACGATGCTTAAGGGCCCGTTGACGGCCTGCTAGGCCCAACGCACACTGGCGAATGACAGGCGTCCAGCGTGAGGTGCCTCACTAGGCTCGGCCGTGGGTGGACCCATGAGAAGCGTGCTGATCAACCACTTCGGCGATCCCGCCGAGGTTCGGCGGACTGTGGAATTGCCGCGCCCGCCGGACCAGGTCCGGTTCGAGATCGAGGCCCCGGCCATCAACCCCAGCGACATCATCGAATCAACTGAAGGAGATCGACCTCATGCAGATCGGTATCGGATTGCCCAATCAGGTGCGTGATGTCCGACCAGCCGTGATCCCCGAGTGGGCGTCGCGGGCCGAGAAGGCCGGGTTCTCGACGCTCGGCACGGTCGGCCGCATCGCCTACCCGGGAGTGATGGACACGGTCGCCCTGGCCGCGGCTGCCGGTGCCACGAGCACCATCGGCCTGCTGCCCACCGTCCTGCTCGGACCGGTGTGGCCTCCGGTGCTCCTGGCGAAGGAGGCTGCCGGGATCGACGGCGTATCCGGTGGGCGGCTCACACTCGGACTGGGTCTAGGCGGGCGCGCGGACGACTTCGTGGTTGAAGGCCTCGGGCCTCGTGGCCTTGGCAAGCGTCTCGATCGCGACCTGGAGGTCTATCTCCGCGTCTGGCGGCGCGAGCGCGTCGGCAAGTCGAAGCCCGCGGTTCCCGCGAGGACGCGTCCCGTGCCCCTCATGTTCGGCGGGTTCGTTCCCACCGCGCTCGATCGCATGGCGCGGTGGGGCGAGGGGTACATCCGGCCCTCGATGCCGGCGGCGATGGTCGCCAACGCGTTCGAATCGGCCAGGACCGCGTGGAGGAACGCCGGACGTGAGGGCTCGCCGCGGCTTGTCGCTATCGCCTACTTCGCCTTCGGTGACATCGACAGGGGACGCCGCAACGTCCGCGACTACTACAGCATCTCAGGCGAGACGGTGGCAGACCAGGTCGCGGCGGGGGTCCACCACGGGGCGGCGGCGGTTAAGAGCGCCGTCAATGCGTTCGTGGGCATCGGCGCTGACGAGCTGATCTTCAACCCAACGCTGGACGACATCGACGAGGTGGCGCGGCTCGCTGACGCCATCATGCCGGCGAGCGGTCAGAAACCGAGGTTGCGGATCGGAGCGACCAGCGACGGGTGAGGGAGTAGCCACCAGGCCGGGTCAATCGGGATCCGTCCGGTGGGGTTCATCGTGCCAGATCCACCACCCGTACGGTGGGGTCTGGGGGTACCCCTCCGGCGAGTCTTCCCACTCCTCCTGGCGCCCGAGCGCGCTGATGTCGAGGTAGCTCCAGGTGCTCCCCATCGCCTCATCACCGCGGTTGTTGACGAAGTAGGTTCGGAACACCCTCGCGCCGTCCCGGATGAACGCGTTCGTGCCGTGCCACTCGTCCACGCCGAAGTCCGCGTCGAAGTCGTCCGTGATGGTGTACCACGGCATCTCCCAGCCCATCCTCGCCTTCACGCGCTCGATGTCCGTCTGCGGCGCGCGCGAAACGAACACGAGAGTAGTGTCGCGGGCGTTCAGATGGGCGACGTTGGCGACCTGGTCGGCCAGCATGGAGCAGCCGATGCAGGCATGCTCGGGCCAGCCGGAAACACCGGGCTCGAGGAAAGCGCGGTAGACGATCAGCTGACGGCGGCCATCAAACAGGTCGAGCAGGCTGGCCCTCCCCTCGGGCCCGTCGAACCCATACTCCTTCTCCACAGCCAGCCACGGCATCCGCCTGCGCTCGGCGGCCAGCGCGTCACGGGCGCGGGTCAACGCCTTTTCTTTCACGAGCAGCAGCTGCCGCGCAGCCTCCCACTCCTGCGGCGAGACGATCGGGGGTGTCTTCATAACGAGATATCCGCCTTTCCTTGGTGCCTGCCTGTTCAGGACCGTTTCTCAGTCTTCTTACCATTCTCTCGGGTTGGGCTGAAGGGTCCGGTAACGATCCATCTCAAGGCTAGAGTGTTACGACGAATGGTCTGATCCTGGTGACTGGTGCTGGTGGGGGAGTCGGAAGCTTCGGCCCCAAGGTGGTCACACTTCTGCGACAGTGGCACCTGCCGGTGCGGGCGATGGTGTACCGCGACGACGAGCGTGCGGACGCGCTGCGTTCCCAGGGCGCGGAGGTGGTCGCGGGCGACCTCACCAGGCCGGACGACGTGGCGCGAGTGCTGGACGGCGCCGGCCGGATGCTGTTCCTGATGAGCGTCTCACCGTCCTATCTGCAAGCGACGGCGACGGTCGCGATGGCGGCCCGCGCACCGGAGCTCTGGATGCCCTGGTGAACATGTCGCAGATGAGCGTGTCTCAGATGAGCCTGGCGAATGCCGGGGACTTCTCCCATCAGCAGCGGCGTGCCCTATGTGGACGTCCCGCCGGACGCCTGGTCCGAGCAGCTCGCCGCCGCAGGACTCGAGCCGCACCTGAAGGAGCACCTGGTCAGCCTGGCCCGGCTGCACCGTCAGAACCTATTCGACCGGCTGACTCGCACTGTCGAGAGGATCACCGGTACGCCAGCACAGACCGTCGAGGAGTTCGTCGTCCAGCGACGGGATCTGTTCCCCGCGCCCTCCCAGAGGAAGTAGGAGTCGTCACAGCAGGCGGCCTCGTCCGGCAGCCGCAGCGACGATCAACGCCGATCTGACGGCAGGGACATGTTTACGTCTCAACCAACGCTAGTCGATGTCCTGCCGCGACAACGTCAGGGCCGCGAGAACGGCCGCCGCAGACGCGATTCCGGCCAGGATCAGGCCGCCGATCAGCGGCGGCGGGATGTAGCTATGCGCCGATACGTGCTGGACCAGCGACTCCCGCGCCCCACCCGGGAGGTAGATGTACACGTTGTACGAGAGCGTCGAGATGAAGGGCTCGAGCGCATAGCTCCACAGCACGACAACGCAGGCCGCGAGCGGCGCGTTGCGGACGACGACGCCCACCGCAGCCCCGATCAAGCCGCAGAGTGACGCGGCCACCGTTGTGCCGAGCCCGATCGAAATTACCGTTGCCGCGGGCAGGTCGAGGCGACCCAGCGCCGCCTGCGTGGAGTCCGCCAGCAGCGCGGCGGCCGCGCCCACAGCGGCGCCCAGGCCCAGGCTCACCAACAGCTGTGCGGCGAGGAGGCGAAGGCGCCGGGGCTCGACCAGCAGCAGCGCCCGGATCATCCCGTTCTGCAGGTCGCCTGCAGTCTGCAGCGCTCCGAGGAGCATGGCCGCAACGACGGCTACCGTTGCGCTTCCCTCGAGCACCGTGTGCGAATCTCGGTGCTGTCCGAAGAGGACCGCGGGTGCGAGGCCCGTCAGAACCACGAAGGCTGCCATTGCGACCACGCCGGGGAGCGCGATCCTGGTTGTGGCGACGATTCGTGCCTGGGCACTCAAGAGGTGTGTCATTGTCCCCTTCCTCCGTTTGTAGTAAGCAGTTCGAAGAGCGCCGTCTGGATGTCCCGGCCATGGTCGAGCTCGTCCCGCGCGGCATCCCGGACCAGCCGGCCCCGGTCTAGCACGAGCACCCGGTCGACCATCGCCGCGAGCTCCGTGAGGCTGTGGCTGGCGACCAGGACGGTTCGTCCTGCGTCCGCCCACGCGCGGAGCCGGCGCCGCAGCCAGGCGACCCCGTGCACGTCCAGCCCTGTCGTCGGCTCGTCCAGCACGATCACCTGCGGGTCACCGAGCAGTGCCGCCGCAAGGGTCAGCCGCTGCCGTGTCCCCAGCGAGTAGGTGCCGGCCCTGCGGGAGGCGACGTGGGCCGGCAGGCCCACCATGTCCAGCGCCTCCTCGACGCGCTGGCGGGGCAGGCGAGCAGCGCTCGCGAGGCAGGCCAGGTGCTGCCGGCCCGAGCGGAGCGAGGGCAGGCGGATCGGGTCCAGGCACGCACCCACGACCTGCGCCGGGCGCTCGAGGGACGAGAACGGCCTGCCGTGGAGGCTCACGGAGCCTTCGGTTGGCCGCGCCATGCCGACCAGCACCCGCAGCAGGGTCGTCTTGCCGGCGCCGTTCGGGCCCACGAGCAGGTGGACCCTGCCCGCTGTCAGATCCAGGCTGACGTCGTCGAGGGCTGTCACCGTCGGGTAGCGCTTGGTGAGACGGCGCACCTGCACAGTCGTATTCATCGGTTCGTCCTCCTCGTCGTGGCCCGCTTGATCCGCGCCGTCCGGTGGATCACGGCGAGCTGGGTCGGGCTGAATCGCGCTCCCAGGAGCACGGTCGGCAGGACGGCATCCGCCAGGTCGTCCGGAACCAGCTCCCACGGAAGTACGTCGGCGAGCTCCTGGGCGAGCCGCTCGATGTCGCCGGCCGGCGCTTCCTGCACGTCGCGCAGCTGCCCGAGCCGCTCCTGCAGCGCCGGCCACCGTGGGTCCTGGTCCAGTATCGCAAGCCGCTCCCGCAGTCGAACCAGGAGTGGCGTGTCCCCCGGATCCGCGTCCGTCGCGAGGGCCGCCCGCAGGGTTGGGGCGAGCGCTTCATAGACCTCGCGTGTGCCGGCCTCAACCTCGGCGCGCAGGCCGTCGACCACATCGATGGTGGCGCGGAGGGCCTCGAGGCGGCGCTGGAGGTCGCCTCGCAGCACATCCAGCGCTGCGCCAAGATCCGTGGGCTCCTCCGGCGAGAGGATGGCCCG
>DATFWQ010000133.1:0-3343 GCA_035259145.1 Candidatus Dormiibacterota bacterium | reverse complement strand
CAGATCCATTCAATCAGCGCCAAGCACTCGAGCTTCCAGCGGCGCCTTTTGACGAGACATGCAACCCCGCTTGTCCGGAGTTGTTGCTGGACCAGATCGAGTGAGGAGGCTCTCGTTCCGGAAGGGCGGCGGGCTGGGAGACGCGCCGGGTAGACGGGTGATAGGGGCCGAGGGCAATTCGCCCCTTCGTGCTCCTTTCGCGGAGTGATCGCCGCGATTCTGCGCTCCCGACGGCCAGGTTGCCACCAGCCATCCCTTCACCACGCCCGGCCCCGCGAGAGCTCCGCAGACAGTGAACGCCAGGGCCCCCTAGGCGGCGGAGGCCGAGCCGAGCGCAGCGAGGTATCATCTCTGCCGCGCCCTTCCTGCTCCCCAAAACCAGGGCTCCTCTCGGGGGGATGATACCAGCTAGCGCGCGTGTGATCCGACTCCTCGCGACGAAGCTAGCGTGGCAGACGGAGCGTCTGACCACGAACTAAGACTAGTGCTCGATCGAACGACGCCAGCAAACCCGAAACGGCGGGAAGCCAGTGGAAGTTCGCGGGCTTCCCGTCATGGGCGTCTGGCTGGTGACGACCGGTGAAGACGGCTCCGGACCGCTGGCAGCCGATGCGGTTGGCAGCGAGGTGGCAGCGAGAGCCACACTCAATTGGGGAGGCACCTAGTACCCAACGTCTACTACAATGCTGGCGTCATACAACAGACGGCGGGGCTGACGAGCCTCGCCCTAAAGAGAGGGGCCTCGCCTTGGTCACCGCCGCTCCCGCGCAACTGGACGCTCCCCGCAAGGACATCAAGGCTCTGCTTGCTCGTCATCCGTTGGTCTTCTACTTCATCATCGCCTACGCGTTCTCATGGCTCGCGTGGATGCCCTTGGTGCTTTCCGAAGATGGTGCTGGCATCCTGTCGTACCGTAGCCCGATAGGGTTCTATGCTACCCTCGCCATCGCTAGCTTTGTGGGTCCATTTTTATCGGCGTTCATCATGACGAGCATAACCGAAGGGAGGATAGGCATAGGCCGCTTACTGCGCCAGTTGGTGCTGTGGCCGGTGGGGCTTCGGTGGTACCTGTTCGCCCTCATCGGCCTCCCCGCGATCATGGTGCTCAGCGTGATCTTCCTGCCGGGGGCCCTGGCATCGTTTCAAGGGCTCGCTGGCCTGGCCCCGCTGCCCATGCTCGCTCTCTTTGTTTACGTATTTGTCCTAGGAGGACCACTGGGCGAAGAGCCTGGGTGGCGCGGATTTGCGCTGCCCCGCCTGCAGCGGCTGTATGGTCCCTTGGTCGGGAGCCTGATCCTCGGGCCCATCTGGGCACTTTGGCACCTGCCCATATTCTGGATTCCGGCTTGGAATTTTCCGCCCACCATCCTCAACATCGTCATGTTTGTCATTGCGGCTACGGCCTTCACCATCGTCATGACGTGGGTATTCAACAACACAAAAGGCAGCCTATTCATCGCTGTCTTTGTGCACACGTCTTTTGACACGGTTTTGTCGATCGTAAATGGGCTCTTTCCCGTTCCCATCGTGAACGACTACGGCAGTAATGTGCCTGTTCTGATGGGCTTAGGGGTGCTGGCGCTGGTGCTTGTCGCCTTGACAAGAGGCCGCTTGGCCTATCAACGCTACCACGAAGAAGTTCTCGATCCGGCTACAGCTCCAACATGAGACAGGTTCCCGAGAAGGACAGCACCAACCCAGCAGAATCGTAAGTGGAGCCGAGGGGAGTCGAACCCCCGACCTCTAGAGTGCGATTCGATCTCCACCTCCCCATCCTGGATCACGGCAGACCACGCCCGCCTACAACTGCTCAACTAAACCTCCAATTTCGGGTTCCTCGCGCGCCGTGACACGCCCGCTTTGGTCCCGTGTCGGCAGAAGGACGCTGAGAGAACACGGAGAGCGACAGGCCATCGGTCGACGACGCCTGAGCAAACAGTGGTATCCCGCTCGGGTCTCTACCCCCCCGCCGCCGCACGCGGCGGCGTATCTTCTCTGCCGGCCTCACCGCTCGCGGAAAGGCTGGGATCGGCCGCCACGCGATCTGATCAAGGGCGCCTCTCCTGCCGCTTGGCTGCCGCCGGCCGCTGGCGTGGCAAGCAGTGCCATCTCCTCATCGATGACCCGCAGGGCCAGGTCGGTGGCCCGATCGAGCAAGAGGCTGCGCGCCCCTCCGCAGCTCAGCAGGAAATCGGTTGCGTTTGTTGCACCCCAGGGATGTACGGCGTACATGGCCTCGTGTTCGAGCCGTCGAACCTTCTCGTCGCGTCGGCGACGATCGAGCGCGGCCTCTGGATCCTCTGCGTGCTGCTCGGGGTCGTGCTCTTGGGACGGGCGCTTCGCGGTCGCGCACCCGCTGCGAGCACGCTCGCGATCGATGCATCGACCGAGCGCGCCGCGGTGCTCGTCGTGGTGGTCTGGGTGCTCGTGTCGCGCCTCGTGGGCTACGCCTCGGCGCAGCAACCACGCTGGTACTTCTCCGAGGTGAGCATCCTCCACATCGCCGATCTGCTGCGGGACCCGGGCGCGTGGCGTCACTGGCTCGACACCTTCCGGAACCTGCAGGTCATCTACGAGCACGAATCACCTATCCAGGCGCCCGTCGCCGCGGTCGTGCAGCGCGTGCTCGGGCCGTCGATCGAGCTGCCGACGATCGTCGGGACCGTGTGGGCCGTGCTGGCGGTCCTCGTCGCGTGGCGCCTCGGCCGCGTCGTCGAGACACCCGCGTACGGGGTGCTCTTCGCGGCGCTCGTCGCCGTTGCGCCGCTCCAGATCGCCTGGGCACGCCTCGGCGGGATCTACATCGGCGCAAGCCTGGCGGTGCTGTGCGTCCTCTGGACGGCGTGGGTCGTCGGCCAGCGAGGCGGCGCCCTCGCTGCGTTCGCGAGCGGCTGCGTCGCCTGGAGCGGCGTCTACTTCTACTACCCTACCCGTGTCACCCTGGGGCTCGTCTTCGTCGCGCTCTGGGGAGGATGGCGGCGGTCGCGAGGCACCCTGCGCCGGCTGGCCGCACTGACGTTCGCGACCGCCGCTGGCCTCGCGGCCTGCATGTGGCTCGCGCATGCGATGAGTCCCAGCCAGTCGTTGTGGCCGTCGTACGGGACCTACCTGGGCACTCGCGGCGAGACGACGCTGCGGGACTGGCTCGCCAGCTCGTGGGTCTCGATCCGCCAGCAAGGGGCGCTCGCGGTCAGGGATTACTTCTGGAGCGAACGTATGGCCGACATCGTGCCCCTGCTTCCCGCTCGCCCGTCCCGGTGGGCCGGCAGCGCGCTGCAGCCTGGGATGACGTCGGGCGGGCTCGTTCTGCTGCCGGTCTTGCTTCTCGGCGCGCTCGGTCTCG
>DATFWQ010000132.1:0-8255 GCA_035259145.1 Candidatus Dormiibacterota bacterium | reverse complement strand
CGCTCCGAGCCTGCGCTCCGGGGACGGGTAATGGCCCTCTACTCCGTGGTCTTCCTGGGCAGCACCCCCATCGGCGCACCCGTCGTGGGCTGGGTGGCGCAGCACTTCGGGCCCCGAGCCGGCCTCACTCTGGGCGGCGCGGCCGTTCTGGCGGCTGCGCTGATCGCCCTCTGGCTTGGCTCGCGCAGACACGTGTTCGAAGTGCGCTCAAAACCGCTGGCCCTCGAGGGCGGAGACGCCGGCAGCGTGGCTGGGTGACCCGTCGCGCACTGCTATCTATCGCGGTCGCGATCCTGAGTGCGTGCGCGGGCTCCGGGCCTGCCGCACGACCGGGCGGTCACGCTAGCAACCCACCGACGACCGGCCCGAGTCTGGCGGCTACCCAGGGACCGTCGGCTTTGCCTCACGTCTTCGTGATCGTCATGGAAAACCGCTCCTACGCGCAGGCCATGACCATGCCGTACGTGTCCGCGCTGGCCGCACAGTACGCGGTCGCGACCAACTATCACGCGATAACGCATCCGAGCCTACCCAACTACCTCGCGCTCACCGGCGGTTCCACGTTTGGGATAAGGGATGACGGCTATCACCGCCTGGCCCCGGGTGGGCTCGGCGCGCAGCTCACCGAGCGCCGGATCGCGTGGCGCGCGTACATGGAGGGTATGACCGGTGGCTGCCTGGAGAGCACGGACCGATACGCCGTCAAGCACAACCCCTTCGCCTACTTCGGAAGTGGGTGCCCAGCCAACGTTGTGGCGCTCACCGCCCAGACTCTGGACGCGGACCTGGCGGGCACGACACCCAACTTTGTGTGGATCACGCCGGACCTTTGCCATGACGGCCACGACTGCGGCGACCGCGAGGCGGACGGCTACCTGGCGGGTCAGGTGCCCAAGATCCTCGGCTCAGCGGCCTGGCAGAGGGGTGGGCTGCTCGTGCTGGTTTGGGACGAGGATGACGGCAGCGGCGACAACCGGGTCGCGCTGCTGGTGGTCGCCCCCGGGCTCAGCCAGCACCTGACGAGCAAGAGGCACGACCACTACTCGCTGCTGGCGACGGTCGAAGACAGGTTTGGCCTGCCGCGCCTCGGGCAGGCGCAGAGCGCCGACCCGCTGAACGAGCTGTTCACCTGAGGCAGCCTCGGGCATCAGGCAAGCCGGGACGCAACTCTTATGCGGCGGCGCCGTCCCGTCGGTTGGACCCACCGGCCGCCAGGCCGGCCACCGCCCCCCTCGTTGCTTCAGCGGCACGCCGGTCCGTCTGCTGACCATAATTCGTTGACCGTGCGCATCTTTTCAGGGATCCAACCCACGGGCCAGAAGACCTTCGGCAACTATTCCGGCGGCTTTCGCCAGTATGCAGCCACCCAGGAGCGGGGCGAGGCCTTCTTCTGCATCGTGGACTTGCATTCGATCACGATCGAGTACGACCCAGACGAGCTTCGCGACTCCACGCTCGACCTGGCCGCAATGCTGTTCGCCACCGGTCTGGACCCCAGGCGCTCAACGGTCTTCGTCCAGAGCCACAACCCGGCCCACGCTGAAGCCGCCTGGCTGCTCGGCGCCGTGACGGGCTTCGGCGAACTGCGCCGCATGACGCAGTTCAAGGACAAGTCAGCGGCGCACGAGTTCGTCTCCAGCGGCCTGTTCACCTACCCGGTGTTGATGGCCGCGGACATCCTCCTCTACCAGACTGACGTCGTGCCCATCGGCGACGACCAGCGTCAGCACCTGGAGCTGACCAGGGACATCGCCCAGCGCTTCAACCAGCGCTTCGGCGAGACCTTCAAGGTGCCTCGGGGGCAATACCCGGAAGCCGGCGCCCGGATCATGGACCTGACCGAGCCCGACAAGAAGATGTCCACGTCCACCAGTCCGGAGATGGGCAAGATCCTGATCATCGACCCGCCCGAGCTGATTCGCAAAAAGGTGATGAGCGCGGTGACAGACACCGGACGCGAGGTGCGACGGTCACCGGACAAGCCCGGCATCACGAACCTCATCGACATCATGTCGGTGGCGACGGGACGAGCCCCCGCCGAGATCGAGCGGGAGTACGAGGGTCAGGGCTACGGCAGCTTCAAGTCGGATGTCGCAGAGGCATTGATCGCCCGCCTGAGGCCCATCAGAGAGCGCCATGCGGAGCTGCGGGCCGACCAGGCCGGCCTCGAGCGCCTGCTTGCCGAAGGGGCGCGCAAAGCGATCGAGATCTCTCGGCCCACCTTGCAGGCGATCTACGACCGCATGGGGTTCACGCGCCGGCACCTGGACTGAAGCCGCTCGCTGGCTGGCGCACGGGAAAGGAAATTCTCGGCGCCGCCGCGCCGGCTCAACCCGCCTTGCGCTCAGACAGCAGCCGGTCGTAGACGATCTGGGACCAGGATTCCATCTCCAGGTAGTAGATCCGCATCTCGTCCAGCGCAAGCAGCTCGCCGGAAAGCTTGTCAGTCTCCCGGATCGCGATGTCGTCGTCGTCGCCTTCGATCAGGAACACCACGCCCAGATGCACACGACCCACGGGGGCCGACTCCTCATGGATCAGCCCGAGCAGACGCGCCTCGAAGGACCCCCTGTAAACGACCTCCTCCTCCCACTCTCGGCGCATGCCGGAGGTCAGGGGGTCTCCGTCGGCCACGTCTTCAGGGTTGATGTGGCCGCCTACGCCGAGCGAGTACAGGTGGCGCAGCCGTTTCTCGGACGACGCCTTCAACCTCTTCGTCAGGAGGTACCGATCTCCGTGACGGAATACGAGATAGGGGATGATCTGCTGGTAGCCGGGGTCTTCCTCGACGTCGCGCCTGGGCATGAAGAAGGAACGGTCACGGAAGAGCCTCTGAGCTTCGTCCAGGCCGTGGCTGACGAAACCGTGCCACGCACCGGCCGGGAAGATCTCTTCGCGTCTGACACACAGCACGCGCTCAGCCGGCACCGACACCCTCCTCAGAGCTGCGTGGTGTCCACGAGCGCCTCGGTGCGCAGCGGGCTCAGTGCGGAGACGTCGATTGGCGGTGACTGGCCCAGCATCATCGCCGCCAGGCTGTCGGCGACCGCAGGCGCGTGCATCACTCCGTGGCCGCTGAAGCCACATGACGCCCAGATTCCCGGCCGCTCGGTCTGGCCGACCAGGGGGTGATGGTCGAAGGTCATCTCGTAGAAGCCGGTCCAGTGGCCGGCCGGTCGCTCGGTGGCTGCGCGCGGCGCGAAGCCCGAGAGCCACTGGCGGTGGTGTGCCCAGTCGTTGGGGTCGCCCGGCCCGGTCACCAGCAGGTAGCGGTCACGTTCGCGGAAGTGGTATCCGGTATCGGCGTCCAGTGTGACCGGCACGGCGCGGGGCAGCCAGCCGAACGGACCGACGGTGAAGATGCTGCGCTCGAGGGGGGTCACGCCCAGCCGTACGCCCAGTTCCTCGCCCACCTTCCGCGACCACATGCCCGCGCAGACCGCCACGGCCTCCGCGGCCGCCAGCTCGGTCGGGCGAGCTTCGGCGCCGAAGCGGAACTCGGCGCCGGCCGCCGTCGCCTCTTCAACCAGGCACTCCAGGATGCGTGCGGGCTGATAGGTTCCGTCCAGCCGGCAGTAGTTCGCCGCCCTCACGCCGTCGACGGCACAGAAGGGCACCAGTCCGCCTGGGTCGGGGTGTTCGATGGGCAGGCCCTGCGAGCGCTGGAATCCTGCTCGCCGAGCCAGCTCGACGACGGCGTTCTCCCCGCAGGCCACATAGAGATAGCCGACCGGTTGGAAGCCGATGCGCTCGGCACGCGACTCGAAGAACGGCCGCGACGCCAGAGAGAGCGCGACGTTGATCGGGCTGCCCTGTTGAGTGCGGAAGCCGCCAAAGGCTTTGGTGGTGGAGCCCGAACCCATCGGCAGCAGGTCGAAAACGACGACGTCCTTGCGTCCGCGCCGGGTCAGAGCCCAGGCAAGGGCGGCTCCGGCGACGCCGCCGCCCAGGACCAGGATCACGGCAGCCGCACCAGGCCGCGACCGTAGCGTGCGACCAGCTCGTAAGTCCACCTCAGGTCCCGCTCCGCCACGGGCAGGAAGAATAACCAGGCGGCCCGCTCGGTGGCAGTGGTGATCATCGTCCGGGCTGAATCGGCCGTGGGGTTGCCGCAGGGTCCGGCATCGTCTGCCACGCAAATGCGCCCGGCGACGCTGACGACGTCCTTGCGGATGCCCGCGTAGGTTTCGCCGTCGCGGCCCAGGCGCAGGGTCAGCGAGCCCTCGGTCAGGGCCAGGTCGTAGAGCCCGATCGGCACCTGCAGCCGGAGCGAGACCACGTTGGCGACATCCACCAGCGAGTTCACGCGCGGCAGGTGTTCGCCTCGCAGCACACGCCTGAGGAGGGCTTCGCTGGAGGGCCTGTACCGCGTTGGGTCGATGCCGAAGTGGCGGTACAACGCCCGCGCCGGCCCGATGTCCGGCATGTGCCCGTTTCTCGCCCATGCCTCGACAGCCGCGACCTCCTTATCGAAGTCGGCCCTGGGCTCGGTGATCTCCAGCTCGTGGACGTCCAGCACCACGACCGGGATGTCGAGGTCGTTGGCTAGGAGCACATCGCTTCCAGGTCGTCCCAGAACGTGGGGTACGAGATCTCGACGCAGTCGGAATCCTCGATCTCGGTCTGACCGTCGGCGAGGAGGCCCGCGACGGCCAGTGCCATGGCGACCCGGTGATCGCCGAGGGAAGAGACGCGAGCGCCCTCAAGCCGGCGCGGCCCGTGGATCTCCCAGCCGTCCGGAAGCTCGGTCACGTCGGCGCCCATGGCTGAAAGGCCCGCGGCCGTAGCTGCAATACGGTCCGACTCCTTGACACGGAGCTCGGCTGCGCCGGTGATCCGCGACGTGCCCGGGAGCAGCGCTGCAGCCACCGCCAGCACCGGCAGCTCATCGATCAGCTCCGCCGCCCGGGCGCCATCAACCTCGAACGGGCGTGGCTCGCGCGCCGTGCCCACCACCAGATCGGCGACCGGCTCTGCCCCTTCCATGTGGGCCTCCAGCCTCACCACCTCGATCCCACAGCCGGCAAGGACATCGAGGACCGCGGCTCGGGTGGGGTTCACCCCGACGCCGGGCAGCCGGACCCGCCCATGATGGTGAAGTCCGGCGGCGACCAGCCAGAACGCTGCGGCCGAGAGGTCCCCCGGGACTCGGACGTGCAGCGGGCGCAGGGCGCCGGCGGGCCCGCTCAGGATGACTGCCGGCCCGTCCCTCACGACCGGGGCGCCCATGGCTTGCAGCATCCGCTCGGTGTGATCACGGGTCGGAGAGGGCTCCACAATGCGCGTCGGGCCGGCGGCAGACAGGCCGGCAAGCAAGAGCGCAGATTTGACCTGGGCGCTGGCCACCGGGCTCACGTACTCGATTCCGTGCAGCGGACCATCCCCGCCCACCCGCAACGGTTCGGTGTCGGCGTGCGCGCCCATCAGCCGGAGGGGGGCCACAACGCGTTCCATCGGCCGGCGAGACAGCGATTCGTCGCCGATCAGGGTGACGCTGAACGGGCGGCCGGCCAGGAGTCCGGCGAGAAGCCGCATGGTCGTTCCGGAGTTGCCGCAGTCGAGCGGGCCGGCCGGCGCGCTCAAGCCGTCCAATCCCCGCCCCATCACTCGACAGTCTTCGATCGGGACGCCGAGTGCCCGCAGGCACCGGGCGGTGCTCGCCACGTCGGCGCCCGACGACAGGCCACTTATCCGGGCTTCTCCGTCTGCAACGGCATTAAGGATCATGGCGCGGTGTGAGATGGACTTGTCCCCCGGCAGACGGATGTCGCCCTGCAACCGGCGTGGTGACCGAACGATTGCGGTCACGCTTCAGTCTCCGGCGACGCGCCGCCCCAGCGCTCCCGCACCCGCCGCGCCTCCTCGAACAGCTCGACCAGCCTGCCATCCCGCCCCTCCAGATGGCGCCGCAGCCGGGCCAGCGAGCCCTCGACCCACCTCATCGCATCGGCGATGCATTCGCCGTTCGTGCTGACGATCGCTGCGTAAAGCTCAGGGTCGCCGGCGGCCAGGCGGCTGACGTCGCGAAAGCCCGGCCCGGCGACCGTCTGCATGTCGGGCCAGTCGGGCTGATCCGCCAGAGCCAGCACGTACGCCACCGAGAGCATGAACGCAACGTGGCTGACACCCGCCACAAGCCGGTCGTGTCGCGCAGCGTCCATGAAGACGGGGATCGCCCCGACCGCCTGAACCAGCTCGGTCACCGTTCGGTGATCGCGAGTCAGGATCCAGGGCGCTCCATGAAAGATTTGAGGATCTGCGGCGCGGATTCCCCCCTGCTCCCGGCCACACATCGGATGACCGCCGACCAGGTCGACGCCGGCTGCCGCGGCCCAGCCCATCACCCGAACCTTTGTGCTGGCCATGTCGGTGACCACAGCAGCCGTCCCGGCAAGCCTGGAGAGGATTTCGGGGAGTGCCGGGATCGGGGTCGCCAGCACCACGACGTCTGCTTCCAGCGCGTCTCCGGCTGACACGACGCCACGGCCGGCAGCCAGCCGCATGGTGTCCTCGTCGGTGTCGCTGCCCACCAGCTCCAGGTCGGGCCGGGCCGCCCGCAGGGCGAGCGCAAGTGACGCCCCCATCAATCCCAGGCCGATGATGCCTACACGCATCCCGCTATGTTCGCGTAAGCAGACCGTGGCCGTTGACATCCGCTCGAACCCAATTCTCTGACCACGGACGACGAAGCCGGAGTCGCCACCGAACAGGTTGGACCAGTTAAGGAGCGTCGCTCCTGTCCTCGATCTCCCACGCGTGATCGAGGACGTGCCAGGCTATGCGACGAGCAGCGTACCGCTGCGGCCAGCCCTTTTCGACAACAGCTGCCCCGTCTGACGGGGCGGCGAGCGCTCTCGCGATAGCCGCGCGCAGTGCCGTGATGGCGGCCAGATCTTCGGGCAAAGGCGGCGACTGGCGAATCCCCAGCTTGCGCGCGTAGGCGGCCTCAGCGCCGAGGACGTGGGCGATGATGGCGTCGCGGTCTCGACCTCCGCCGCGCGGTCCCCTGCGGAGCTGAGCCGGCGCCGCGGCGGCCACCTGGTCGAAGACCCTCCACGACGCTCCTACCAACCCCGAGAGGCGCTCCCCGTCCTGCATCAGCATGGGCTCCGTGTCGAGAGACGTGATCTCGCCGGGCACACCGAAGTCCGTACCGGCCGAGCCCGGCAGGCGCTGTACGACGTCGAACGCGTCGCTGGTGGAGAACGGCAGGCCGGCTGCCGCCGCCACGACGGCGTATCGCGGCGCGGCGGTGGCGAGCGCCTCCAGGGCCTGTGCCTCGTTCTTGCCGGACCGACACCAGCCCGGCCACTCGAGGGCGCATGCGAAGACGCGCTTGGAGCCCAACTCGATGTAGACGGCAGTCGAAGCCTCGCCATCGGAGCGTCTCGTCACAGCAGCGAGCATCGCACATGGCTCCGTCCGCACGTTGGAGCGGCTCCCCGGCGCGAGGGAGCATCGATCTGCCTGGGTGAGGCTTACTTAGCTCATGCCTCACTACCAACGACCGGACTGGTTCACGAAGAACGTCTTCAACCGGGGAATCGCCCTGCTGACCCGCGTGGGGATCAGCGTCTACGGGTCGCGCATACTCGCCGTACAGGGTCGCCGGAGCGGAGAGTGGCGGATGACGCCCGTCAACCTGCTGATCCTCGACGGTCAGAGGTATCTGGTCGCTCCCCGCGGCCACACGCAGTGGGTACGGAACCTGCGGGCAGCCGGGGAGGGACGGCTCCTCGTCGGCCGCCGATCCGAGAAGTTCCGGGCTACCGAGGTCTCGGAAGACGTGAGGCCGCCCATTCTCAGGGCCTACCTCCGGAAGTGGCGGTTCGAGGTCGGCGTGTTCTTCGCCGGGGTCGGGCCTGAAGCGACCGATGACGAGCTGCGACGCATCGCCCCCGACCATCCTGTGTTCCAGATCCAGCCCGCCCGGCAGTGACGCACCAGTGTGTCTGGGTGACCGCGCACCTATCGGTGGATCCGCCGGCCACGGCACGTTTGAACTGTCGCCAATAAGTGCGGTCGCCGGGGGCTGTTGCAGAAGTCCATGAAGGGGGCGGACTGGCGTGGTCTGGCGACCGGGGAGCCAGAATTGGTCGGCAACCGTAGCGAAAGTGGACCAAATGTGGACCAATGGCCCTTTCGAGCATCTCTGAGAGGGCCGTCTGCCGGCACTCGGACCTTACTCTGGCGTTGCGCTGCGGCGAGGGCTGGAGATGGTTCATTTGCAGCGCGTCGGTAGACCAGTATCGGCT
>DATFWQ010000131.1:0-2197 GCA_035259145.1 Candidatus Dormiibacterota bacterium | reverse complement strand
CCACGTGGAGCTGGTGCTCAGGTAATCCTCCCGCATTTTGAGCCAGCCCGGGGACCCGTACAGCGCGAGCGGCTCGGACACACCCAGGGCCGCGCCCCACCGCCGCTGGAGAAGCTCCAGCTCCCACAGGTGCTGTTCGGGCGCTCGCCCCGCTTGGCACTCTGTCGCCCGCGTCGCATGCTTTCCGGCAGCGGCCCGGAACGCCTCCCTGCGGGTTTCGTCGCCAGCCCCGCGGTCGTCCATCGCGGCCACGAAGCGGACTACCTCGGGGGTGACAACGCGCATCGTCTCGGTGCGCCCGTGCTGGTACCACTGGGTGGCCACGGACTCGTACGTGGCGCCAACCGATCCTCTGGCGCGCTTGTGGGCAAGCTGGTATGCCATCTGCGTGAATGCATCGGGTGAGATCTGCAGCCGCTTGGCCTGGTTCGAGCCGAAATCCTCGAAAGAAAGCACGGAGGTGACAACACTGGCGGCGTAGTCGGCGAACGAACCGCCCGCGATAATCGTGTCCACATACAGGCGGTCACCGAGCATAAACTCGATGCGCTCCGTGGTCGGCACGCCCTGCGGCTTGGCCCTCGCCTGGCGTGAGTGCTCTTTCGCCGACTGGCCCAGGAGAACATCGGCAAAGTTCACAATTGTGTGCCCGTCAACCAGCGAGTTCTCCACATTGATACCAGCCGTGCCGTCCTTGAAGACGATCAGGGAAAAGGCTTTGTCGAACCACCGGTTGCGGCTGTCACCGTGCAGCAGGTGCTGGCAAGCCTCCAGGGCGCTCTTCGGCTCCTCCTCCTCCAGGCACAGGCAAAACAGGGCGGTCTCGATCGCATCGAGCGCCCTGACGTTGCAGGGATCCCGGCCGAGCAGTTCGTGTCGGCTGACGGCCCACTCGGCTCGTGCCATGGTGGTGAGATGGCCGACAGCGGCGACCCGCACGGGCTGGGCGGCGCCTGCTGCCATCACCGCGCGGAGCCCGGCGGTGAGATCGTCCAGTGAGTGGGGAAGGCCCTGCGGGCCGATCACGTCCATGCGGAAGATGTTCCCGCGGAAGAAAACGGCGATATGGCGTGCCTGAGATGGCCCAGGCCAGCCCTGGCTATAGGGCGCGCGGATGGTGTCTTGCCTAAGCCCGGGAATCCTTGTGGTCGAAAACAGGAATTTGTTCTGTTCCATGCACAGCGGCCGGCCGCGCTGCACGTTCGGCGGGATGCGCTGGGCGTCCAGGAGCAACTTGTAGTTGACGGCTCCGGCCAAGAGCCCCGCGGCCCGCTCGACCTGGTCCTCGCCCGAATGCCGGAAGAGGAAGAAGTAATTAGCATTGAGCGCGATTCGGTCGCGGCGGCCCAGATAGCGATCCCGCCAGAACATGTCGAGCCAGCTAGGCACCTCGCCGTAAACGTTGTACCGCTCGAGCGCGGCGTGCAGCGTGCGGGCGGGACCGCCAGATTCAAGGAACGATGACACGGCGGTCTTGGTCGCCGCGAGCTCAGCGGCCGTCAGCAACGGCGCAGACCATTCGATGAATCTCTCGCAGCTCTCCTCCAAGGTGGGCAGCGGAAGCCGTGGCAGTGCGCCCGCGTCGGCGGAGGTGAAATGCTTGCTCGCATTCATGACGCTTCGATTCTTCGTCACCGGGCCGGCGCTTCACCAATTGGTGAGGGCCCCCTAACTGAAAGTACGAGCAGATGCCCGGTGATCGATGGGGATGTCGGGGTGTGCCTTAAGACTTCCAAGCGTTCCAGAGATAGAGCTCTGCGACCGAGGTCGGGTAGACGCCATGGACGTTCTTTTGAGTGGCGGTGAGGCCGTAGTAAAAGTAGGGGTAGATGATAGGTGTCTCATCGAGGAGAAGGAGTCGTCGGCGACTTTGACGACCCCGTCCGGCACGAGTACGCTGCCGAAAACTGAGAGGGAGATTCCGCCGTTTTTCGGGTCGGACTGGGTCTTGAAGCTGTACACGACGTCGTCCGCGGTCATCGGCTTGCCGTTGTTGAACTTCACGTCGTTCCGCAGCTTGAACGTCCACACTGTGGTGTCCGCGTTAGAGCTCCAGGAGGTCGCGAGCCACGGGTGGTAATTGAAGTGCTGGTCGGTGAAGGCGAGCCACTCGCCTACCTGGCCGAGGAGCTGCGTAGCGCCCGGGTCGGCGATCGTGAGCGGGTTTATGGCGGCGGCCGGTGCCAGGATCCCGGCC
>DATFWQ010000130.1:0-34946 GCA_035259145.1 Candidatus Dormiibacterota bacterium | reverse complement strand
CGCTGACCTCGCGGATGTGCCACCAGTGCCGCACCGATCGATGCCAGCGTCTCCACTACTCCGCAGTGGACGCCGCCATGTACGATTCCGTACCCCTGGTGGTGCTTCTCGCTCACCTCCCACTCGCAGGTGACCTCGTCGGGGCTGGCCTTGAGGATGGTGATGCCCATCTCCTTGACCCAGCCGCTGGGCATTCGATTGACGTACTGGGCGAGGTCCTCGATCATTACGGGCTTCAGACTAACCAACGCCCGGAAACAAAGAACCCGGGCCCGAGGCCCGGGTTCTCAGCTTCCGCGTTCGGAAACGTTCTTCGTAGAGCCTCCCACCTCCGACTCCTGGAGCCGGGCTAGGGATTTCGGCAGCGCCTAGAGGGACCCCTCCGACACTCCGGGCTGGCAAACGAGGCGGTTGGCTCCACGACTAGGGTGATCCAACTTGCGCCTCACCTCCTTTGCCCAACGGGCGGTGGACTTCAGTATGAGTATAGAGGTTGTCGGGAGCGGGACGGAGCTCCAAGCTTCATCGCCGTCTTACGCCCTCCGGCTCTGGACGCCCCGAATAAGGTCCCATAGCCGGGCGAGCGACCTGTCCCGGCGGATCGGCGCCCATGCACCCCCCGCCCACCACAGGAAATCCGCACCCAGCCAGCGAATCTCGCGCCGCCAATCGGAATCAATCATCTAGACTCCGGCGCGGTGAACCGGTACGTCGCCGTTTGCGGCGCTTCGGACCCCCGCCCCGACCAGCGCGAGCTGGCGCGCGAGGTCGGGAGGCGACTTGCCGAATCAGGCGTGATCGTCCTCTGCGGTGGCCTGGGTGGTGTGATGGAGGCGGTCGCTGAAGGCGCCGCCTCGGCCGGCGGCATGGTCGTCGGGATCCTTCCTGGCGCCGACCGGATGGCCGCCAACCCGTACCTGACGCTCGCGATCGCGACGGGTCTCGGCGAAGCGCGCAACGCGGTGCTGACCGCCGCGGCTGATGCCGTCATCGCAATTGGGGGTGGCTGGGGAACACTCAGTGAGATCGCGCTTGCTCGCAAGCGAGACCGGCCAGTGGTTGCGCTGGCGAGCTGGGAGCTCGAGGGGGTTCCAGTCGCCGTCTCCGCCGAAGCAGCGGTGAGAGCGGCCATTGGCCGCTGAGAAGCCGCATCAGCGCGGGTCGCTGCGGGGCCTGAATCGTCCCGGTCCCAGGCAGAGGCCTTGCCAGGTCACGCCGTGAGCTCACCTGACCGGGCATGGACCGGGCAGGCTCCCGGCCGGGTGAATCTCATCGGCGAGCACGTGGACTACCTCGGGGGGGTCGTCCTGCCGGCGGCCGTTAACAGGTTCACGACGGTCCGCGGCGAGCCCGCGAACGACTGGTCCATCGACAGCGAGGTGCCAGGCGGCCTCCCGTACGCTCGCGCGGTTGGCGAGGAGCTGGGCGCCTCACCGCAAGCCTTCCGCGTGACTTCTGATGTGCCCCCTGGCTCGGGGTTGAGCTCGTCAGCGGCTCTGCTGGTGGCGACTGCCGCGGGTTTGAGGCCAGACCTCGACGGGCGCGAGGCGGCCCTGACATGCCAGCGGGCTGAGCAGCGGGCGACTGGCGTCCAGGTCGGCGTCATGGACCAGTTCGCCGCGGCGCTCGGCCGCCAGGGCCACGCTCTGCTGCTGGACTGTGGCACGCTCGACTACCGGCTTGTGCCATTCCACGACGATCTAGTCCTTGCGGTGATCGATTCCGGCATTCACCGGGCTCTTGTCGACACGCCTTATAACCAGCGGCGCCAGGAAGCCGAGAGCGGGATGCCGAAGCGGCGCCGGCACGTCGAATCCGAGATCGAGCGGGTGCACGCGTTTGCGCTTGCCCTTGAGGCGGGGGATCGAGGCGCTCTGGGAGAGCTGCTGAAGGCATCGCACCGGAGCCTTCGGGACGATTTCGAGGTCTCGACGCCGGCCGTGGACAGGCTCGTAGAGCGAGCGTGGTCGGTGCCCGGCTGTCTCGGAGCGCGGCTCATGGGCGCCGGCTTCGGGGGTAGTGTGCTGGCGCTGCTCGAGGCGGGAGCGGAGGATCGCGTTCGACGCGCGCTGCCGGAGTTGATCGTGAGGTTCTGCAAGACAGCGGACGGGGCGTACGTGTGGTGAACGACTGCATCAGCCTGCCGCTGCGCCAGGGCTCGGGTGGCCTCCGCGCCCTGGGCCAGTGGGAGTGCGTCTGGCAGTCGCTGGGTGAGGGTGAGGCCGAAGGCCTGGCCACCGGCCGAGGTCGCCGCTGGGAGCCGGTGCCGGTGCCCTTCCAGCAGGCCGCCGTGGCCGGCCGCTCGGTCATCTGGTACCGCACCAGCTTCCCGCGGCCAGACCACGACGGCCGGGTGGTGCTCCGGATCGGTGGGGCGTTCCTGGCCACACACGTGTGGCTCAACGGCCGCATGCTCGGCTCTCACTACGGCTACTTCGCGCCGTTCGGCTTCGACGTGACCTCACATCTGCGCGACAACAACCTGCTGGTGATCTGCTGTGAATCACCTATCGAGACCGACCTGTCGCGCAAGCGACACGTGATGGGCGTCTTCAGCGACGGCGACAGCCGGCCTTACCCAGGGGCGGTCTGGTTCAGTCTCCCCGAGCCCTACCGTTGGGAAGTCCCCGTCGGCCTTTGGCGTCCGGTCGAGCTTGAGTACCTGGGCCCGGTCTCGCTGGACTGGGTCCGGCTGCGCCCAAACCTGGACGCGGGCGATGCGGGCCGGCTTGACGTCGAGGTCCGGCTGCGCAACCTCGACGGCCGCGAGATGATTGGCGACCTCCAGGTCGAGGTCACCGGCATGGATTTGCGGCCGCTGCGAATCAGCCGGCGGTTCCAGCTCCCGGGGGGCAGCGAGCAGACGAACCAGATGACGCTGAGCGTTCCTCATGCCCGCCGCTGGAACCCGTGGCGCAGTGGCGAGGCGGTGCTCTACCGATGTGCGACGACCATCATCATCGGCGGGCGCCAGTCAGTGCATACGGAAGACCAGTTCGGTTTCCGGGACGTCGCCGTGGAGGCCGGTCACGACGGCTGGCACGTGAGTGTGAACGGGCAGCCGATGTTTCTCCGGGGCGCTAACTACACACCCAATCTGCGGATGGACCAGCTGACCGAGGGGACGTTCGAGACCGACTTGCGGCTGGCGCGGGAGTCCAACCTGGACGCGCTCCGCGTGCATGGTCACGTGCTGCCAGACGAGTTCTACAAGAAGGCGGACGAGGCAGGCATGCTCGTGATCGCGGACTTTCCACTGACTCTCTCCTACGCCTACCACGCCTCTGCGGAGGAGAGCCGCTTCTTCGAGACAGTGGTCCGGAACCAGGTTCCCGAGATGGTGGAGCTGTTGCGCAACCGACCATCCCTGCTGATGTGGATCGCCCACGACGACCCTCCGTGGGTTGCCGCCAACGCCGCGCTGGCCGACGTCCATGCCGTGAGGCAGAACTACACCATCGATCACGAGATCAAAGCGATCATCGAAGAGCTGGACCCCACGCGGACGGCGCTCGCTGCCTCGGGCGATCTCGACCACCACCTCTGGCTCGGATGGTGCGAGGGCAGCTGGAGCGGGTTCGCGGACGCCCTGCCTGGCTTCGTCAGCGAGTTCGGTGCCCAGGCCGCGCCGAGCCTGGGTTCACCGGCGTGGGAGGGTCTGAGCACAGAATGGCCGCTGCGCTCGGACGATCCGCGGTGGCTGTATGCGGGCTTCCAGCTCCCCGCCTGGGCTGAGCGCGGGGCCGGCGTGCCGGAAGACCATGCCAGCCTGGAGGACTTCGTACATGGGGGTCAGGAGTACCAGGCACAGCTTCTGGGATACGCGATCGACCAGCTTCGCAAGCGCAAGTTCGAACCGTGCTGGGGTGCCCTCGTCTACCAGCTGGTCGATCCCTTCCCCGGAGTTGGGTTCGGTCTAGCCGACAGCGCCCGCGTGCCCAAGGCCGCCCTCGAGGTGGTGCAGGAGGCCTTCGCGCCCGTCAGGGTGATCATCGACCCGGTCGGGTTCACCCCACTACAGCCGTGCGGCGCCGGCTGGCGGCCAGGGGAGCCAGTCACCATAAGGCTGATCGTTGTCAACGACGACCCCCGCCTGAGTGGCCCGGCCGAGGTGCGCTGGGCGGTCTGGCGAGAAAGGCCACTGGAGCGGGGCGGCCTCGGCTGGCTGCGCGACGCCGTGCGACGGAAGTCGTATTCGGGGTCTGCCAGTTTCAGCCTTCCCACTTCAGCCGAACCCGCGCTTCAGCTGACCAATCTGACGCTGCCCCTCGACGCCGAGGGTGATTACGTGCTGGAGGCCGAGCTGCGGATCCAGGGCAATCAACCCATTCGCTCGGCGTTCGGCTTCCGGGTGGCGGAGGGCCTGACGACGACCCGCCCGCGGTATGTGCTGCCCGACTACCTGGCCGAGCGGATCGTCTTGCGCGACAGCCTGCGACCTGACAGCGAGGGCGTCCGGTTCAAGCTGCGGAACCTGACCCGGCCGGCGGTTCTCACTCGCATCGCCGACGTCCGCCTGGACGAGCGTCAGGTCGACGGGCGTGTGCTGGTTCAGACCGAGTCGGGCCGGCTGCCGCTGCCGCGACGGCTGGACCTGCCCGTTGGCCGGGAGATCGAGCTGCTGGTCGAGACGCCTGGCGCTCAACTGGAACCTGGGGAGCACCAGTTGGAGCTGGACCTCACTCTTCCCGGGGTGGCCAGCGGGCGCGTGCGCGTGCTCGGCAACGTGCCGGCCTCATCCCGGTAGGCCTCAGTAGGCTTGGGCGACGAGCTCCGCGATGTGCATGACTGCGATGTTGGTCCGACCACGCAATCGCAGTCCGGCTTCCAGCTGCATCTGACACCCCGGATTGGCCGTGACCACGACCTGCGGTTCGACCGTCAGGACGTCCTCTAACTTCTCCTCGAGGATCCGTTGTGACATCTGCGGCTGGATCGCGTTGTATATACCTGCCGATCCGCAGCAGATGTCGGGGTGCGCCATCTCGACCATCTCGACCCCGGGCAGGGACGAGATGAGCCGGCGCGGCTGCTTCCTTATGCGCTGGGCGTGGACCAGGTGACACGCGTCCTGATATGTCACCCGCATCTTCACCTCGCGACGTGGTTCAGGCAGCCCTGCCTCTACGAGGAACTCGGTCAGATCCCGTGCACGAGGGCCCAGGGTCGAATAGAAGTCCTTGAGGTGAGCACCACAGCCTGCCGAGTTGACGATCAGGTAGTCGAACGACTCCATACCGAATGCCCGCTCGTTGTGATCTCGAAGGCGGCGGGCACCGACCAGGTCGCCGTTGTGCGCGAAGAGCGCCCCGCAGCATCGTTGATCGGACGGGAACCACACGTCGCATCCGGCCAGCTGAAGCAGCCGAACGGAGGCCTGGTGGGCCCTTGGATAGAAGATCGGCATCACACAGCCGGTCAGGAACGCGACCCGGTAACGCCTCTCCCCGATCGCGGGAGCTGAGCTGCCCCGTGGGGGCCGGAAGGGCCTGGACAGCAGCGGCAGCGTTCGCGACTGGGGCATGAGGCCGGTGAGACGCAGGCGCTGGGCCGCGCGTGCTGCAGCGCCTGCCGCACGAAGGCGCCCAGGATGAGCAAGCAGGCTTCGGAGCGCCCGGCGGACCATGAAGCTGCGCGGGTTCGGCCGTCGCAGCCGCTCGACCTCAGCACGACCGTGTTCGATGATGCGCCCGTAGGGGACGCCCGAGGGGCAAACGGCCTCGCAGGTCCGGCAGCCAAGGCAAAGATCGATGTGGCGGACCTGGTCTTCGGTGAAGGCGAGCCCGCCGCGCTTCCACTGGGTCATCAGGTAGATGCGACCTCGCGGCGACTCCGTCTCGAGGCCTGTGACACGGAACGTGGGGCAGTAGTTCAAGCAGAGGCCACAGTGGACGCACGTCGCAAGGTCGTCGTCCGAGGGCGAGTCCGGTCCCTGGAAGGTGTCATGGGGAAGATCGCCGTGACTCTTGACAAGGTTCCGTATGTCCAGCGCCATCGTCAGCTCAGATACCTACCGGGTGAGAGGGTCCGCTTGGGGTCGAATGCGTCGCGCAGCCTGAGCATCCACGGCAGCGTGGCGGGCGGTGAGCCCCACGTTCCGACTTGCCGCTTGAGGTCGACAGACGCGGCAATGAGGACCAGGGTGCCGCCTGTCCGCTCGGCCGCGGCGCGCGCCAGCTGCACCCCTTCGGCATCGATGTCGCCCACCCAGTGAGCAACGCCGACCCCCGGAGATGCCCACCAGGTCGCCCTTTCACCGAAGGTTTCGACGACCTCCCGAAGCTTGCCCGGCGGCACCGAGACGCGAGCCCACACCCTGCCTCCACGCCTGGAGTGCTCAGACCAGACCTCGTCTGGCGCTTCGGGCCAGCCCAGCTCCCGGGCCATCCGGCGCACTGCGTCCCGAGTCCCTGCCAGCCGCACCAGCAGACGGCCGTCGCTTGTCAGCTCGAGGGCGACCGGTGGCATCGGGAGCTCCAGTGCTCGCGCCGCCTCGGTCCACCCGTCTCGGGTCCTTGCCTCGAGCGTCACCTCGTGAAGCGGGCGCGGGAAGACCTTGAACGAGGCCGCAACGATGACTCCCATCGAGCCCAGCGCGCCCTGGTGCAGCTTGTTGAGGTCGTAGCCGCTCACGTTCTTGACCACCCTCCCGCCGCTGCTTGCGAGCCGTCCGTCCGGCAGAGCCACCCGCAGGCCGATGACGAATTCCCGCGGCGAGCCATAGCGCATCCGCAGCGGCCCTGAAAGGCCCGCCGCGAGGACGCCTCCGACCGTATGGCCGGGCGCGTTGAAAGGGTCGATGGGCACGAACTGGCCCACCTTCGCCAGCTCGGCGTTCAGCTCCTCCACCGTGACGCCGGCTTCCACGCTTACGGTCATGTCGCCCTGGCTCATCTCGATCACGCGGTTCAACCCAAGCATCTCCAGGGCGACGTCGAACCGCTCCAGTGGATTCCCGAAGCCGAGCGCCCGACCCCCGCCCACGGGCACGATCGCCTCGCCGGCTTCGGCGGCCGCTCTGAGCAGTCCGGCGACCTCCTCCGCGGTCGACGGCTTCTCGACGCGTACCGGCACGAGGCCGTCTACCACCACTGAGCTTCGGAGCAGAAGCCGGCGCGAGCCCGAAGTGTGGCGGGTTCGCGGTCCGGGTCGGGAAAGATCTTGCCCGGATTCAGCTGGCCTGTGGGGTCAAAGACCTGCTTCACGCGCAGCATCGCGTCGAGGTCGTCAGGACCGTAGATCCAGGGCATGAACGCGTTCTTCTCGATGCCGATGCCGTGCTCACCCGACAGCGTGCCGCCCAGCTCGACAACGGCGTAGAGCATCTCCTCGCCCGCCTTCTCGACCTGGTCCATAACGCCATCGTCACGCAGGTCGAAGAGGATGTTGGGGTGGAGGTTGCCGTCCCCGGCGTGGAAGACGTTGGCCACGGGCAGACGATAGTGGTCGCCGATCTCGGTGACACGCCGCAGGACGTCGGGCAATCGGGTCCGGGGTACCACCCCGTCGTGCAGGTAGTAGTTCGGCCGGATGCGGCCGAGGGCGCCGATCGCCCCCTTACGGCCAGCCCAGAGCAGCTCGCGCTCTTCTGCGTCAGCAGCGATGCGCAATCCGGTCGCCTCGTTTGTGTGCAGGATGCGCTCGATCGCACCGGCCAGCTCATTGCAGCTCTCGCGCAGCCCGTCGACCTCGACGAGGAGGACGGCACCCGCGTCGACCGGGTATCCGGCGCGGTAATGAGCCTCGACCGCACCGATCGTTACGCGGTCCATCATCTCCAAAGCGGCCGGCACGATGCCATGACCGATGACGTCGGAGACCGCGTGACTGGCGGTGTCCACGGTCGGAAAGGCAGCCATCAGGGTGACGACGGCTTCAGGCAGACGAAGCAGTTTCACCTTGATCCGGGTGATTGTGCCCAGCGTCCCCTCAGAGCCGACCATCACGCCTAGCAAGTCCAGACCGACGCGATCGGGTGCGTCTCCGCCCAGCCAGGCCACGCTTCCGTCTGCGAAAACGACCTCGAGGCCGATGACGTGGTTGGTCGTGACGCCGTAGTAGAGGCAGTGCGGACCGCCCGAATTCTCCGCAGCGTTGCCGCCGATGGTGCAGGCCTTCTGGGACGAGGGGTCGGGGGCGTAGAAGAGCCCCTGCCTGCCGACTGCATGCTGCAGATCGGCATTGACGACGCCCGGCTCCACAGTTGCAGTCCGGGCGATCGGATCGATCTCGACGATCCTCCGCATCCGTGTCAGCTGGAGAGCGATGCCGCCCCTGAGTGTGATTGCCCCACCTGACAGACCGGTACCGGCGCCTCGGGGCACTATAGGGATGCGATTTTTGGCCGCAAGCTTGACAACCTCGACCACCTCGTCGCGGTTTGCTGGCAGGACTATCGCTTCCGGTACTGCCCCTGTGATCGAGCCGTCCCGTTCGAAGATGCGCAGGTCGTTTGGGCTGTGCACGACGTGCTGGTCCCCTACGATGCGAGCCAGCTGCTTGATGACCGATCCAGGCAGCGCCATCAAGCTCGCCCCGACTGACCAGGTGACAGCGACTCGAACAGCTCGAATCGCCGCACGCGAGCATCAGGCATGCCGGCGGCCTCGACCGCGTCTCGATCCGGCAGCAGTTCGCGGAGCCATGCGTGACACTCACCGTCGGCCGGCCGGCTTGCATCGCGCTCGAAGACCGCCTCTGTGATTCGGCGGTTGGGCGAGATCTGGATGGTGAACCAGATGCTCAATCCGTCTTCGGTTCGGACGCGGTGGCGTTCGTCGATGCGGCGGTTCACAGGCAACCTGAGCGGCTTTGCCTCTGCCGCGGCTCTGAGTCGGGCGGCTTCCGCGGCGATGTCCATCCCGGCCGGATCATACCGCCGGCCTGTTTGCGCGTGAGCATCGTCTCTACTTGCCAGGCCTCGACTGCACTTTTCCTGAGCCACGGCGTCGCTGCGCGAGGAGCCTCGACTATGGACCCATAGATTCCTTCTATAGATGCTGACATACCTATTGACGCAGCCACCGACAACTGTTCCAATGAGAGAACAGAAATGGACGCGATCATCTACTGCCGCACGGGCGACGCGGACTCTCAGGTGATGTACGACTACCTGCAGGCGTTGGGCATCGGCTGCCGGATGCGGCAGATCGACAACGGCGATCCGACCGCCCGCCAGGAATGGGAGGACCTCGACGGGGAGGTCACGCCGCTGCTGATCATCGACAGAGAGCGCATCGTGCGCGGGCTGGACCGCACACGAGTCGATCAGCTGGTCGGCTGGATCGGCTGTTAGGCGCCGTCTAGCCACCTCTGGCCGGTTGGCCCACACCTGACCGCGAACTGGAGCTTATGAGCTCCGCGATACGCACTATTTCCCGGCGAAACGACCTCTCAGTGGCTCGGGACAGGTCCCAGTGCCGGAAATGGGACCTTATTTGGCGGGGCTTGCGCGGTGGGATGGCCCCGGTCCGTTGTCGTCACGCATCTTCAGATGCGCTCCTCCAAGTGCCACCCCTTCCTTGGCCTCGGCCGTCGGACCAGCACCCTCTCGGGTGCTTGCCACAATCTGCTCGACGAACTTCTGCCTCACGACACTAGACTGGCCCCGTGGACTCCCGTGCCCGCGTAGAAGCCACCCTCGTCGGCGGAGATGTAGACCGGCCCGCTGCGGGGGCCTGGGGGCATCGCTACCGTGACGAGTGGTCTCCAGAGCGGCTGGCGCAAGTGACCATAGAGCGTGCCCGCCGATTCGAGTGGGACTTCGTCAAGTTCCAACCTCGCGCCACATTCTTCGCCGAAGCCTTCGGCGCCGAATATCGGCCCGCGGGCCATAGCCTCCGTGCCCCGGTGATCGATGAGCCGCCGGTGAAGTCGCTGGAGGACTGGCGGCGGCTGCGTCTGGTCAACCCGGAGGTGATGGACGATCAGGTGCGCGCGCTGGAGCTGGTTGTCGAGGGCCTCGGCGACCGCGTGCCGGTCCTCCAGACAGTGTTTTCACCGCTGTCCGTGGCCTCCTACCTGGTAGGCCGTGAGAACCGAAAGCTCGTGCGTGAAATGCGTGCGAATCCCGAGGTGGTGCTGCCGGCGCTCGACAGGATCGCCGATGCACTGATCGAGTTCTCGCGTAAGTCCGTGGCCGCCGGCGCCGCCGGCATCTTCTACGCCATCTCGGGGTTCGCCACCCCAGACGCGATGCCCGCGGAGGTCTACGACAAGCTGGTGTTCCCGACCGACCTCCGCATCGTGCAGGCCCTGCCGGCGGCAGCGTGGTTCAACGTCGTGCACCTTTGTGGATCGCACGTGAACATGGACGTGGGCCGACGGCTGCCAGCCGGGGCTGTGAGCTACTCGATCCACAACAAAGGCAATCCGACTCTAGGCGAGGCCCGGAGGCTCACTGAAAAGGCGGTGATGGGAGGGCTCGAGCAGCGGAAGGTCCTCGCTGGTGGCGCGGCCGACACGATCGAGAGGCAGGTCCGAGAGGCGATCGCCTCCACCGGTGGCCGCGGCCTTCTGCTCGCGCCTGGCTGTTCGGTGCCGCCGCGCGCGCCAGACGTGAGCCTGCGCACGATGATGCAAGCAGCCGCCGCGGCATGACCGGTTCATCGCCGCGGCCAGTGCTCCACCTCGCCGAGATCGTGCTCTGGGTTCGCGACATGAATCGGGCGCTGGACTTTTACCGGGGCCTGTTCGGCCTTTCTGTGATGTCGCCGCCAGAACTGCCGAACAAATTCCTTCTGGCTGGGCCCGGCGAGGGCCCGGTGCCCGAGATGATCGTCCTGGTGCCGCATCCCGATGCCTCCGGCGCCTTCCCGGTGGAGAAGGTCCTGCGGCCGCTGCACCACATAGCGTTCAACGTGTCGGCCGAGCAGTACGATGGGCTGGCCGAGCGGTGCCGCGCAGCCGGGCTCGAAGTGCGAGACGGAATCCACCCGGTGCTGAAGGGTGTGCGCACGTTCTACGTGGACGACCCGGACGGGAACGAAGTGGAATGTATATCCGCGGATCCTGACTACATGGGAGGCGGCGGCCGCTGAGGCGATGACGCTGCTCCCACTTGGCCCGGCCCGCATATCCGATCGCGACCGACAGCCGCCCGGCCAAGTGGCGGGATGCCGCTCGCCAGTTGGCCGAAGCAGCGATCTCTGGTAGGAGAACTCAGCACCGCCGCAGCCGCGGCAGTACGCGAGCACCGCTCCATGAACGAGGTGGCCCGCCTGGCCGTGCTGAGCCGCATCGAGGATGCGGAACGGCGTGAGCGAGTGCTGGCACTGACCGACTAGGTGATGAGCGAGCACGCCCACACGCTCGCCCGCTTGAGGGACCTCTAGCGGCGACACTTCTTCAGCAGTCCCCTCGCTCCACGCGGTGACGTATCTCACCCTGGACGACCTGTTGGCCATGGTCGAGCGGATATTCGGCACTACGCGATTGATTCGCGACCCCGGACTCCTTGATGCGTCCGGATACCGGCCGCGGGCCACGATGTTCGGCGAGGACCTGTACCCGACCATCCACCTGAAGGCGGCAGCCCTCATGGAGTCGCTGGTTTGCAACGACACGCTCATCGATGGCAACAAGCGCCTCGCCTTCGCCGCAACCGTCGTCTTCTACGGCCTCAACGGGTGGCGTCTGAAGCTGCCCCACGCGGATGCGGCCGTCGATCTCGTGCTCGGAGTCGCGAAGGGCGAGGTGGAGTTGCATCGGATCGCCCACACGCTGGAGTCCTTGGCTCAGCGCATACCATGAACGCATCCATGTACGTCGACGACCCGGACCGGCAACGACGTCGAATACATATCTCCGGTCCTGGCGAAGGAGTGATGGGGGGCCTCGCGTGAGCAGCACGCTCCCAGAGGGGAGGGACCACCTCAGCATGATCCTGGGCCACCACGTCTGGGCGACCTTGCGGCTGATCGACCACTGCCTGGAGCTGTCGCCTGATCAGTTGAGGCTCTCGACTCCTGGCACCTACGGTTCGATCCACGCGACCCTGGCCCACCTGGTGCTGGGTGACGCTGGGTTTCAGCGTTGGATTGAAGATCTGGAGGTCCGATGTCCGTCCGAACCGGGTCCGCCGCCGCCCGTGGCCACCCTGCGCGCCGACATGGAGCGACAGGCGCGTCGATGGCGCGAGCTGCTCGACCGCGAGGACCAGCTCGCCGCCACTAACGTGAGTCTGCTCCTCACACAGGCCGTCCACCATGGCGCGGAGCATCGGACGCACGTGTGCTCGATCCTCGGCGCCCACGGTCTCCACGTGCCCGACCTTAGCGGTTGGGAGTACATCCGCTCGTCGGGAATGCCGCCGTAGGCAAACCAAGGACAGCATGACCGCAATCGTCGTACCGCCGCTGGCGGGCCGCACAATCGGGGATTCAGAGGGGACTTTCGCGATCGCCGAATGGACGGACGCGGGAGGCCCGCCGGGTCCACCGAGGCTCATTGCGCCACTGCACGTACACCATCATGAGGACGAGGCGTGGTATGTGCTCGAGGGAACCCTGAGGTTTCAACTCGGCGGCCAGGAGGTGGAGGCCGCGGTAGGCGCGGCAGTCCTGGGGCCGCGGGGGGTCCCGCACACGTTCTGGAACCCCGGGCCCGATCGGGCTCGTTACCTGGTGGTCATGGCGCCCGCCACCCTCCGTCTCATAGAGGAGCTGCATTCAGTCTGCGATCGCACCTTCGACAGCATGCAGGCGGTGTTCCGGAAGCACGGCGCAGAGCTGCTGAGCGGCCCCTAGCGCTGGCGGCAGACGGCCGGAGCCGGTGCAGGCTGATCGCCGGTTGGCGCGGAGGGCTAACATCGGAGCCGCCGAGTGGGCCCGTAGCTCAGCCTGGTCAGAGCGGCCGACTCATAATCGGCTGGTCGCTGGTTCGAGTCCAGCCGGGCCCACCACTCCCTCACATTCTTCAGAATCCGTATTGCGCTGGAGCGGATTCGTACGATCGGTAGCTCCTCCATCAGCCGATTCACTTGTAGGTATCGGCTTGTGCGTTGGAAGGTCTTCCTCTAAATCCTCTCCAACATGGCCTAGATCAACCAGCTCGTCGACGACTTTCTCGCCTCGGTGCGCGGCCGCGGCCTATCACCCAAGACGCTTCGTGAATATCGCTTCCCGCTCAATGAGGTGCTGCTGCCGTACTGCCGGGTGCGCGGCATTAGCAAGCTTGAGCAGCTCGACCGTTCCGCGCTAGATCGCCTCAGTGCCCAGCTCCTCGAGGATGGAGGGAAGTCGGGCCGGCCTCTCAGCCGGCAAACGATTGCCAGCTACCTGCGCTCAATCAATGTCCTCCTGTCGTGGGCCGAGGCGGAGGGGGAGTCCGTCGCCGGTCGAGCTAAGGCACCGAAGTCGAGCAAACGCCTCATTGATGTGCTGAGCCGCGACGAGGCCCAAGTCATGGAGGATGCGGCCGTCACGGAGCGGGACAAGCTCATCGTTCGCCTGCGGGCCGACACAGGCATCCGAGTGGGCGAGCTGGTCCGGCTAACACTCAACGACCTCATCGAGCGTGACCGGACCCACTATGTACGCGTTGGGGGCAAGACGGGAGAGCGGATGGTGCCAATTCCACGCCTCTACCGACGCCTGCTCCGCTACGCTCAACGCGGCCGGCCACGGGACGTGCCATCTGATCGCATCCTCATCAGCCTCCGCCGCCGCCCGTGTGGCGATCACGGAGCACTGACGCCGTCCGGCGTCGAACAGGTCATCCAGGACCTGGGCATGCGCGCAGGCATCACCAAGCGCGTCTATCCGCACCTGCTGCGCCACTCCTACGCGACCTTGGCGCTCAACCGTGGCATGAATCCCGTGATGCTTGCCCACATCCTCGGCCACACGTCGCTGGCGATGATCCAGAACGTGTATAGCCATCTAACGCCCGCAGACGCCTACGATGCGATGGTCCGGACACTCGGATGCCTCAGCATCAGCGCTCCGGCCTAGGCGTTAACAAGCAATGACTTTGGTCGCTGATGTTTCGACTTCCTCAACCTCAGCGGCTGCCCCCGTGCGAAGTACAGCCTAGCAACCGGCTGGGGTGGCGGCAGTAGCTGCCATTCAAGAGGCCATGATCCTGGTCACGCGCGGTGGCGGCAGACCACAGACCGTCTGCGGTCGGACGAGCGCATAGTCTTTGGTCACATCTCGGCGGATGCGGCTGAGCCAATTTGCATCCGTGGCATAACTCTGTCGTTCATGATGTGCTCGTGTGCCGCCAGTACCGGGTCTCATTGCGGGATTTCATGGCGGCCCAGCTGCTACACCTGACCCGACATCCTCGTACGGTCGTCAGGCCTGCTCTCGTCGTGATCCCGGTAGTGATGCTGATCCTCGTCGTCCTCGAGCAACCACTATGGGCGAATGTGATTGCGCTCGCTCTCATCCTCGTACTTCAGCTCGGGTTGCTCGTCGCGCTGATTTGTCTAGTGTTCTCGTTGCAGTGGAAGCACGCATATGACTCAGAGGATCGGTGGCGGCAGGACATCAGTATCGAACTGAAAGACGAATCTGTCGTAATGACCATGTCTGATGTGCGTTCTGAGCTGAGGTGGAGCGCATTTCGCGAAGTAGTGGAGAATGATCGCTTCTTCCTCCTCGACCTGAGCAAACGTCAACTCTGTATCGTGCCCAAGCGATCCATCGGAGTCGAAGGAGTGCACCGGCTTCGCACCCTGGGCCGCCAAACCCACCGCGAGGGCGAGGCCGCGTGCTAGGCGTCGAGTTCGACCGTGCGGGCTTTCACCGACTGAGCGGGTCACCACCTCGTCAGCTGCACGCTGTCCACCGTGAAGCATCGACTGGTGCCGATATCCAACTATCCCCGAGGCCGGATTATGGCGGAGTGAGTCGCTGGCCAAGCGACACTGTGCCTACGGTGTGGCCAGAACTATCTTGATTCAAAGACCTGGAAAAGAGCCAACCGTATGCCAGCGGGACCCGCACCTCGACTGGCTACAAAGACCTCGGAGTAGCCTGGAGCAGCCGTAGTGGCGGTCTGTTCTGGCCCGACGGACCGCCCGTTGAACCAGACTCTGACCGTCTGGTTGTTCACCTGTAGGACCATCCGATTGGCACGTCCGGCCGCCATGTTTATACCTGCTGAAGTCAGGGTCTTTTGTCCCGCCCCTGTGATCTCGAGAATGGACAGAGTTCCGTCGGTATCGACACCGACGCTTAGGCACTGTCGATCTGTGCAGCGCACGCTGATGCTTGTATAAGAGGCCTCGCCTGCATTGGTGCTGAAATCGGCAATCTCCAATAAGTCGGCAGAACTCACGGCCGCACCGCGTAATCGAAACACTGTATCTGGCGCAGGCGACTCCATGGCACAAGCACCACCGGATATTGGGAGGACCGCGGGGATGGCCCGTTGGCCGCTACTACGAGACTGAGTTTCTGCCCTCATGTAGCTGGGCAACGAGTTGGTGGAGCGGCAGTCGACCCCGTAGAGCATCGATCCAAGAGTCAGACCGCACCGCTGAGCGGACGCCGCGTCTACCGGACCCGCGACGGCGAGCATAGTGCAGCCGCTAGGCGAAGGATGCGGTGACGCCCTGGACCGTACCGGTGCTGCGCACGACATCTCCGTCAGGAGCAGGATCAGAAGCGCAAGCACCTGAACGCACGATCGGAACCCTCCCACGGCGCATAGGTTAGTGGAGCGAGGGTGTCCACGGTGGCCGAGTCCGCCGGCGATCGTGCGGGACGAGCCACGAGGCCGAGAAACTCCGAGCAAGCGAAGCGCGACTTCACACTGGAGTTCTTGAATCAGTAAGCCGAGTCCGTGTGCCATTCGTATGCCGTCCTGCACGGATCACGCCCACCGGCCGACGACCCCGGCCGACCCATCCCCAACCCAAGCTGGGACCTGGAGACTCCCTGCGGCCTACCCGGATCCTGCTGTAAAACCACTGCTCCTGACCTCCTCCTGGATTACATCTCGCCGGCACAGACGATCGCGACGAGATGGGAGTGTGCATTGAGCCTCCTGAGTACGTGATCGGTCTTGACGGTTCGACCAGTGGATCTATCGGACAGCCGAAGAACGGGCGCAGCACGATGCTGGCGCCGACCAACGCCGGCACGGAGAGGACGCCTCCGTCGGAATCCGGCGATCTCGATCTTGTCGTATACAGCCTCCGGAAATACACCCGGTTGGCGGCTGCTGGCAATCCGACCGTCCTCCTGCTGCTCTACGCCGATCCCTTGTACGCCACCGACGCAGGCCGTGAGCTACAGAGCCATGCTCACCTGTTTGCGTCACGCGAGGCCGGCCATCGCTTCCTTGGCTACCTTCGCGCTCAGAAAGAGCGCCTGCTTGGCCTACGGGCCAACTCCGCATCACAAGAACAAAGTTGATCCAGCAGCATGGCTACGACACCAAGTTCGCGATGCATGCTCTTCGCCTCGGGCCAAGGCGTGGAGTTCCTATCGACTGGTCGGTTGACACTTCCCATGCATGGCCCTGATCGGAATGCGTGCATGGACGTTCGATTGGGCAAATGGTCTCTGAGCAAAATAGTCAGCGAGATCGAAAAGATTGAAGGCAAACTGGACTCTCTCCTGGGGTCGAGTCTCTTCCGGAGAAGGCCGATCATCCAGCGATCGATCGTTTCCTGGTTGAGACTTACAGTAAGCACTTGGGGCCGCTCGAACCCCGCCGAGCACACTCGACCCCACCCCAATCGACCGGCTGATTAGGCAGAGCTTATCAGTCCCTGCATCGGAGGGGTTCTTCGACTAAACCCCTCCACACAAGTTCGGCATCGCGTAATGGCGTGGTGGAAATTACAACGGCCGACTCATAATCGGCTGGTCGCTGGTTCGAAGTCAGCCGGGCCCACCACTCCTCACTGAGATCGCCCCGCTACTGGGTGCCGGGCCGGCATCCGCCGGCGCATGACCCGGTTGGTCGCGTTTGATGCGTGCCATCGCCGGCGAATGCACGTCTCAAGCACGCAGGGATTTGAGGTAGGCGATGATCTGCTGGTGCCCGCGCCCCTCAGCCCAGTCCTGTCGCCCACCAGACTCGGCCCAGTCCAGAGGGGTACCGTTGTACAGCTCGTCTCGCACTGTCACGTCGGCCCCGGCCTGGACTAGACTACGGACCCGCTCAAAGTTGCCACCGTAGGCGGCCTGATGCAGAGGCGTTGCTGGCCATGGTGGGAGTTCCAGGGCTCGCTCAAAGGCCTCGCGGGTATGCAAGGGCTCGCCGTGAGAGATGATCACGCGCTCGAACGGAAGGCCGAGCATCGCACGCAGATCGGGGAGAGCACGTTCGTTGTGAGTCGGAGACATCCTCACTCTCAGCGCTCCGCGTCGCTCGGTGAGCGCATCGCCGAAAACCAGGGTCCGGTGTTCTGGAAGCCAGAGCGGCGTCTCGTTCCAGCCCCGGGGGTCCCGGAACGCCAGCAGGCCACCCGGTAGCTCGCGGCTCGGCTCGATCTTTTGCACTTTTGCTTTCGGGGGTCCTTGATCGGGATCCCAGACGTCGGGACCGAACGCACGGCATCCATAGCGGCGGACAGCAGCATCGATGCTCCAGGTTTTCCGATCGCTCCAGGTCTCGCGCAGGTGATCGGCGAGGAGGACCGCCACTGCCGTGGGCGGCCTCTCAGCGAGCCGGTGCCAGACCTGGGTCGCGTTGTCCGGGGGGAAAAGCGGATCGAGCAGCCAGCGTTCGTCGCCCGCGTCCACGCAGGTGCAGGTCACCACCTCCTGCCAGTCAACGCGTGGGTTCCATGCGGGATGTTCGAGCCTCCATATCCAGAGACCTGGCGCCAGATCGATCACTTCGACATTCGGCGAGCTGCGTTCGCTCATTGTTCGGATGATTGCACGGCCACCGGACTGGCAGCCGAGCCCACCACTCCTGTCCTCGACCGCTGTGGCCTGGTGCCATGATGTCGAGCATGCCACGCGAGATGGCCCGCTACGACGTCATCAGCGACTTCTACCTCGGTGTGGTCGGCATGGAGATCGGCGGCGAGCCTACGGGTGTCACGCTGCTCGACCTGCTCGGGGGCGTTCGCTCGATGCGCGTTCTCGATCTCGCCTGCGGTCACGGCCGGATCGCTCGGGAACTCGCTCGCCGCGGCGCCCGAGTCGTCGGCATCGACGTCTCCGACGTTTTGCTGGACATGGCGCGGGTGGCCGAAATCGAGGAGCCGCTCGGAATCGCGTATCTGACGGTCGATGTGACCTCTGATCAGGCGCTCACCGGCGAGACCTTCGACGGGATCGCCTGCAATCATGGCCTGGCTGACATCGATGATCTCGACGGTGCGGTCACCACCGTGGCTCGCGTTCTGCGGCCGGGAGGACGGTTCGTCTTCTCCATCCTTCACCCCTGCTTTCCAGGGTGGGACCAGGATGCGCCGAGTAGCTGGCCGCACCGCGGCGGCTATCACTCTGAGGGCTGGTGGCTCGCAACGAATCCCGGCATTCGCGGCAAGGTGGGGTCCAATCACCGGACGCTCTCGACCTACCTCAACTCCCTGGTTCGTCACAACCTGACAATCGAGGAGATTGCCGAACCGGGACCCAGTCCGCGCATGCGGGCGCGCCAGCTGGCGGCACAGCCCGACGCGGGCCCGCTTCCCATGTTCCTCGTGGTGCGCTGCCGCAGGCTCTGACCGCGGGGCCGATCGGCGCCAGCGAGCTCGATTTCGGCTCATATCGCTTGACCTCGACTACGGCGTCGAGATTCAACGGCCCATAGATGTGGGCGTAATTGTTTAGCGCCCCATGGAACCGGTGACCGGCGAGTCGCGCTGAACGCGCCCCTACCCCGACGCGCTCTCAGCAGTCGAACACCGACCAGCAGATGTCGTTCCGCAACCGCTGGTCGTCGAGTACGAGCTCGCGAATCGCCTCCGAGAGCTGGTCGCGCTGCCACCGGCACTCGAGTCGCCCTGCGCTCTCGCCCTCGCCTTCGCCCTTCCGACCCGGCTGCTTCGTTGCGGCTTCCGACGACCATCGCTCACGAATCGAGCGCTGTGCGCAGCTGACGGATCCAGTCGATGGCCATAGCGCGGCCGTTCGGCAGATCGTCACCCGGCTCGCAGCGCCACGTGGTGACCATGGCCAGCATGAGGATCCAGCACTCGCGGACCAGTGATTGATCGGCGCCGGCATAGTGCGCGCTCACCTCGATCGGCGGCCCGCTCGCGTTGATGGTCGCGTGAGCGATGTCGAACTCGATGGGCCCGCGACAGCACGTCTCGAGGTCAACGAACAGCAGCCCGTCCCTCGTCCTGAGCACATTGCCGGAGTGCGGCTCGCCGTGCAGCAACTGCTCGGACGCACCTCGGTCGATGATCGCGCGCCTCATCGTTCTCAGCGTGGTGCCCAGCAGCTCGCGATCGGCGCCGCCGATCTCAGGGTTGTTGGTGGGGTCATCGACCAGGCGCTGCGCCTCGTCAACTCGATCCATGAAGTTCGGCAGCCAGTCGCCGGTCACATCCGCGTGCCGCATCCCGGTGTGCAATCGCCCGAGCGCGCTCGCGTACTCGTCCGCCGCGATGGCGTGCGGCAGCTGGGGTTCGTAGTAGGTCCACAATGTGACCGCAAAGTCGCCCTGCTCGTAGACGCGCGGCTCCACCCGGGGATCGAGCGTCGCCAGCGGGGCGCCGCTGTCGGCTAGGCGCCGAGCGAGCTCGACCTCGAACTCAGCGCCGCTCTGCCGGGACCGTGGCGCGACGCGAGCGAGTACGTCACACGGCCCAAGGTGCACCGCTAGCCGGTTCGAATCGTTCAGCACGACCGCGTCATCGACGCGCAGACCGCACGCGGCGGCCACTGCCCGGCACGCGGCCACCGCCCGCGGATGCTCCGATGCGTCCATGACTGGCACCATAGCGGTGCGAGCGGCGGTTGGCGCTGAGAGCGGAGAGAGGTTGCGAGCAGCCGGCGGCATCGAGTAGCCTGCCTGCCGTCGGTTGCTCCGACGAGGAGCGACGTCCCAGCCAACGATCCAGCCGTGACCACCGACGATCAGGGCGGCGAGGTGCGCCGCGTGCTCGATGAGAACCGGCGCCTGCGTGCCGAGATCGACCACCTACGCGCTGACAACGAGCAGCTGCGGGGGCGGCTGAGCGACCTGGAAACGAAGTTGGAGGCGTCGCTCCAGGCGGCCAACGGCAGTCGGCGCCGTTCTCGCAGGGAGAGCCGAAGGCGGCGCCCAAACGTCCGGGGCGGAAGAGCGGCGAGAAGCACGGGCAGCACGGGCACCGGCAGCCGCCGGAGCAGGTGGACGAGACGGTAGTGGTGGAGGCGCCGTGCGGCTGCCCGGACTGTGGCGGGGAGCTGGAGGAGGCGGGGGTCGAAGAGCAGTGGCAGGAGGAGATCCTGCCGCCGCGGCCGATCCGGCGGCGCTTTGTGATCCAGGTCGGACGCTGCCGGCGGTGTGGGCGACGGATGCGCGGCCGCCATCCCCTCCAGACTTCGTCGGTGAGCGGTGCGGCGGCGGCCCAGGTGGGTCCGGAGGCGGTGTCGATGGCGGCGCGGCTGCACTACGAGCTGGGGCTGTCGATGGGCAAGACGGCAGCCGTGCTACACGAGGTGTTAGGGATCAGGATCACGCGGGGAGGTGTGGCGCAGGCGTTGGCTCGTCTGGGCGAGCAGCTGCGGACCCACCTACGGGGCGCTGGTGTCCAGCGTCCGCGGCAGCCTACTGGTGGTGATGGACGAGACCGGCTGGCGGGTGGGTGGGATCAAGGCCTGGCTGTGGGTGGCGGTGGCTGAGCTGGTCACGGTCTACGCGATCCGGCGAGGACGCGGCTTCGAGGAGGCGGCCGAGCTGATCGGGAAGGACTATGCGGGGCTGCTGGTCCGCGACGGCTGGGGACCGTACCGCGGCTTCAAGAAGGCGTTGCACCAGACCTGCGCCGCGCATCTGGAGCGACGCTGCCGCGAGATGCTGGAGGTCGCTCGGGGCCGAGGACGGGAGATCCCGAAAGCGGTCAAGGCGATCCTGTCGGGCGCCCTCAAGCTGCGCGATCAACGCGACGCCGGCGAGATCGCTGAAGCGGACTTCCAGGTCGAGCTGGACAAGCTGGAACAACAGCTCCGAGCTCTACTGGCACGTCCCATCAGCGGCGCCGACAACCCCCAGGGCCGGCTCCTCCGTCACCTCGGTCGCGAGTTCGACGCCCTCTTCACCTTCCTGCGCCTGCCAGGGGTGCCGGCCACCAATTGGATGGCCGAGCAGGCGCTCCGCCCAGCGGTGGTCAACCGCAAGGTCTGGGGCGACAACCGAAGCTGGAACGGCGCCCGCCATCAGGAATGCCTGATGACCGTCCTCAGCACAGCTCGCCAGCAGCATCGTGAACCCATCACCGTCCTCGCCGATCTCCTCCGCACCCCTCGGTCAATCGCTCCAGTCGCACTACCCGCGCCTGCCTGAGCACGCTAAACAAATACTGATCTGGGGAAACAGCTCGTCGTCATCGTCCAGGTTCTCGTGGCGGATCTCATCCAGCGTCCGCCCGCGTGTCGACGCCGGTATTCGCCGGCGGCTCTGCCGGCCTCCCAGTCAGCAGCGAACGTCAGGTGGAAGATCACCGAGATTCCTGGGCCACAGTGGCTCATCGTCACTGACCCGCTCTGTGCGACCCTTTGTCCAATCATCGGTCTCAATGGAGGGAGGTTTTGTCGGAAGGATGACGGACACGTTACTGCCCATCTTCGATGGCCACAACGACGTGCTGCTCTCCGTCTATGGCTGGCCTCGAGCCGAGGCACGGAGCCTCTTCGCTCGCGGAGAGAAGGGGCACCTCGACATGCCTCGCGCTCGCGAGGGTGGCTTCGTGGGTGGTTTCTTTGCGGTGTGGGTGCCGCCCGATCCAGCCGCGCGACGGCCAGACCTGCAGCCTGGGGCAGAAGGCCCAGAAGGCGCAGAAGAGGAGCTGGACGGGTTACCGCCGGCTGTACCTCAGGCCTTCGCGCTTCGTATGGCCATGTCTTTGAGCGCGACCCTCTTTCGCCTGGAGGCCGCGTCAAGCGGCGGGTTCGAAGTCGTTCGCGACGTCGCGCAGCTGCGCCGCTGCCTCGACAGCTCCACAGTTGCCGCCATCCTCCACTTCGAAGGCGCCGAGCCCATCGATCCTGAGCTCAATGCGCTGGAGGTCTTCTACCGGGCGGGCCTGCGCTCACTGGGTCTGGTGTGGAGCCGGGCCAATGCATTCGCGGAGGGCGTTCCGTTCCGATTCCCGTCCTCTCCGGATACTGGTCCCGGGCTGACGCCGGCAGGCAAGGAGCTGGTCCAGGCATGCAACCGGATGGGCATCATGGTTGACCTCTCTCACCTGAACGAGCGGGGTTTCTGGGACGTTGCCGAGATCAGTACAGCTCCGCTAGTGGCTACCCACTCGAACGCGCACGCCCTGACCGCAACCCCCCGGAACCTGCTCGACACCCAGCTTGCCGCCATCCGGGACAGTGGCGGCGTCGTCGGAGTGAACTTCGCCGTCCAGTTCTCACGCGAGGATGGGAGGCGGGAGCCGGATACCCCCATCTCAGCCCTGGTGCGCCACTTTGCCTACCTTTGCGACCGGATGGGCCCGGACCACGTCGCCTTCGGGTCCGACTTCGACGGGGCAACGATTCCCGATGAGATTCACGACGCAGCAGGCCTGCCTCGACTTGTCGAGGCCCTCCGTGCTGCCGGATTCGATGAGGCCACCCTGCGCAAGCTGGGCCACGAGAACTGGCTTCGGGTGCTCGGCCAGACCTGGAAGTGACGGGGCGGGTCTGCCTCGCTCCATGACGGCCGGCGGTCCCCAGGACGGGGCGGAAGCAGTCTATCGGCCAAGCGCGATCGGGACCGGCACCGGGCGGCTTGCATCGAGCTGGATCCGAAGCTGCTGCCCGTCCTGGTAGCGGCGGTTCCACCCCCCGCGGTCGAGCTGATCTACCGCTGTCAGCGATCGGCCTCCCAGGTCGAAGCTACAGCGCTCGCTCCGCTGGTCCGGCGCCATCTGGCATAAGCCGACCATCCGCACGCCGTGGAGCCTTGTGGAGCCCGAGGCGCGAATGCCGTCCGCACCCTCGGCGATGACCACTGCGCCCGACGCGCCTGCATACACGCCGCTCCCCCGTGCCAGGAGGGTGACATTCCCAACCCGGTAACTGCCGGCGTCCCGCGCAACCTCAACGCCGGGCGTCATGTTGGCCAGCACGGCGCCGGCCGCCGCTGCAGCCAGGCCGAGCACTGCCGCAAGGGCCGGGCGACCGTGGCTGCTGAGTCGGACCGGCTGTTGAGATCCACGTATCGGGTGGGGGCTTCCGATCGGGAGCGGTAACCGCTGCCGGAGCACCGCGTTGCTACGCGAGCCGAATAGTGGCGTTTTCCACGTATCTGCCCGGCTTCGGAGACAGCCAGACGGTCAGGATCCAGTCACGTGGCGGAAGGTCGTGGCGGCGCTGCGCAGAGTCCACAACACTCGATCGATTGCCAAACGTCAGCTCTGCTTTGGGATGGCCGCCGGCGTCTCGGCCGTGGTCCTGGAAAGAACCCGCCTCGCCCAACTCCGGGTCCAGCAGGAATCCCGAGCTGAAGAACGGACGGAGTGCCCCCTCCCAGGTCTGCAGGAGCTTCGGGCTGACGTATCGGCGCAGCCGGTCGCGGGGATCTTCCACCCTGCGTAACTCCGTCATCGTGTACTCGTCGACCTCATCGGAGACTACACGGTGGGCGCCCGCCAGCCAGCAGCACAGGTCGTACAGCAGGCAGAAGCACACACCGCGCATCGTCTCGGGCCCGGGAGGCCTGGACCCGTCCGCTGCTCCAGAGCCCCACGCGTCGCCCCTACCCAGGCTGCCCCACCCGTTCATCGCGGTCTTCTATGAGCCCTGGCCGTTGCGGTTGGCCGCGGCCTCTACGACACGGGTCGCCAGCGATACGTAGGCGTGGCGGAGCTCGCTCGCCACCTCAGTGATCGCCACGCGGCGAATCAGCGCCAGGGTGGCGCGGTCGTCGTCGGGCACCTCGACCAGGGCCGTCGCTGAGGCTCGGATTCTGTCCAGCATGCCGCGTACCTGGGGGGCATCGCGAATCTGACGGGCTCGCGGCACGATATAGGAAACGACCACGGGCTTTCCTTGCACGCTGTCTGCGTCCAGGTACTCGATGGCCCCGAGCAATGCCGTGGGGTCGGCAGTCGTGGGCAGGACGAGCACGTCCGCCTCAGCGATCCAGGCTGCAGCCACCGCCGCCTCAGCCGAAGTGAATGCGGGCAGCCGGTTCGGCAGGTCCACCACGATAGCTGCGTGCCTGGCCTTGAGATACGTGGCCGCCCGCTGGATCTGGGCCGGGGCGTAGCCGTCGCCGGCCTCCCGCGATTCTGGATAGACAGCCAGGGCCGGCGTCTCCGCAAAGGCTGGGCTCGGGGGCTCCTGACCCGCCATGAGGCGGCGGACCATCTCGCGCACTGTCGTCGGCTCGCCGCTCATGTCGATACGGCCCCAGGCGTCAGGATTGCCGATGTTAGCGTCCACGAGCGCAGCGGTGTGCCCGAACGGGTCAACCGCCTCGCCAAGAATCGCGGCAACGGCAGCTGCGCTGGCGGTCTTGCCTACCCCTCCCTTGCGCGAGACCACAGCGGCCACGATCGGCTTGCAGGCGAGCACGGCCTGGCCGAGCTCGGCGCCGACCGAAGCTCGGCGTCCCTGCCCGAGCCGGTCCAGAAACTGCCTCGGGTCCAAACCCGCTCGAGATGGGCCGGATGCCGCCCTTGCCTGTGGTTCAGACACTGTGGTCGGGACACGAGGCGGCGCCTGGCCCAGCGGCGGGCGTACGGGAGCCGGCGCGGTCTTACGGCCGAATGTGTCTGGCTCCGGTGTGCTGCCGTTCAGCCCAGGCTCCAGCTCGATGGGCTCTGCCCTCGAGATGAGTTCGAAAGGATCGTGGACCGCGGGCTGCTCCACACGCTCCGCCGCTTCTGGAGGTTTCAGCTCCGTCTGTCGCGGGTTCCGCGAGGTGTCGTCAGCCGGTTCCGAGATCGAGGCAGGTGTCGACGGTGGTCCGAGCTGGCGAAGTGCGAGCTCCGCCAGCTGCCGGGGATCGTCCGTCACGGACGACCTTACGTTTGACAGGTGCTGGTAGAGGGCCGCCGTGGCCTCGTCGGGAACTGCTATGACGAAGTCGGCGTCAAGGCCGGGTATCCAGCGCGGCAGGTCATCCTCGTGTGCTGCGACAACCACGGTTCGACCCGGCGCAGTCGCCATCCGCCCCCACCAGGCATCGAGATCTGCCGCCTCGCGGCCCTTTGCCGCCAGGAAACGGACCCCAGGGATTGGCGCGATCAGAGTTTCAATGCTCCCCGCCGGGGCCTGCAGCGCCAGAGAGGCCGCAGCCGACCAGGCGTGCGGCTCCTCGAGCAGGATCAGGAAGGTGCGTCGCGGCGTGCCGTCAGCGGCCAAGGACACCCTGTGCCTCCTCGACCGATCCGCCCGACATGCCGACCTGGTAGCCGAAGTGGTGGAGAGCGCCTGCCGCCAGCACCAGCACGCCGACGGCCAGCACCGATCCCTCGCGCCAGTGCGAGCTGACGTCCACCCGGTGGACGAGCTCCCAGATTGTCGTGGCCAGGCCCCAACCGACGACGACGACCACGATCGCCCACACCAGAAGCTGCAGCGCCGCGAGCGTCTCGGCAGCGGTCGGCCAACCACCACCCATGAAGGCCAATACCAGCCCCAGGTCCGGCCGTCCGAGCGCCACCACAGCTGCGCAGAGCTGAGCGACGCTGACCAGGAGTGGTAGACCGAGGCGAAAGATCAACCGGCGAATATTCCTGCAATTGAGGCTACCAGCGGGGCACCTATCAGGACGAGCACGGGGATGATCATCAGGCCCATTGGGATCACAATCAAGGTCTTGGTCTGGGCAGCGGTCACTCTGGCTTCCGCCAGGCGCGCACCGAACGTTGTGCGTGCCAGCCCAGTGTAGACGTCCCGGCCCGTTAGACCACGCTCGGTAACCCGGCGGACCGCCGAGGCCAGAGCGGTGAACATTGGTACCCCGTAAGCCAGGCCGATCTGTTCGTATGTCAGCGCCGTGCTTCGGGCATGCACGGCCGCGACCGGGGACGAAGGTGCCCGAGCCAGTTCCTCATGCAGGGCCGGACCGGCTTCGGAGGTGAGCAGCCTGTACAGAACGCGCTCGCGATGGCAGCGCGCGAATATCAGCAGAGCCTCCGATACCGGCACACGATGGTGAAAAGTCATGACTGCCAGATGCGGCAGGCTGTCCGAGATGGCATCGCTGAGAGCCTGCTGACGATCGGTCGCCTGCCGTCGAAGTCGAAGGTAGGCGAGCAGAGCCAGGCAGGCGGCAGCAAGCAGGCCGACACCGGGTGGCAGCGCCGATCTCTGCCCGAGCAGGAGCGCTGCCTCGTCCAGCATCAGCACTGTAGCGAGGGCGAGCCCGGCCTGGAATGCGACCCGCAGCAGCCATGCGGCTGCGCTTTCGTCGCGGCCGGCGATGGCCAGCAGGCGCTCGATGTCGGTCTCCTCCTGGACCCGGCGAAACAGCGGCAGCCGCGCCCCCAGGCGCTCTCCCCAGGGGCGCCGGTCGGCCAGCCCCCGGAGACGGGCAAGCCGCTGCCAGCTCCGGACCGCCGGGTGGGTGTAGATGCCCAGATACCACAGGCCGAGCACCCAGACAGCACCGCACAAAGCCGCGATTGCCGCAAGGGTCAGATTAGGCAACCAGGGCCTCCGTCTCCCTGCGGACTGCCTCCATGTCCCAGGCCACCCAGCGCAGAGGACGGGCCACCTGCCCGATGACCCATACAAGGCCGAGGTACATGGCAAACACCGCGAGCAGGACCACCTGTCCGGGCGCGGACCCATAGAAGGCCTGCATGCTGGGGACGCGCATGATCGCGGCAAACAGCAGGCTCATGATGACGCCGATAGCAAGCGCCGCCGCTCGCTGCTGGGCAACCGTCGCATGGTTTTCCTGCTGAACCTCGACGCTGACCTCCAGGACCGGGCGCAGTACGTCGTCGATCACCTGCACCAGAGCCATCGGGTTATGGGTCCGCGCAATCAGGAGCGCGGTGATGACAAGATCGGCGAGCGGCGAACGGGCGCGCCTGGCGACCTCGAGCAGGCTGTCGGCGACTGGCTCATCGCCGGCCAGTGGAGCCAATATAAATCGCAGCTCGGGAGCCGGACCCCGGGCAGCTTCGCGTAGAGCGCGGTCCAGCGCGAGGTTGGACTGCTGCATCAGGTCGCGAATCTCGATCACCAGGCCTGACAAAGCGCGCTCCATGCTCAGATTGCGCTTGGCCGCTCGTCCGGCGAGCAGCCAGGGCAGACCGAACAGGCCAACAGCGGCGCCGCCTGCGGTCAGGACCGGGATACCGGTCACGACACCGGCCAGCATTCCCGCGGTCCCAGACAACAAGCGCAAGAGCAGCCAGGTTCGAACGCGGAGGCCAAGGCTCTGGGCCAGATCCTTCTGGCGTTCGAAGTACCGTCCGGCCAGCGCTCGGCCGCCCTGGGTTTTCCCCGTCGGCGCCCCCAACAAGAACAGGCCCGCGGCGGCTGAAAGCGTCAGTACCAGCACGATCTCAGCCGCGAAGAAAAGAGGCGGCGTTTGCTCAGGCATACGGCACCTCCCCGCCTCGCACATGGGGGCGGAGCCGTACTCGTAGTCGGGGCGGCAGATCGCCCAGGAGGTGGCAGGTACGCCTTAGATGGCCTTCCGGAGCGAGGCCATACACCTCGACCACGTGGTCGATCGCGTCACCCAATGCGACCACGCCACTGACGCTTCGCGCTCCGCCCGGACCGTGGGTCAGATGGACCACGAGGTCGATAGCCTGATGCACTGCCCGTTTGGCCAGTTCATAGCTGGCCGCATTGCTGCTGAAGCGAGGCGACTCCATTACATAGTTGGCAGCGCGCTCGACAGCCAGAAAGGCGTTGTCCGCGTGAATCGTAACCATCGAGCCGTCGTGGCCTGTGCTCATGGCGGTACACACGTCTGCCATCTCGGCGCCTCGTGACTCGCCGAGGAGGATGCGGTCTGGCCGAAAGCGCAGAGCAGATCGAACCAGCTCGCGCATCGTCAGCCCGGGCTCCGTGCGCAGGACCGGCGGCACCGTGCACAGGTTGACGCAGAGCGGCACCCAGGGATTGGGCCGACGCTGGCCCCCCGTGGCTTCGACAGGTCCGTCGCCCCGATCCGCATCAAGGTGCAGCTCCGCGCTGTCTTCGATCACGACGACCGTCTCGTGATCGGGAATCATCCCCGCCAGCACGCGCATGAGCGTCGTCTTGCCAGTGGCAGTGCCCCCTGCAATCAGCACGTTGGCTCTGCCGTGGACGCATGCCGCAAGGAACTCGGCGGTGCCAGGTGGCATTGCCGCCTGCCGGACGTAGTCGTCGAGTGTTCGGGTGGCAGCGGCCGCCGAGGCTCGGATCGTGGCCTGAACGTTGGCCTCGCCTGATATGGCAGGCTTGATGGCGACGATCACGCGCATCATGCCGCCCACGGTCGCCTCCGCGATGGGCGCGCCATCGTTCAGCTGAGTTGCACCCACCACGCCCACGAGGCCCAGGACCCGGTCACGGAAGAAGGCGACCACATCCTCGTCGCTCGCGAACGGATTGCCGGTGTTGAGCAGCACTGCTTTACGCCCGGCTGCCGTTATCACCCAGCTGTCGTGCCGGAAGCAGTGGATTTCCTCGAGCCCCGGCAACTGGAAGAGCAGGCGAGATAAGGGCCAGAGGCGCGAAGCCCGGACCCTCGTCGCGTCAAGTACTGCGCGCCGGAATCCAGGATCGATCCGCAGCCGCTCATGCGCCATCGGCTGGACGCCAAACCGGGCGGGAGACTCGATAACGCGATCGACCAGGGCTCTCACTGCGTCTGGAAGCGCCTCCTCCTCGCGGACCGAGGGAGGGAGGCCGCTCATCCGCCGAGCCTCCTCGATCAGCTGGGTCAGGCGCAACGCCAGGTCGCGCACCCCGTCCGGGAGCTCGGGCCAGTCGAGCGATTCCAGTGCAGGACGCGCAGCCGCAAGTGTCACAGATGTAGGGTCTCCAGCAGTCCTTCAATCCGGATCGGCCGGCCTGCGTCCTCCGCCTGCGCCGCTTTGCGTTCGTCCCACCTGTGCGTCGCGGTCAGACGGATGCCCGGCAGCTGCCCGGCGAGCGCCTTCTGCACCTCCTCCCGCAGAGCCCCGCGCCTGGTCTCGCAGACCACAAGCTCGGCCTGTGGGAGCTGAGCGGCCTTCAGGATCTGGATCGACTTGACCAGGCGGGGTGGGCTGTCCTGGATGACGACGAAAACGCGGTTCGAAACCGCCGCGATGACCTCGGCGGTGCGCCTGGGCGACTCCTGGCCGGGATGGGCGAGCGCCGCTCCCATATCCAGTAGCACGATCTCGTCGGTGACGGACTCAAACGCGGGTGCGAGGCGGGGGAGGAGGTCTGCGATGCCAGGTCCGCAGAAGCCTTGAAGCCCTGCGACCACCCGCAGGCGCGGCCGCGCCTGGACGCGCACCGCCTGCTGCTCGAGCATCGCGGCGCTGATGGCGCGAGTGCCAAAGAGGTTGCCGATGCCGCGGCCGGCGAAGTCAAGAGCAATCGCGTCAGCCAGAGTCCCAGTGCCGGACATGTCGGCATCAACCAGCAGCACCCGCCGTTGTTCGGCGGCACTCCAGGCCAGGGAGAGGGCGAATCCAGTCGAACCCTGGCCATCCTTGGTCGTGAGGATGCTGACGACTGTGGTCATCGCGCGGTAGGGCTCGGCGCCGGCCTCGCAGGCGGCGATGCTGGAGGAGCGGTACCGACAAGCACGGAGCCCGCCTGGGCCGAGCCGGACAGGTTGGAGATGGCATCGTTGACGGAAACGCTTGGACTCGGGGGCACGCCCACACCCGCGCTCTTGGCGGCGAAGAGGGCGACGTTGTTGGCCTCGAGGGTGACCCAGTACGGCTCGTCCGTGGCTGCCACCAGCACCGTCATCGGGTTGCCAGGAGCCACAACGACCAGGCGACGACCGACGAGGACGGTTCTTGCGCCAACCACGGCATACAGGTCGAGGGTGTCGCCCGCCCCCACGCCGGGAGCGACCTTGACGGTGACCGGTACCTGCACGGCGTCGGAGCTCATGAGGTCGTCCCGTGTGATCAGCGTCTGGGCGCTCAGGCGGTGGGCGGCACGCCGGCCGGACGGGGTCTGGTCCAGTGCCGAGAACTGGTCCCCGCCGGCCGGCAAGTGGACAAGCTTGACGTTGCCGGCGTCAAGGACAGTACCGGCCGGGACGTCGCGGGTGACCATCCATGCCGCGCGTGTTGCCTGCGACTGGGCGACAGCCTGGAGGTACAGCAGGCCGATGACCGCGAAGACGACGATGGTCAGAAGAAGTCCGACGAGCGTGCGGCGCCTCACGACGTCTTCTCGGCAGTGGTGCCACCGAAAGCAGGCTCGGCCGTACGACTGACGTGAATTGGTGCCCGCACTCCCAGAAGAGGCACGGGTAGGGTGACCGCCTGATCGACCTCCGCGGTTATCGAACGCGCGGACGCGGTGCAGTGCCCTGGCAGGCGGGCAGCGGCCAGGGACTCACGGCAGCGTTGCTCAGCCGCTTGAGGGTCAAGGCGCAGGCTCCCCGTGTAGAAGGAACCTTGGTCGATCGCCGAAGCACCGGACTGGACGGCCAGCAGGGCGCCGTCGTCAACCCTGTTGTAGGCAACGAACAACGTGCCCAGGTCTGCGACCAGGGCCAGCATCCCGATAAGAGAAAAGGCGAGGACGAGGGCGAAGATGACGAGTGTCTGACCGGCCTGGCCGACATGCTCGATCACCGCGACCGGTACCTCGAGCCTCGCGCGGTGGCTGTGGAGTCGATGGCCAGCGAGATGGGCACCACCAGCGCCATCGGAGTCTGCCGATAGTCGAGGGTTGCCAGGCCGCGGCAGGTGACCGGCTGGTCCGGCTGGTAGGTGCCACAACCCTCGAGGCGAGTCGGCTTCAGGTAGCTGGACTGGCGAAGCGTGCCCACCCACGTCCTGGTGGCGTAGTCGGAGCTGAGGGAGCTGCCAACGGGCGCGCTGACCGCGGCAGCGGCGGCGAGGCTGGTGGCCGTGTCGAGCTCGATCTGGGCTTCGACCCGGACCAGGACGGCCAGGAAGCCGAGCAGCAAGAGCAGCATCAGTGGCAGCGTGATCGCGGTCTCCAGGAGAGCCTGGCCTTGCTGACGCCATGGCCTCGATGACCGTTGGGTCAGGCTGCTCATGGCTCGAATGTCACCGCGTGTACCTGCGCTGCCAGGTCCAGCGACCAGTCCAGCCCCGGGATCGGAAGAGCGGCGGCAGGCTTGCCGCGAAGCCGCACGGTCACCATGTCTCCGGTCTGGGTGGCGCAGATGTCAATGTCGCCCCGCGGAATGGCTGGGGTCGGCCTGCAATTCTGCGACGGTTTGAGCTGGTTGATGTGCGTACCTGCCATCACCGGCGCGATGATCCGGCCGACCGCCGGCGTGGCATCTGCCAGGTCCGGCGTGTTGGCGCCTGCCTCTCCCGTCGTGCCTCCAGCGGCGATTCGTGCTCCGGCCGCCACGCCCGTGATCGCGGCGGATCGCTGCACTGTGTAGACGGAGGCCGATACGGCGCCCAACAAGCAGATCAAGAAAAGGCCGACGACCAGCGAAAATTCGACCATCGCCTGGCCCCTCAGCTGTTCTCGTTGCATCCCCCACTCCTTCGGTGTTGAGGGGGTCCCACCATGAGCGGCCCCGGCGCTCATGCCGCCAGTATTTGGCGATCAGGCGGACAATTTGCGGACAATGCGTCCGGCTGTCAGTTCCCCCTCGAGGCAGCTCGCACGATCTGCTCGGCCCGCTGGGCGATGGAACTCAAGGTGGCTGAGCTGACCAGACGAATCTGCATCTCCCGTACTTCCCCCGCTGCCAGGAGGAGACCTGCCGCAGTGCCGGGCGCCGCTCTGAAACGATCGGCCACGGGCTCCGCGTAAAGGTGAAGGGCTGCCTCAGCCATCCGCAGGATCTCCCCCCTGCAACGTTCGATTGGATCCAGCAGCGCCAACGCCCGCGCTTCCACCTGGTCCCGGGCGAGTCCGCCGGCAGCGCCAGAAGCGTCAGCTATTCTGCCATGGATCATCGTGTCGGCGTCGGCTACCAGGGCCGCCAGCGTCTCCAACCCGCCGGGTTCGGGATAGGCCTGGCTGTAGGCGGCGATGAAGCCGGACTGGTCGAAGAGCGCAATGCCGAGATCGCGGTGAGATTTGAGCACTACGGCGCCACGGTGGCCGGGCCGGATCATGGCGTCGATGAGGCCGCCGGCGTCGACCCATCGGGCAGAAATTGGAGGTAGGCGGTCCGCCTCGCGCCAGTAGCTGGGCAGGGCCAGCGCCAGGCGGCGGTCGACTGCGACGGCGTGCAGGTTCGCCGAGTCGGCCGGGCTGACAGCGTTCAGCGCATCGAGGCCCATGACCGGCGGGCGGCCCGTGGGAGCGGCGATGGCGTCCAGGACCCGACCGCCGACGACTACGACGATGGCGTCTGCGCTGGGGCTGCGGTAGCTGATGACGGCGTCGTCGAGCGCCGCTATCAGGGCTGCGAGGCCTCGGGCGTTGAAGACGGGCTCCGGCCCGGCAGGTGCTGGTGGCAGCACCGGCAAGGCGGAAGCCACGGCTGCTGAGGCGTCCCCCATCGAGGCGATATGGTAGGTTGCCGGCCCTTGCCGCCGCCTGGAGGTGGCGCCGGCGGTCAGCGCTGGAACCTGGCGACAGGCAAGGCGGCCAGTGCGCTGCGGACCTTTACAGGCAGGGTTGACAGCATTCCGCATGACGGCCGATTCTTCGCGGTGCGTGAACTTCCCCCTGGGTGGGGGGTTATGGGGGGAGGGGTTAGTGGAGCTGTCGCTGCGGGGGGGCAGTGGAGATCGATTGTCGTTCCCATGGCTGGGCCCGCGGATAATCGACTCGGCTATGAGCCGGCGGACGAACCTGGCCCTGCTTGTGCTGCTGTCGGTCGCCTTCACGACCGGTTGGCTGGCCTTCGCCTATGGCACAATGGCCGGTCGCTGGTCGCTCATCGTCCATGCGGGCGGTGGCTTCGCCATCCTCGCACTGCTTCCGTGGAAGTCCATCGTCGCCCGGCGCGGTCTGCGCCGCTCCCGACCCGGTCGCTGGGCCTCGATCACTCTGGCGTTGCTGGTCGTAGCCTCACTGCTCGGCGGGCTGCTTCATTCAACAGGCCTGCTCCGGTGGTGGGGCGCATACACCGCCATGGAGCTCCACGTCGGTGCAGCCATCGCCGCCGTTCCGCTTGCCATCTGGCACGTTGTGGCAAGGCAGGTGCGCCCGCGGCGCTTCGACCTCTCGCGGCGAAACCTGCTGCGCGGAGGCGCTCTGGTAGCTGCCGCGGGCGCCGGCTACGCCGCCAGCGAACTAGCCGTCCGGATGACCGGACTGCCCGGTGCAGGCAGGCGATTCACCGGCTCCTATGAGATCGGTTCTCTCCATCCCGAGCTGATGCCGGTGAGTTCATGGCTTTTCGATGCTGTCCCGGTGATCGACGCGGAGCACTGGCGGCTCCGGCTGGTGACGTCATCCGGTACGCGCGAGCTGACGTACGCCGCACTTCACGACTTCGACGACCGTCTCCAATGCGTCCTCGACTGCACGGGCGGCTTCTGGTCGGAGCAGGTGTGGTCAGGAGTCCTCTTGAGCCGCTTGTTTGGCGACCATTCGAACGCGTCGAGCATCCGGGTGGCTTCGCATACCGGCTACGACAGGCGTTTCGCGATCGATGACATGCCGCGGCTGCTGCTGGCAACAGGCATGGGCGGCCAGCCCCTCAGCGCTGACCACGGCGGTCCGGCACGCCTGGTTGCACCCGACCGGAGAGGTTTCTGGTGGGTGAAGTGGGTGAGCTCGATCGAGCTCGATACGTTGCCTCACTGGTGGCAGTCACCGTTCCCGCTGCAGTAAGGAGGGCGTGAGATGACCGACTTCGAGCACTACGTGCTGGAGGAGCACGTCGAGGACTTCAACGACGGGTTGATAAGCCGTCGCGAGCTGCTGCGCCGGGTCACACTGATAACGGGCAGCCTGGCCGCGACGCTGGTGGCCCTGGAGGCAATGGGCTGCGGCAGCCAGCCATCCGGTACTCCCGCAACACCCACGTCGCGCGCGGCCAGCACGCCGCAGCCGTTCGCGACACCGCCAGCCCAACCAACCAGTGACGGCATCACTGTTCAGCCGGATGACAGACGTATCAAGGTTGAGACGCTCGACGTCAAGGGCGCCGATGGTGCGCCGCTCATCAGCTACGCGGCCCGCCCGGCCACCGGCAAGCCCGCTGGTGGCATCCTCGTGGTGCACGAGAACCGAGGTCTCGTAGCCCACATCAAGGACGTGGTGCGGCGAGTGGCCACCGCGGGTTTCGCCAGCCTGTCCGTCGACCTTTTGTCTCGAGATGGCGGTGCCGACAAGCTGAGCGATCCCGCCGCTTATGCGGCCGCGCTCGGCAAGCGCTCAGCGTCAGACATGGTGGGCGATCTTCGGCAGGCCTTGATGGCTCTGTCGAGCGGCGGGGTGTCCGACAAGCTGGCCATCACCGGCTTCTGCTTTGGCGGTGGCATGGTCTGGAACACGTTGGCGGCAGGGATCGCGGTCAAGGCTGCCGTCCCCTTCTACGGCCCGGCGCCGCAGAATATGGCAGGACTGGCGACGACCACCGCGGCCGTGTTCGCCGTGTACGCGGAGCTGGACACCCGTATCACGGGGACAAGGGATCAGGTGGAGGCACAGCTCAAACAGAGCGGTCGGCCGTACCGGATCATGGTTTACCCGGGGGTGGATCATGCCTTTCACAACGACACGGGACCGCGGTACAACGCGACGCAGGCTGAGGCAGCCTGGGTGGCAGCCGTCGAATGGTTCCGCCAGTAC
>DATFWQ010000129.1:0-15690 GCA_035259145.1 Candidatus Dormiibacterota bacterium | reverse complement strand
CGCACGGGATTGTGCGGGAAGATGTCGCGGCCGTGGTGATAGGCAGCGGCCAGGGTGACACCGCCAAGACCCGCGCGCTCGGCCACGTTGTCGAGCACGGTCTCCATGCCTTCGTGCCGAAGGTCGGAGGCGAAGGCGAATATCGTGGTGTGGATGCAGGGATGTTAGCTGGACACCCCTGCCGATCCGGCTAAGCCCTGATCCACCGATTCACGGCGAGCGAGTTGGTGTCCAGGTGCGCCAGATCGGGGTCTGGCGCCCAGGACCGGAAGGCGCGCATTCGACGAATGCGTAACTGAGGACCGCAGACCCGGGGTCCCCGCGAAATCGAAGATTTCGTGGGGTGGGAGATGCCAGGCCGCGAGATGGTGTGCCTGGGCGCCAAGGCGCCGTCGGGGATCGGTGGATCAGGGCTAAGCTGTCCAGGATGTTCGAGCTCGACGCAGACAGCTCGGCGTTGATAGTCGTGGACATGCAGAACGACTTCGTGCGGGTCGGTGCTCCGCTCGAGGTGCCGGACGCCCGGGAGACCATCGAGGTGCACAAGGAGCTGATCGGCTGGTTCCGCGACCGGCGCAGACCCGTGGTGTTCACTCGTTTCGTGGCGGGTCCCAGGCCAACCCTGATGTGGAACTGGTCCCCGGTCATCGCGCCACCGACCTGCTGCTGCTGGCCTGGCTTCATGCGCTCCTATCCGGACGTCGAGGGCGAACGCGACTGTGTCGCGGTCATCGACGAGCTGCTGCCGCTCCCCGGCGATCACCAGGTCGACAAGTACGGCTACAGCGCCTTTCACCGAACCCGGCTCAGCGACCTGCTGCACGCCGAGGCGGTCGACACGGTCGTCATCACGGGCACGGTGACGCAGATCTGTGTCGAAGATACTGCCCGCGGTGCGTTCCACGAGGGCTTCAAGGCGGCCGTCGTCTCGGATGCCGTTTCCTCGTTCGCGCCTGACCTGCACCAGGCCAGCCTGCGCACCCTGGCGATGAAGTACGGACGCGTGCTGACAGCCCAGGAAGCCCTCACCGAGCTGGGCGCCTGAAGCCATGTCTTCGACGTCACGCGCGCGTGGGCTGAACCTGGAGCGAATCCTCGACGAACCTGTGGACTGGCGCTATAAGTCCTTTCCGGCCGGCCCCGCAGTTCCCCTCCGAGCGGTAGGTGAGCAGGGCTGGAACGTGCTCGGCGGCGCCTTCATGCGTCCGGTCATGGTCCTGAAGGGCTCCGCCCTCAGCCACAACCTGCAGGAGATGGCCGGCTATTGCGGGATGAACGGGATCCAGCTGGCGCCTCACGTAAAGACGCACATGTCGCCGCAGCTCTTCCAGATGCAGCTCAACGCGGGCGCGTGGGCGCTGACGGTGGCGAATGTAAGTCAGGCCCGGGTGTGGCGTGCCTTTGGCGCCGAGCGGATCATCCTTGCCAACGAGCTCGTCGAACCGGGATCAGTTCGCTGGGTCGCCGAGGAGCTCAAGCGCGATCCCGACTTCGAGCTCATGTGCCTGGTCGACTCGGCTGCGGGCGTCGCGATCCTCGACGCAGCCCTCGAAGAGGCGAGACCCGGGCGCCGGCTGAAGGTCCTTGTCGAGGTCGGCTTCCCGGGCGGCCGCACCGGGGGCCGGACTCTGGAGGACGCCCGCAGCGTGGCGAGCGCGTTGGTGGGCTCGCGAAACCTGCTGCTGGTCGGCCTGGAGTCGTTCGAAGGGATCATCCATCAGCGGGAGCCCGCTGCCACACTCGGGGCGGTGGACGGCTTCATACGAGGCTTCCGGGCGGCCGTCATCGACTTTGATGAGGCCGGATTCTTCTCGCAGGCCGAAGACATCATGGTCTCCGCCGGCGGCAGCGCCTTTTTCGACCGGGTGGTGAGCGGCCTCGGCGCGCCGCTGCGTCTCTCGAAGCCCGTTCGCGTCGTCTTGCGCAGCGGCTGCTACCTGACGCATGACGCCGTCCACTACGCTCAGACGTCTCCGTTCGGTGGAAGGCTGGTCGGCACCGAGCCCCTGCGGGATGCGATGGAGATCTGGGGGGCCGTGCTCTCCCTGCCGGAGCCGGGCCTCGCGCTGCTGGGCTTCGGTAAACGAGACGTCTCCTACGACCTCGGTCTGCCGGTGCCCCGCCTGGTGAAAAGTGAGACCGAGGCCGTTCGGCAGATCCGTGGCGAGGCTTCGATCTTCGCTCTCAACGATCAGCACGCGTACATGAGGCTGACGGACGCCGAGGACCTGCAGGTGGGCGATCTCGTCGGCTGCGGCATCTCACATCCCTGCACCGCCTTCGACAAGTGGCGCCTGATCCCCGTGGTCGACGATGACTACGGCGTCCTCGACGCCGTCCTCACATACTTTTAGGGGCTTCGATCTGGCCAAACCCGTGAGGCGGGCGCACCTGGTCACGCTGGGCGAGGCGATGCTCCGACTGTCGGTCCGCCCAGGCGACCGTCTCGAGGATGCCTCTGCCTTCGACGTGCACGTCGCCGGGACCGAAGCCAACGTCGCCTTCGCGGGCGCCCGCGTCGGCCTTCGCTCAGCCTGGGTGTCGTCCCTCCCGGCCAACCCGCTCGGACGCCGGGTCGCGGCGACCCTGGCCGCAGGCGGCGTTGACGTCTCGCTCGTCCACTGGCTGGAAGCCGGGCGTCTTGGTCTCTACTTCGTGGAGTTGGGAGCGGATCCGAGGCCGATCAGCGTCGTCTACGACCGGGCGAACTCGGCGATGGCCCATGCGACGCCGGATCTCTTCGACTGGGATGCCATCGCCGACACCGATGTTCTCCACCTCTCGGGCATAACCCTTGGCCTATCCGCCTCCTGCTACGAGATCGGTGTGCACGCGATGAAGGAGGCCCGCCGCCGCGGCGCGACGGTCACGTTCGACGTCAACTACCGGCAGCGCCTCTGGACGCCGCAGGCTGCGGCGGATGCGGTGAGATCGGTAGCGCATCTGGTCGACGTCCTCGTCTGCACGGCCGAGGACGCTCGCGACCTGTTCGGCGCGGATGGGACACCCGGAGATGCGCTGGCCGTCCTGAGCGCTGACCTGCGTGTAAAGACCGCGGTCCTCACCCTGGGCGCAGCGGGCGCCATCGCCTCGCACGGCAGAGAGGTCGTCAGCCGGCCGGGTCACCGGGTCGAGGTGATCGACCGGGTCGGCGCTGGGGATGCGTTCGACGCCGGGCTGATCTGGGGGCTGCTGGATGGCTCGATCGGGCTCGGTCTGGAGCGGGGTCTCGCCATGAGCGCTCTCAAGATGACCGTCCACGGTGACCTCTTCCGTCTCGACGCCGGCGACGTGGTCAGTCTGCTGGCCCGTGACCGGCGCGAGGTCGGCCGGTGACTGGTGCGCCGGCGGTCGACAGGCTGATCGCTGCCCGCCTGATTGGGATCGTTCGCCTTGATGATCTGGAGCAGACGGTCGCGGCCGCCTCACGGGCCGTGGACGCGGGTCTTGAGGTGATCGAGGTCACCTTCACGCTGGCCTGCGCGGCCAGGGCGATCGAGCGGCTGCGGCGGGATCATCCGGAGGCGCTGGTCGGCGCAGGAACCGTGCGCCAGGTCGCCCAGCTCGAAGAAGCAGCCGCAGCCGGTGCCCAGTTCCTGGTGGCGCCCGGGCTCAACCCGACTCTTGTGGAAGCCGCCCGCCGGCGCGAGCTGCCGCTGCTACCGGGTGTCTTCACAGCGTCCGAAGTCGACATGGGCCTGCGCCTTGGCGCAGAGCTCCTCAAGCTCTTCCCGGCCGAGCCGAGTGGTCCAGGCTACCTGGCAGCGATGCTGCAGCCATTCCCGGAGGCGAAACTGGTCCCGACCGGCGGGATAACGGCAGCCAACGCGGCCGCATACCTGGACGCGGGCGCGGTAGCTGTCGCGATGGGGTCGTCTCTATTCCCGGCGGCGCGGATCAGCGCCGAGGGCCCGGACATGGTGGTGCAGCTGATTCGGGAAGCGCTCGCCGCCGTGAATAAGATGTGACGCGCGTGGCGCGGTCTTACTTCGAGCCGGTCTGGCTCCAGAGGTCGCGAACCGCGCTCCAGTCCGTCTGCTCGGAGTTGCTGCCGGCCGGTATGTAGCGCACTCCCGGGTAGTCGACCGCCGGTGGGGTGTATGACCCGCGCTCGACGAGCCTCGCGATGTTCGCTCGGTAGACCTCGTCCACCTCGTCGTGCTGGGCCGGGTCGCGGTCGAGCCACAGGTTGGCCGGGTGGATGGGCACCTCGTACATGCGCCGGAAGACCTCGGTGCGCAGGTCCTTCATCCAGTTGGAGTTGAGGTTCATCGTCCTGAAGTGGCGCAGTGCCTCGATGTCGATGATGCCCGCGACGAAGCTGTTGTAGCCGGACACCGTGTGCCCCATCACGTTGCCCTGATAGTCGACGATGTGTGAGTTGCCCCCGGCGATGTCGAACGGGTGCTCCATCGCCGGGTGAACGTACACCGGCCCGACGTTCGGGCAGAGCATGTACACGTTGTTGAAATGGGCGTGGGCGCGGTTCTGCAGCAACCATGTGCCGCCAGGCTCCGGGCCGCTCTGCGTCATCGGCACGGCCTCGCTCGGACGGTACACGACCTCCGCTCCGTTGAACGCGAGAGCCCGGACCGCTTCCGGGTACTCGCCGTCGCTGCAGCAGATCGTCCCCAGATTGCCGATGTCCTCCGTCCGGAGCACGGGGTAGAAGGCGTCGATACCCGTGCCGAACAGCTCGACCCAGCGATCGTAGACATCGTGCGGCGTGCAGGACCGCTCGCGACACCAGATGTGGTTCTTGGCCGCGCGATGAACCACTTCACCCTCCGGCGAGATCACGAACAGCGTGTTGAAGAAGCGGTCGGGGATGACCTCGGGCCAGCGCGCCTTGCACTGGGCGACGATGTAGGTCTCGTAGTGACGCGCCAGATCGGCCAGGCGCTCGGTCTCGGGGCCAGGAATGTCGATGAACAGGTCGCGCGCCGCGGTCACGTGCGGTATGTCGAAGATCTCGTCCGTGAACCCCGTGAGGGCGCCCTCGGCCAGGGCGATCAGCTTGACCGGCATGTTGATGCCGATGATCGAGACGGCGGCGTGAATGGCATCCTCGACGATGCCGAGGTTCTTCTCGATGTGCTTTCGGTCGCCTATGCCATGCACAACGGTGGAGATCCCGACCGCCATGTAAGGCGCGATCGGCTTACGGCTCCTGTCGTTCATCATTCAGTCCCCTGTGGCAGCGTGAGACGTCTTGGGCAGCGCTCATCGTATCCTGCCACTCGACCGGATCCTGGGCCGGCTCGAGCCTCAAGGGGGGACTTTTGACCAATGGCGTATGACCGCAGGCAGACCGACGTCGGGACTCCACAGGAGGGGGGCGCCGGCCCATACCGGGACTACCGGTTCGAGGTGGGACGCGCCGAGGTTCCGGTCGGAGTCCCACGGACTTTCAAGGTCCTCGACCCGCAGAGAGCGGCCTCGCTTCGCGGGTGGGTCGAGTGCCTGGTGCCCGCTCAGCGGGGGAGACCCTCGGCGGCGGAGGTGGGGGCGGCCGAGTACATCGACGCCACCGTCTACAGCGCCAGCGGTCTGCGCGAGACGCTGTTGCGAGCGATCGACCGGCTGCAGGCGCTGGTGGGTGGCGCCGGCGGTGGTGGCTTTGCCGCGGCAGACCTGGGCGACCGCACGCGAGCAGTCCGCGCCTTCGAGCTCGAGGACAGAAGCGGTGCCTTCGACATGGTTCGCGACTTCACGTACGAGGCCTACTATGCGCATCCCGTCGTGCTGGCAGCTCTCCAGCGTGACCTCGGTTGGGACGCAGTCGCCCCCACACGAGGTGGCGGCATGGAAGCCTTCGACGAGAGCCTCCTGCACCGTGTGAAGTCGCTGCCTGCTCGTTACAAGGAGGTTCGTTAGGTGAGCGCGGAGCCGGCGGACGTCATGGTCGTGGGCGCCGGCGGCGCCGGTGCTGTGATCGCGAAACGGCTGGCCGAGCAGGGCGCCCAGGTGGTCTGTCTCGAGCAGGGCGACTGGGTGGACCGGCAGAAGCTGCCCAAGGCTCATCTCGATTGGGAGGTCAGGGGCCGCCGGTACTGGGCTGCAAACCCGAACGTGCGCCGCTGGCCGTCGGACTACCCGGTGGCAAGCTTTGGCGACAACCCGATCGACGTCTACATCTACAACGCAGTCGGCGGCAGCACGATTGGCTTCGCAGGCAACTACTGGCGTTTTGCCCCGTCCGACTTCAAGATGCGCAGCCTGGACGGCGTCGGCGTGGACTGGCCGCTGACGTATGAGGAGCTCGAGCCCTTCTATGACGTCAACGAGCGCGAGATCGGTGTGGCGGGCCTCGCGGGCGATCCCTGCGGGCCGGCCCGGCGGCCGACGCTGCTGCCACCGGCGCCGGTGGGACGGCCCGGCAGGCTGCTGATCGACGCCTACGAGAGGCTCGGATGGTACTGGTGGCCGACCGAGCAGGCGATCACGACGGTGCGCTACGACGGCCGGAGCGCCTGCGACCACAGGAGCTACTGCCCGTTCGGGTGTCCCAACGGGTCACTCGGGACTACCGACGTCACGTACTGGCCCAAGGCGCTGAAGCTGGGCGTTCGCCTGATCACCAACGCCCGCGTGCGCTCGCTCACACTGGACTCGCGCGGCCGCGCTCAGGGGGCGATCTACCACGACTCCGAAGGGAGGGTCCATGAGATCAAGGCGCGCGTCGTCGTCCTCTGCGGGGGTGGACTGGGCACACCCCGGCTGCTGATGCTCTCCGACTCCTCCCGGCATCCTCACGGCCTCGCCAACAGCAGCGGCCAGGTCGGCAGGAACCTCATCGTGCACGTGCAGAGCTTCGCAGTCGGCCGCTTCGACGACCCGGTCGAAGGCTGGCACGGCACCTGGGGTGGCACCGTGTCCACGCGGCAGTTCTACGAGACCGATCCGTCACGCGACTACGTGCGCGGGTTCATCATGAGCGGGGTGGGCGGCTACTCTCCGCTCAACCTTGCCCTGCAGCTGGCGCCCTGGGGCCCCGACCACCACGACGTGCTCGACCGGTATCTGAACCACGAGGTCTGCATGTACCTCTGTGGGGACGACATCCCCGAGGAGATCAACCGGATTGAGCTCGACTGGGAACACACGGACGCCATCGGAATGCCGGGCGTCAAGACCTTCTACCGGTTGGGCGAGAACAGTCAGAGGTTGGGCGCGGACATGATCCGGCGTGCGCGTCAGGTGCTGGAGGCTGCAGGAGCGACGTCCGTACGCGACTTCGGCCTTTCACCGATATGGGGCTGGCATCTGATGGGCACCGCGCGGATGGGTGGCGATCCCGCCACCTCGGTGATCGATCGCCACAACCAGGCGCACGACGTGCCGAACCTCTATATCGCGGACAGCAGCAGCCTGCCCACAGGTGGGGGAGTGAACCCCACCTCGACGATTCAGGCACTGGCGGCGAGGTGCGCCGAGCACATCTGGGACGCTCGCCGGGACTGGCAAGGAGCCGACTGACGTAGCAGGGGGAGGCAGGCCTCCCCCTCCAAACCCCCTCTGTGCTGACCCAGACGGTAGCCGCCCTCCCAGTGGTGGTGGTGACGGGAAGCGTCCGGCAGCGTTTGGCACAACTCAATTCCACCCCACGAAATCTGGTGACGTGGGGTCCCCGGACTCGGCCCGGCGGAGCCGGGCCTACCCGCCACGCATCAGCAACCAGACCTGATCGTGAACCTGCAGTTCGGCTACTGGAGCCAACAGGCGATCAGAGAGGGCGCTCAGCGCAGACCCTGTACGTGTTCTGCCATGGCTTCACTCGTTCAAAGGCCGCACTGGCGGCCAGAACGTCCTGGTCGGCTCCACGGCGCCCGATGATCTGGAGGCCCACGGGCAGGCCGCCGTGCAGGCCGGCCGGGATGGAAGCGGCTGGGTGGCCCGAGAAGTTGATGAAGTAGGTCAGGCACCACCCGATCAGCGGATCAACCTCGACGCCATTGACCTCCCGAGGCCCCACGGTATTACCGTCGTCGGCGTTCTTCACCGGCATGCAGGCAAGGGTGGGCGTCACGAGCAGCTCGTATCTGGCGAGGACGGATTCGATTGCGTCGTAGACCTCGCTGCGGGCGATCTGGTCTGCCCACACGTCCGTCACGCTGAGCCCATAACCCACATTCACCCACTGCCGGTACTGGGGTGGCAGGTCGTCTGGATGATCTTTCAAGAGGTCTACCCCTGCCGCCTTCAGACTCTCGAGTCCACCGATGTTCAACGGCATGATGAGCCGGGTCCAGACGTCGCTCAGCTCTCGTTGATGCCGCGTGATGCCGACTCTTACTTCCTCCACGGAGGCCCCCGCCTCCTCGAACGCCGGAAGAGCGCCGCGCACCGTCGAGGCGACAGCCTGCTCGACCGGAAAGACGTCGAAGTCAGCGCTGTAGGCGATTTTCCAGCCCTTGATGGAGCGTGCCAGCGCGGGTGCGAAGTCAGGCTTGTCGAGGAGGCAGAGGGGATCTCGCGGATCCGGACCGGCCAGGACGTCCAGGCTGACTGCCGCGTCCTCCACGGTGCGGGTGATTGATCCCTCGAATATGTACGGGGTGATGCTCTGGAATGCGTTGGGCCGGCCGGTCTGGGGCACCCGTCCAAACGAGGCCTTGTAACCGTAGACACCGCACCAGGCGGCCGGGATCCGGATCGAGCCTCCTCCGTCGGTACCCTCCGCGAGCGGAACGAGGCCGTCCGCGACCGCGGCGGCGCTGCCGCCGGAGGAGCCTCCGGTGTTGCGTGAGGTGTCGAAGGGATTGCGCGAAGGACCGAAGAGGTAGTTGTCGCAGGTCCCGCGTAGGCCCATGGTCGGCGAATTCGTCTTCCCCACCAGCACCGCGCCGGCACGCTCCATGCGCTCCGCGAACAGGCAGTGGAAGTCCAGCACGTTGTTCGCCAGCGCTCGAATGCCTCCAAAGGTGGACGGCCAGCCCGGCTTGAAGTCGAACAGGTCCTTGATCGCGATGGGCACACCGTGCAGCGCTCCCACCTCACGACCCGAGCGGACGGCCTCGTCGGCGGCCGCGGCAGCCTTTCGGGCGTCGTCGAAGCCCTTGTAGACGAAGGCGTTGATGGAGGGATTGCGCTTCTCGATGCGCTCGATGGTGGCCTTGAGGACCTCCAACGCCGAGAGCTCTCGACGACGGATGCGGCGGCCCAACTCGGCGGCGGACATCCATGCGATCTCTTCGCCAGAAGCCTGGTTTGTTGTCACGATTTAGCCCTCCTTCACACGTGCAGGGTCGTCAGACCGTGCCCGACGATCGCATCGCTGCTATCGAATCCGCTGAGTAGCCGAGCTCGCCCAGCACCTGGTCGGTGTGCTCCCCGACGCGAGGCGGCAGGTGGCGCAGCCGGGGCTCACCCACGCCATAACGCACGGGGTGCTTCAGCACTCTTACCCGCCCTGCCTCCGGGTGATCGAACTCCAGGACCGGGTTCAGGTACCGCACCGCGGGATCAGCCAGGGCAGTTTCCAGGTCATTGACGGGTGCACACCAGACCGCCTCGGCGCGGAGCCGCTCGACAACTTCCCTGGTGGGCATCCCCTGTAGGAGCCGCCCTAGGGCGGTACTGATGTCGTCGCGGCGCTCGAACGCGATCGCTGGATCCTCGAACGGCTCCAGCTCGGGGGGATCGCCGAGGGCGTGACGGACCTGCGCAACCGGAGACATTGAGATGGCGACGGCGCCGTCGCTGGTCGGGTAGATCCCATATGGCGCCGCGTGGAACGTGTCGGTGACCCAGGACCGAGGACGTTCGAGCTGCGCTCCGCTCATGTGGTAGACGACCGGCTCGGTCGCCAGGTCGAGGGCCGCATCCAGCATCACGACCTCGACGTGTTGCCCCTCCCCTGTGCGATCGCGGTGCAGGACCGCGGCCAGAGTCGCCATTGCCAGCAGCGCCGCGCCATGCTGATCGACCATCGCGGCCCCCAACGGGACAGGGTGCTCGCCGGCGCGCCCGGAGATCGACGCCAGCCCTGAGACCGCCTGGATCAGCAAATCCTGGCCTGGGAGGTCCCGATACGGGCCCCTCGAGCCGTATCCGGAAGCCGAGACGTAGACGATCTCGGGCCGAAGCTGTTTCGCAGATTGGTAGCCGAGCCCGAGCCGGTCCATGACCCCCGGGCGGAAGTTCTCGACCACAATCTCCGAGGACTCGATCAACTTGCGGGCGGCCTCCAGGCCAGGGTCCGACTTCAGGTTGAGGGTAACGCTCCTGACGTTCCGGTTCGCCAGCATGAAGAAGGCGCTCACGCCGCCGGGGAAGCTCTCCGCGCCGGACCAGTGGCGTTCCCAGGCGCCCTGGTGCGGCGCTTCCACCTTGACGACGTCGGCACCGAGGTCGGCAAGGAGCTGGACGCCGGCCGGTCCCAGGAGAAACTGCGTGAACGCGGCGATGCGTACTCCTTCCAGGCTCCTTATCGGCATCAATCGACCAGCTGCATCAGGTGCGTGGCGACCATGACCAGCTCCCCCCTCTGGTTCGACACCTCGACCTTGCTGAGCAGCCTCTCTTTCTCGGGCACGACCTGGGTGATCTCGTAGTCGACCGTGATGGTGTCCCCAAAGTAGACGGGCTTGAGAAAGCGCACCCGGTCATAGCCGACAGACACCATGGGGCGGTCGAACGCGTGCAGGATCTGGGTGGAAGCCGCCGAGGTGTAGCCGAGAATCAGCGCGCCGTGGGCGATCCGATGTCCGAAGCTGGTCCGCTTGCAGAACTCCTCGTCAACGTGGTTCTGATCGAAGTCGCCGGTGATGCCGGCAAAGAGGTAGACGTCCGATTCGCTCACCGTCTTGCTGACGCGGGTCTTCAGCCCGAGCGGGATGTCCGCGACCGTACGGCCGCGGACGCCACCAGATTCGTTCATTGCAGTTCCTCTGCCCCTCTACCACCAGTCGCTGCCTGCGGTCATGCCGCCGTCCACGACCAGTGTCTGCCCGGTGACGTACCGCGCCGCGTCTGAGGCGAAGAAGAGGACGACGTCGGCGACGTCTTCAGGCTCTCCCAGCCGGCGCAGTGGAGTGTGGACGATGCCGGCCGCGACCTTGTCCGGGTTGGCGTCCGCATAGGCTTGTATCAGGGGAGTGCGAGTGATGCCGGGCGCGACCGCGTTGACGGTGGCTCCTCGAGGCCCCCATTCCACCGCCAGCGCGCGTACCAGGGCCGACACCGCGCCCTTGGTCCCGCAGTAGGCGGCCCTCAGCTTCTGGCCGTGGATCGCGCTGATGGAGCTGGTAATGACGACACGACCGCCAGGCGACCTCAGCAACAGGGGCCCGAAGACCTGGCAAGTAATGAACACGCCGTAATAGTTGGTGTCGATCATGGCGTGAAGGGCGTCTGCATCGAGATCGAGGGCCTCGGCCCGCGTCGCCACGCCCGCGTTGGGGACCAGGATTTGGAGCTCGTCGAGGCTGTCGCGAACGCGTTCCAGCGACGCGCGGTCACGGACGTCAGCGATCTCGACTCGGAAACGATCATCGCCCCCGAACTCCTGGCGCACCGCTGCCGCCTGTTCATCGCGCCGTGTGACGGCGACCACCGACGCGCCCTCACGGTGGAAGGCTCGACTGATGGCAAAACCGATGCCCCGAGCGCCGCCCGTCACCAGAGCGGTCTTGCCCTCGAACCGTCTCATGCCACGGCTGGACGCTTGTCAGGTCGGGCGTTCTTGAACGGCTGCAGCAAGTGCCTGGCGAAGAGCTCTAGCTGACCGAGGTCGGCCGTGATCGTGTGCAGGAACATGTGCTCGACGCCGGCGTTGATCCGCTCCTGGATCCGGTGTTGAACCTCGTCGATGGTTCCGGTGAGATAGACCGCCTCGATATACTCCCAGGGCCGTTCGTCGGAGACCACACCGAGCATGTACTGCTTCTGTTCGGCCAGAGCGTCGTCGTGCCGTGCCTTCTCGCTGAGCCAGCAGAAGTTCTCGTGCGCGACTACGAACCCCTTGTGCGATCGAGATGTGCCCTGTCGCTCGAGCTCCGCGTCGATCTCCGCAAGGTCGAGCACGAACTGGTCCGGGGACGACGTCGGGCGAGCGATCCAGCCGTCCCAGCGGCAGATTCTCTTCAGGACGTTTGGATCCATCCGGTCCTGATCGGGCGAGGCCTCGTGAGCGTACTGGCGGCCTCCCGCCACCCAGACGGGCGGCGCCTGGCCGAGCGGCTCGACCGTGATGTTCTCAAACCTGTAGTACTTCCCGTGGAAGGTCTGATTAGGCGCCTTCAGGAGCTGCATCGAGGCGTCGAGCACCTCATCTGTGCGGCGGCCCCGCTGCGGTCTGGTGCCGCCGGTCGACTCGAACTCGGGCCCGTTCCAGCCCGTCCCAACGCCGTAGACGTAGCGGCCGCCGCTGAGGTGCTGAAGGGTGGCGATCTCCTTGGCCAGTATCACGGGATTGTGGGTCGGCAGAACCAGGATGGACGTTCCGAGCTGTATCCGGCTGGTGACGGCGGCAACGTGGCTGAGCGTCATCAAGGGCTCCGTCCAGCCCACGCGGTAGAAGCGGGGGGCCGAGAGCAGGTGGTCGGTGATCCACAATGAGTCGAAGCCGAGCTCCTCGGCGCGCGCGGCGAAGCCTCTCATCTGATCGCCGTGCCTGGCCTCGTCTCCAGGCAGCAGGTAGGACGGTACGAAAACGCCGAGCTTCATTGATGAGTTGCCAGTGTTCTCAGCAGTGGATGACTTCGGGGTGGACGCCTAGGAGCTTTGATGGACTCGGATGGGAACCGTCAACTGTAAGGGAATCGTCTTCCAATGACGAGCCGATGGTATTTTCGGCTCAGCGGGATGTCAATGCAGTCTGCGCTCGCCTGGAGCCTCCGCTCCCGCCCTACCTGCTGCTCGACCGGAGGATGCTGAATGCCCGAAACGCTGCGGCTGCCGACTGCTGACGGCAGCCTGACCGACTACCGCGTGGGGGAGGGCTTCAGGTACGCGGACAGAGGCCGGCCGCCGGTCAGCCGGATTCCATATGCCGCGGTTCACGTCGTCGCCGACCCCCTGGCTGACACCACTCCGGTGTCACCCGCGGTCATCGACTGGGAGACGACGCTGGCGTTCCGCCGGCACATCTGGTCCTACGGGCTGGGAGTTGCCGAAGCGATGGACACCGCCCAACGGGGGATGGGTCTGGACTGGGCCGCCGCCAGAGAGCTGATACGCAGGTCGGTCGCAGAAGCGAAGGCCGTGGGTGGCCGAATCGTCTGCGGCGTCCAGACGGATCACCTTCCGCCGGGCAGCGTCCGCTCACTGCGTGAGGTCGAGGCGGCCTATGAAGAGCAGTGCGAGTTCGTCGAGGCACAGGGCGGTCAGGTAGTGCTGATGGCGAGCCGTGAGATGGCGCGAATCGCCAAGTCTGCCGACGACTACCACCGCGTGTACGGCACCGTCCTCTCACGCCTGTCGAGCCCAGCCCTCATCCACTGGCTGGGCGAAGTCTTCGACCCGCAGCTTCGCGGGTACTGGGGCTCGAACGATCTCGATGTGGCCATGGCGACCCTGCTTGCCATCATCGACGGCAACCGGCCGAAGGTCGAGGGCCTCAAGCTCTCACTGCTCGACCAGCGGCGCGAAGTCGAGATGCGACGCCGGCTGCCCGCAGGCGTCCACATGTTCACCGGCGACGACTTCGACTACCCGACCACGATCCTCGGAGACGACGGCCACCACAGCGATGCCTTGCTGGGCGCCTTCGACGCGATCGCGCCGGCGGCCTCGGCGGCCCTCCTCGCGCTGGATGCGGGGGACCGGGAGGGGTTTGGTTCGATCCTGGAGCCGACCGTCCTCCTCTCTCGGCACATCTTCAAAGCGCCGACCTACTTCTACAAGACGGGCATCGTCTTTCTCGCCTATCTGAACGGCCACCAGAACCACTTCCGGATGGTGGGAGGGCTCGAGAGCGGTCGCTCGACGGTGCATCTGGCCCAGCTCTTCATGCTGGCTGATCGAGCCGGGCTGCTGCGGGACGCCGAGATAGCAGTCGACCGGATGCGGAGGGTGATGTCGGTCTTCGGGGTGGAGCAGCCATGAACCCGGCTTGAGCTGTCGTGGCTGGCGTGCTTGAACTAATATAGCGTCACCCTACGATAAATTCGATCAAGGAAGAGGAGATGGGAGAACCGGGCGGCCGCTGGCAGGCGCCACCGATCCGTGACTACGGGATGATCGGCGACACTAGGACCGCGGGCTTGACCTCCCGGTTGGGGTCCATCGACTGGATGTGCTGGCCGCGCTTCGACTCCGAGCCGGTGTTCGGGCGCCTGATCGACGGCGAGCGGGGCGGCTGCTTCGAGATCGCCGTCGAGGGTGTGACGCGCACCGAGCGCCGGTACCGCGACCGGTCGACGGTGCTGGAGACCACGTGGGAGAGCGGCACGGGCCGAGCGACACTGATCGACGCGATGGCCACGGGGACCGACTCGCCGACCGTCGTGAGACAGCTCTCGTGTGACGCTGGGTCGGTCGGCGTACGGGTGCTCTACGATCCGCGGCCTGGCCTGCCCGGAACGCAGGACGAAGCTCCGATCGACATCTCGGTCAGACCCTCCATTCCCGTTCGGCCAGGGGTGCCCGTCAACCTCCGGCTTCGCCAGGGCGAGTCGCTGTCGGCGGTGCTCGCCGACCGGGACCATCCGGTCCCCGCCGATCGGGCCACGGGGTTCATAGACGCAACCGACCGCTGGTGGCGCCGGTGGAGCCGGGATATCCGATCCGGTGAACACTACGGCGAGGTGCTCGTCCGCAGCCTGATGAACCTGCGCATGCTCACGTACACGCCCAGCGGTGCTCCGGTCGCCGCTCCGACCACCTCTCTCCCGGAGGAGGTCGGGGGCGTCCGCAACTGGGACTACCGCTTCTCCTGGCCACGCGACGCCAGCGTGGGCGTGGCTGCGTTCCTGGCGGTCGGCAAGAACGCGGAGGCGTGCGCGTTCGTCGACTGGTTGGTCAGATGCGCCAGCCGGGAGGAGGCTCCCATCAGAGTGCTCTACGACCTCGACGGGGAGAGGTCGATGCCAGAGCGCGAGGTCGCCGGCGTGTCCGGCTACCACGGCAGCCTGCCGGTCCGGGTCGGCAACCTGGCCGAGGAGCAGCACCAGCTCGACGTCTACGGGTGGGTCATAGACGCGCTGTGGAACCTGGTCCAGGCCGACGAGAAGCTGAGCCGCGAGGGGCGGCGCACGCTGGCCGAGTACGCGGACTTCGTGGTTGACAACTGGCGGCGGCCGGATGCGGGGCTCTGGGAGGTTCGGGCCGAACCCGCCCACTGCGTGCATTCCAAGGTGTGGGCCTGGATCGCGCTCGACCGGGCTGCCCGGACAGCCGCCGCGCTGGGGATGAGCCGCAGGCGCGCCGCGCGCTGGGAGCGACAACGCGATCTCCTGGCCGAAGACGTCCGGCGCCAGGGATTCAGCGCGGATCGAGGCTGCTACGTCCGCGCCTACGGATCCGACGAGCTGGACAGCGCGCTCCTGCTGCTTCCGCTGACCGGCTTCGACATGGACGGTGGGAGAGAGCGCGTGGCCCAGACCATCGACTCGATCTGGAAGGAGCTCGGCGCCGGTGGCCCGCTACTGTACCGGTACCCGGTCGGGCACGACGGTCTGCCGGGACGGGAGGGCGCTTTCCTGCCCTGCTCGTTCTGGCTGCTCGAGGGTCTCCTCCGCCTGGGTC
>DATFWQ010000128.1:0-24794 GCA_035259145.1 Candidatus Dormiibacterota bacterium | reverse complement strand
CGACCCGGACGAGATGCTCATCCTCGACCAGGGCGCCTACGAGGCGTCGGTGAGGGTTCCCATCGTCCAGGCCCTCCACCACGCGAACGCGCACCGCGAGCAGATCTGCGCGATCCTGACCGAGCTGGGCCTGCAACCGCCCGACCTGCAGGCGTGGGCCTACGGGGAGGCCATGGGCCTTGCGAGGGAACGCCGCCAGTAACTCGTAACGAGAGGTGCGGTCGAAAAGCCCAACCGGACCTCTGGGGCCTATCCACCCACGAAGCAGGCTTCGTGGGGACCCCGGATGCGGCCCGTTGCATCCCCACTGCGTGGGGGCCCCTTTCCCGGGCCATCTCGCACCCCACGAAATCTGCGATTTCGCGGGGAAGGGTGTCTTCAAGATCTGTGAACCCGAGAGCACTCACCACCATCTGAGAGAGCACCTCGAAGGGCAGCGCGGCCGGATTTGCGGCACTTTCAAGCGTGGCGCCTGACGCCAGAGCGAGGATGAACTCCGCCATCACTCGCGGTGGAAAGCGCCGCCGGAGCTCAGCCGTCGAGCAAAGCCGCTCCAGGTCCGAGGCCAGGCGCTGGAGTGCGTGTGTGGGCGGCCGCATAGCGCGCATTGACGCGAGGTCGGCGCCATCGGCATGAGCTTCCGGCGCCATTCCTCAGCAGCCCCTAGACTGGGCTCCGTGGAGGCGCAAGCCGGCAGAGTCCTCGGGCCGCCGATGGCCTGGCGAGCTGCCGTATCCACCTGCAACGCGCCGGCCGGCGCGAACGACTTCGTCTCTCGGTGGTTGGTCCTCACCCGCGCTTGCGTCCAGCCGATGACGCTCACGGCCGCCGCGATCGCGGGCCTGCTCGCCGTTCGGGCGCCAGGCTTCAATCTCGGCCTTTTCTTGCTGGCTGCGGTCGGCCTCGTGATCGCCCACGCAGCGAACAACCTGATCAACGACATCTTCGATGAGCGCCTCGGTACCGATACCGCCGACTACCCGCGTGCGCTTTATGCGCCACATCCAGTCGTCTCGGGTATGACGACGAGGCGCGCCATGATCCGTGCCGCGCTTCTGCTGAACGTCGCGGACCTGGCGATCCTTGTCCTGCTCCTGCTCGTCCGGGGATGGCCGGTCGCGGTCTTCGCGCTGGCCGGGCTCTTCATCAGCGTCGGCTACGCGGCGCCCTGGCTGCGCCTGAAGAAGCGTGGTCTCGGTGAGCCGGGAGTCCTGCTGGTCTGGGGGCCGCTCATGGTGGGCGGCACGTACTACGCCGCGACCGGCCACCTGAGCTGGCAGATCCTGGCCGCAAGCCTTCCTTACGGTCTCCTCTGTACCACGGTCCTTCTCGGGAAGCACCTCGACAAGCTGGACTGGGATCGACCACTGAACATCGGCACGCTGCCGGTGCTCGTCGGTGAACGTGCGGCGCGCGGCCTCACCCTTGCCCTGATTGTGGTGTTCTACGCGGCGATCGTGGCGCTCGTCGTCGTTGGCGCGCTGCCAGTACCGGCTCTGGTGGCGCTGCTCGCACTTCCGCGCCTGCGGCAGACGTGGCAGTATCTGACCCGACCTCGGCCCAATCGGCCGCCGCCTGACTTTCCCGTGTGGCCCCTGTGGTATGCCGCGGCTGCTTTCGTGCACACGCGCCGGGCTGGTGCGCTTCTGGTAGCAGGGCTGCTGGTAGGGGCCGTCTTCGGCTTCTCCCACTGGGTGTGGAGCCCGCTCGCGCCCAGTTAGGCCCACGGTCAGCCCAGGAGGAACAAGATGGACAGCGCTATCTCGTCGATTCCGCGAGATGAGGACTACGCCGGCGGCGACTACGTCGGGCTCGCCGGTCTCCACCACGTGACGGCGATCACGGCGAAGGCCGCTGAGAACGTCGCCTTCTACACCGAAGCCCTCGGCATGCGACTGGTAAAGAAGACCGTGAACCAGGACGACGTCCGTGCGTACCACCTCTTCTACGCGGACGAGCGCGGGCGAGCGGGGACGGACGTCACCTTTTTCGACTGGCCGTTCGTGGGGCCGACACAACGCGGGACCGGCACAATCAACGCAATCGCGCTGCGGGTTGCCGCAGATTCGATCGACTGGTGGGCTGAGCGCTTCCAGCGGCTCGGCATCGCCGATGAGCCGGTCCGCGAGCGAAACGGTCGCCGGGTGCTGGCCTTCTCGGATATGGAAGGACAGCGCCTAGAACTCGTTGCGGACGCACGTGCGAAGCTTCCGCCGGGAACCCCGTGGGGCGGGGGGCCGGTACCTCCCGAGATGGGGATTCGCGGCCTGTTCGGGGTGACGCTCACCGTAGCGGAAATGAACTCCACGGCTTCGGTGCTGACAGAGGTGATGGGGTTCCGCCAACTGGCCAACCCGGAGGATCTCCCTGGCCACCTCGCGCAAGTAAAGGTCTTCGAGACGGGTCCAGGTGGTCCTGGTGCCGAGGTCCGCGTCGAAGTCCCGCATGACGCCGCGTCCGGCCAGCCAGGTCGCGGCGGCGTGCACCACGTCGCATTCCGGACCTCCTCTGTCGAGCGACAGCGAGCCTGGAGGCGACGGGTCGAGTCAGCCGGCCTACAGGTAACGCCGATTATCGATCGCTTCTACTTCTCGTCCATTTACTTCAGGGAGCCGGCTGGCGTGCTCTTCGAGATCGCGACCGACGGTCCGGGATTCGCTACCGACGAACCGCTCGAACACCTGGGCGAGCGGCTGGCGCTCCCTCCATTCCTGGAGCCAAGGCGAGCTGAGATCGAGGCGGGGCTGCGACCGATCGAACCCGCGGTAAGCCGCTACCGGTGACGGCTGCTCCGTGTTGACGCGCCGCGAACCCGGTGTTAGCCTCCGGTGCCTGTGTCTCCTGTTCGGGGTGGTGGAGACGCGCTGAGCGCGTCCCGCGGTGCCAGCAGGAGGGTGGAGACCGGGGGACTGGAAGGAGGGCTCAGAGGGATCGCGCAGACAACTGTCGACGCGGCAGTGCGGTCGACGCTGTTCCTGAGAAACGCCACGAGCCTCATGAAGGCGTGGTCGGCCTGAGCTGGTGACCCACGATCTGGATCGCGAGGCGGGGGCACTCGCCGAACCCACGAGCGGAGTTCAGGATCTGTCGGGGACCGTCATCAAGGGATACCACCTGGGAGACTGTCTCGGCTGGACCAGCCACACGGCGGTCTACCGGGCGGCGAGGGGCGGCGCCCTTTGGGCTATCAAGGTCATCGACTCACTGCTCGAGCCCGATGGCTCGCTGGCGGCGCGGCTGCGCCGTGATGCGGGCCTGCTCTCCGGCGCCGGCCAACGCAACATCCTGCCCGTCAAGGAGGCGGGCCGTTCCGGCAAGCTGACGTTCGTCGTAACCCCGCTGATCCATGCGCAGACCCTGCAGGAGATGATGAGCCGCGGCAGGTTGGGCACCGATCAGGCGTGGGAGGTAATGGCGCGGCTCGCCGATGCCCTGGACGGCGTCCGCGCCCACGGCCTTGTCTTCCGTACGCTCAAGCCGGCCCATGTCCTGGTCGCCGAGAGCAACGTCTACCTGGCAGAGTTCGGCGTCACCAGCAATCGGGTCGGCCGGCTCGCGCTCACATCGCCCACCTACGATCTGGCGGCGCCCCAGTATCTCTCCCCTGAGCAGATCGAGGGCAGGGAGCCAGACTGGCGGACCGACATCTACGCCCTGGCAGTCCTCGCCTTCGAGATACTGACCAACACGTCGCTACGTGCGCCGGGGCTTCCCCGCGACACGCTGAGGGTCACGCTCGGTGGAAGGGTGCCGTCGGCGTGCGAACGGGATCCGAGCCTGCCGCGCGATGTGGACCGCGTGCTCGGCCGAGCCATGGACCCGGACCCGGGGAAGCGTCATAGCTCGGCCTGGGAGCTGCTCGACGAGCTCGTCGGCGCGCCCGAGGGAAGGCGGATGAACGCGGTACTCCAGGCCATGGAGCCCGCGTTGGTGATGGAACCGAAGACCGGCGAGCGTGGTGAGGTCGTCGCCGACGAGGCCGACTAACAGACGCTGGTACTCGGCCCCTACTCGTCGCGCGTTCGAATGTCGGTACGGCCGGGCTGCCGCAGCTGATCCAAGTCACCACCTTGGAACGAGCGGCCTCGGAGGCTGCTGATCTCGGGCTCGCGGAGGACGCCGCGGCCCATCAGGTTCTACATGGTCCGGCCGGAGACGCGGAGGTAGTGCGCGGCTTCCTTCGGGCTGAGCCATTCGTGCACGGGCGTGCACGAGCGTATACGCGGGCCGGTCCCCCAAACGGGGTGCTTGCGGGTACTCGCCCGACATCCCCACCCCGCGAACCAGGCTTCGGGGGGACCCGGGTCGCGGGGGAGAGTTCGAGGACTCCTCAGTCTTGTTCGAAGGTCCGCAGGAACGGGCGCTGGGCCTGCCACATCTCCTCGAAGAGGCGATCGATCTCCTCCAGCGAGCATACGGCCGCGGTGAGCGGATCCAGCATGAGCGCGTAACGTGCAGCCCCGCGATCCCGCCGCAGCAGTGCCTCCACGACCAGCTCGTGGACGGCCATATGTGCTCGGTTCAGCGCGGCCAGCTGTTCAGGCAGCCGCCCGAAGTGGCAGGGCTGTACGCCGTTGCGATCGACCAGGCAGGCGACCTCGACGCATCCACCCTGGGGCAGATTCTCGACAAGGCCGTCGTTTGCCACGTTTCCGTAGATGACCTTCGGGCGGTGCAGCATGGCCGCCTCAACGATGTCGGCTGCGTACTCGCTGCTGCGTTCTGCCGGCATCGGCTTCTGTCCCGATGCCCACTCCTCAGCCAGCCGGCGGTGGTCCTCCTGCCACTGGGGCCAGCCGTGGGCGTAAAAGCCGGACTCGCCTAGATAGCCGTCCCGGCAGTATCGGACGATCAGCTCCGGGCGTTTGCGAAAGTAGGGAACGTACTCGGAGAAGTGTCCGCTCGACTCGGTCACGAACGCGCCGAGGTGAAGCATCACCTCGAAGCGAACCGGGTCCTGCTCGTAGACCTCGGGTGTCCGGGCAACCTCCCGCAGGCGCGGATAGAGGTCCCGATCGTCCACGCTCAGCTGGGTGAACCAGGCGTTGTGGTTGATCCCGGCGCAGCGCCAGCGGAGGTCCTCGTAAGGCACGTCGAGATAGTGGGCAAGCTGTCGCGAGGTGCCCTGGACGCTGTGGCAGAGCCCGACCACCGGGAGCCCGGTGGCGCGCATGGCGGCCAGGGTAAGGATGGACATCGGGTTCGTGTAGTTGAGGACGATCGCCTGCGGACACACGCGCCGAACGTCCTCGACGATCTCCAGCCAGGCTGGACCGGTGCGCAGCGCCTTGAAGATGCCACCTGGTCCGATGGTGTCGCCGATGCACTGGTCGACGCCGTAGCGCATCGGGATCTCGTAGTCGTGATGGACGTTCTCCCGTCCGGCGACCTCGATCGAGTTGACGATGAAGTCGCTCTTGTCGAGCACGTCGCGGCGGTCGGTGCTGGCCAGCACGCGCCAGTCCTTGCCGGCCCGGGCGACCAGCCGCTCGCCGATCCGGCGGGCCAGATCCAGGCGGTCGCCGTCGATGTCCACCAGCGCGAACGTGCCCCGGTCGAGGCCGTCGATGGCGAGAACGTCGGTCATGATCTGGCGCGCGAACACGGCGCTGCCTGCGCCGATGTAGGTGATCTTGAGGTCGTCGGTGGGCATTACCGCAGCGTAACCGCGGAGGGAAGCAGGCCGTACTCCGCCATGGCGTCCCGTAACGACGCGCTGAGGTAAGCCGGCGAACGAGGACCTGACGAAGATCCAGAAGGCGTCCTCGCCTGTTGGCATGAGCACGACCTGGGCTCGAGCGAGCCCGGTCTGGGCGCACTGACTGACCGCGAAGGAGCTTCGATGCGAGTCGGTGCCTTGACCTCCTGAGCCCGGCCGTTGATCATGTCCTCGAAGAGGCCTTAGCGGACCTCTTCCTCACTGCTCATGCTTACCACCTCCTCGCGTGTAGCCCATCCGCCTGGACACCGCTTCCGCTGTCTGCCGAGTGAGCTCGCCCAGCTCTGGCAGGCGCTGCGGAGTCACGCGGTAGGACGGACCCGACACGCTGACCGCGGCGAGGACGCTGCCGTCGGCCCCGCGTACAGGTGCGGCGACAGCGTTGAGCCCGATCTCAAGCTCCTCGAGTGTGAAAGCGTATCCGTCGTCGTGGACCCTCAGGAGCTGCCGCTCCAGGACCTTGGAATCGACGATCGTCCGGGAGGTCGGCCGCTGGAGCGGCCGTTGCAGCAGCCGCCAACGCTCCTCGTCGGGCATGAAGGCCAGCAGGACCTTGCCGTTGGAGGTGCAGTGAAGAGGCGTCTGCTTGCCGACCCAGTTCACGTTCACCAGCTGGTTGACGGGGGTGATCTGGTCGATGTTGATCACCTGGTCGCCCTGGAGGATGGCCAGATTGACCGTCTCGCCGGAGGCCTCCGCCAGGTCGCGAAGGCCGGGACGTGCCGCCTTCACGAGGTCCATCGCCGCGGTCACAGAGCCCGCGAGACGGACGAGGCCATGGCCGAGGCGGTACTTCTCGGTGTCCGGATTCTGGTCGACGAGGTCGTGACGCTGAAGCGTGGCCAGAAGCCGGTAGGCGGTCGACTTGTGGACGCCGAGCTGGCGTGCGAGGTCGGTGACACCGAGCTCTCCACCGCTGTCCGCAAGGATGTCCAGAATGGCGAGGCCACGGTCGAGCGCTTGAACTGAATTGTTGCGCATCACGAAACTGTTGCTCATGACCCAACGCCACTATACGCTCACGCTCGGGCGACTGACAAGGAATCACACTGGCGACGCGGCGTCTACGCAGTCAACGTGGACCATGCAGCACCATGGTCAGCCCCAGATGTCCGGCGTCGTAGGGTGAAGGAACAACACATTCGTACAACCGCGTAGTTCCCGATCCTCCGAAGCTCCGCATTTGTACAACTGCGTAGTTCCAGTCCTGGGTAAGCGGCTTTCGGAGCGTGGCGCCGCTCGACTCAGACGCCCGGCCACTGAGCGATCGCGATTCCCTCCCGTGCCTCGGTAAGGTGGAGCCACCACCGCTCCAGCCAGGGACCGTCAAGCCCGGCCCCGCGAGCTCGCTCGATCAGGATCAATCTCAGCTCGTAGAGGGGCGCCTGGACATCTGCGTCGACCGAGCCGGCCTGTCCGCGTAGGCCGTCCGACTCGATGGCGCCGAGAAGGCGGTCGATGGCGGTGCAAGCCCGCCGTCCGGTCGGACACGTGAGCGCTCGCACAGCCAGCCATTTCTCGTACGGATAGGGCACACCGTCGAGGACCAGAGCAGCCCTGAGGCCGTGTGCCGCGGCCTCAGTGATGGATATCAGCGAGGCGATCGCGTCGCCCCGCGCTAGCGCGTTGTCGGCGGTTCGGTGGTGGCCCCGCATCTCAACGTAGTGGAAGCGGAACCAGGCGAAGCGCACGTGTTCGGGCATCGTCTGGCGGGCCGCGGCTGTCAGGCCGGCTCCCAGGCCCAGGGTGTCATCGAGCACGTGTGCGTCGCGAAGCTCAGCCAGCAGAGGCATGTCGCACGAGCGCACCCGGGACGTGAAAAGATCCGCGTCCTCGACGTTCAGGTGGCCCTTCTTGCCGGCCAGCTCGAATCCAAAGAAGCGCGTCGGGCTGCAGCGGTCCAGCTCAGCCAATCCGATGGGCTCGGCCAGCGCCCAGAGGTCCAGGTCGGAGTGGGCGTCGTCGATGCCCTTCGTGGTGGACCCGTGCAGCAGTACCGACCACGCGGACGCGAGCTGCGCCAGCTCAGGCCGTGCGGCCAGCTCAGGTAGGAAGCCGCGCAGCCGATTGACCCACGTGTCGTCGGGGAGGGTCACGACCGGTCATCTTAGGGCTGCCGGTCCGGGAGCGTTGACGGGCGAGCATCGCTTCGCGGCCCGCCGTCGCGCCGGGCGGATGATGGGAATGTCATCGACTACCGCCCTCCATTTCGGCTGCTCACGCCGCCGCGCCCAGCCGTTTCAGCGTTTGGCGCCGCCACCGCTCCGTAGCAGCGAGCTCGTTGAAGGTGAAGATGTGAAAGCCGCCGACGTTCAGGTCGGGCCTGGTCAGAGCGGAAGCGACGCCGAGGACCAGCCGATCGGGGTTGAAGCCCCCCGGCTTGAGCATCCGCCGGAGCCAGCCGGTGTGGCCGCGCAGGAACCGCGCCGATTCCCCGACCCCGATCTTCGTGGAGATGCGCAGCAGCTTGGCCGGGTCCGTGATCCCGGGAAGGCCGATGTAGATCGGCAGCTCGACCCCTCGCTGCCGGACTCGTCCGACCCAGCCGGTTATGACCTTGGGGTCGAAGCAGAGGTTGCTGACGATGTAGGTTGCGACTCGCCCCTTGTCCCACATGGCCTGAATGGTGACGTCGTCGTGTAAGAGCGGATGCTTCTCCGGGTAGCCCGAGACGCCGACCTCGGGCAGGTGATGACCCAGGGCGGCCATGGCCCTGAGCAGATCCATCGCGCTGGCGAACTTCCCCACCGGCTGTGCCCGATCGCCGGCTATGACGAACACCTCCCGAAGACCGGCGCCTGTGATTCGATCGAGGATCTGACGCAGGTGTGCCTCATCGACGACCAGCCGCGCCGACAGGTGAGGCACGACCTCGAAGCCGTGCCTCACCAGGCGCTCAGTGAGCTCCAGAGTCGGCTCGAGGCCCCTTACAGGTGAGGCGGTCACCGTCACCTTGATTGCCCTGGGCACGTGGGCCAGCACCTCTTCCTCCGCGTGCACGGTCGGGATCACTTCGTAACGCAGGCGGCGAACAGCGGCGACCAGCGCGTGGCGCGCTGTGCTTTGCGTCAGCGGTCTCACGAGTCGAGGACGACGGTTCAAAGCCATCTGGACTCCCGCATCGGCCTCCAGGCCCAGATCCCTTGCCCTTCCGAAGCGTGCTGCATTCGCCTATAGCGCATCACGAAAGAGGCTCGCAGTGCAGGAGCACAGCCAGCTGCTCGACGCCATAGTTGTTCGCGACGGAGGCCGGGCTCAGGATATGATGCCTCGCCACGTAACCGGCTTCGAAGCCGCGGTGCGCAGAGTGCTGTAGGGCCAAGGAGGGAGAGCGACGGTGACCAGGGTCGTCTACGCGACCGACCTGCACGGCTCAGAGATCTGCTGGCGGAAGTTTCTGAACGCCGCCAGGTTCTACCGTGCCAACGTGCTCATATGCGGGGGTGACCTCACCGGCAAGGCGATCATCCCGCTCGTCGAAGACGACGGTGGGTACGAGTACACACTGTCCGGCACCCAGCATCGCGTCAGCGCCGCGGAGGCGGATGACGCGATGACGCAGATTCAGCGTCGCGGCTACTATCCCGTGCGGATGTCTTCAGCCGAGGCCCGGGAGCTGGAGGCGGATTCCGCGCGCCTGAGCAGGCTCTTCACAGACACTATGTGCCAGACCGTCGCGCGCTGGTTGCAGTTGGCCGAGGACCGGCTCGCGAACTCAGACGTCCAGTGCTTCGTCTGCCCTGGCAACGACGACGAGCTGGCCATCGACGACCTCCTCAGGGCCGCGAATCGGGTCCACCATGCAGAGGGCCGCGCGATCGACGTCGACGGCTTCGAGATGATCTCGACCGGTTGGTCCAACCCGACGCCGTGGAAGACCCACCGCGAGGAGCCCGAGGAAGACCTCGGCAAGCGCATCGAGGCCATGGTCGTCAAGCTGCGGCACCCGCAGAGAGCGATTTTCAACTTCCATCTGCCGCCGTATGGCTCGAAGCTCGACGAGGCGCCCGCCCTCGGCGAGAACCTCCGGCCGACGCACGGAGGCCGGGCCATGCGGCCAGTGGGCTCAACGGCTGTTCGGGACGCGATCAACCGGTACCAACCGCTGCTGTCGCTGCACGGCCACATCCCCGAGAGCAAGGGAGCCACCAAGCTCGGCCGCACACTCGCCATCAACCCGGGCAGCGCGTACGAGGAGGGGATCCTGATGGCCGCGATCATCGAACTGGATGCCAGAAAAGGGGTCAAGAGCTATCAGCTCGTGAACGGGTAGGGGGTGTCATCGGTGAGCTGGCATCCGGCCGCCAGGACGATGGCTGCCGAGCGGCTGCTCATCGGTAACGCTGGAGGCAGCCCTCGCTGCAGAAGTACAGCGTCTCGTCAGCGTGGTCCAGCCGGTGCCGGGCCGCCGCCACCTCCACCGCCATGCCGCAGACAGGGTCGGTTGCGAAAAGACCATCCGGGGCTGCTGCCTCACTCGCCGGCCGGAGGCGGCTCCGGCGAAGCGCAACCACCTCCGCAAGCGCCGCCAGGGCGATCTCTTCCTGGCTGCCGGCGTGCGTTCCCCCGGCGGGCGTCCTGACCCGCGCCAGGGTCGAGTCCCGAAGCCCGCGCCTGCGCAGAGCGTCGAGGACCGCAGCCGCCCGGCGGCTGCTCGCCACCAGCCCGACGTCGAGGTCTGGATACGCGAGCGCCGCCTCTAGAGCGTCCTCGTCGTAGTGCCCCATGGTGGCCACCACCACCCAGCCGTCCGAACCGGGTGCGGCGGCCCTCAGGTCGAGCCCGGAAAGCACCATGTCAGCACCCGAGAAGTCCTCAGTCCGAGCGGCCGGGTGGACGGCGCACGTCCTGAAGCCGGTCAGTGAGCCGAGCGCCACCAGCGTGTGGGCCGCCGGGCTGTCGCCGAACACGACGAGCAAGGGCTTCGGCAGGCGCGGCTCGACGAAGATCTCCAGGCTGCCGCCGCTGGGGCAGGAGGTGGCCAGCGTCAGCTCCCCTGGGTGGCGGGTCTCCGATGAGGCGGTGTCAGGCACGATCCGAACCAGGCGCGGCGTGCCCTCCGCAAGGGCCTTCAGCGCCTCGCGCCGCACGAGCGGCTCCGAACAGCTGCCCCCTATCCATCCCCGCAACCGGCCATCGGCGGTGATAACCGCCTTGTCGCCCGGCCGTGCCGAGGTGGGCGCATCGCAGCGAACGACCGTGGCCAGCACGCAGGGCGTGCCGGAAGCGGCCAGCTCGGCCAGAAGCGGGATAAGGTCGTCCGTTATTCCGTGACCCCCCTGGACCTCAGGGCCGCCCAGACCTTGTCGGAGGTCACCGGCATGTCGATGTTCGTGATCCCGTACGGTGCCAGCGCGTCCATCACCGCGTTAACGTAAGCGGCCGGCGAGCCCACGGTCGCCGACTCCCCGACGCCCTTCGCGCCAAGAGGATGATGCGGCGAAGGCGTAACCGTCTCGAAGCACTCGAATCGCGGCGTCTCCCACGAGGTCGGGAGCAGGTAGTCCATGAAGTTGGAGCCGATGCAGTTTCCGTCGCCGTCGAACGTGATCAGCTCGGTGAAGGCGATGCCAAAGCCCTCGGTCAGCCCGCCGTGGATCTGCCCCTCGACGATCATGGGGTTGATGCGGACGCCGCAGTCGTCGACGGCGACCACCTTGCGCACTTTCACGACCCCGGTCCCCTTGTCGACGTCGACGACCACCGCGTAGGTGCCGAACGGGAAGGTCATGTTCGGTGGGTCGTAGTAGCTGACCCCCTCCAGTCCGGCCTCCATGCCGTCGGGCAGGTTGGTGTAGGCCGCGAAGGCGCAGTCCTGGATCGTCTTGGCCCGGTCCGGCGAGCCTCGCACAAAGAAGCGTCCCCGCTCCCACTCGAGGTCCTCCTCCGAGGCCTCGAGCAGATGGGCTGCCAGGGCGCGAGCCTTGTCTCGAAGCTTGCGTGAAACCACGGCGGTGGCCGCGCCCGCCACCGGCGTCGAGCGCGATGCATACGTGCCCAACCCGTAGGGCGTGTTGTCGGTGTCACCGTGCTGGACCTCGACGTCGGCAGCCGGGATTCCCAGCTCCTCGGCCACGATCTGGGCGAACGTCGTCTCGTGGCCCTGACCCTGGGTCTTCACGCCGAGTTTGAGCACCGCCTTTCCGGTCGGGTGGACCCTGAGCTCAGCCGAATCGAACATGCGCAGGCCGAGGATGTCGAAGTCCTTGCCGTGGCCGGCTCCGACGACCTCGGTGAAGCTCGCCAGCCCGATGCCCATGAGCTCGCCCCGCGCCCTCCGCTCCGCTTGCTCGCGGCGCAGCTCCGAGTAGGCGACCTTCTCCAGGGCCAGATTCATTGCGGACGCGTAGTCACCGCTGTCGTACTCCCAGCCAGTGGCCGAGCGGTACGGGAAGGCCGACGCCGGGATGAAGTTCTTGAGCCTCATCTCCGCCTGGTCCATGCCCATCTCGATTGCGGCGTTGGTCACGAGCCGCTCGATCAGGTAGGACGCCTCCGTGACTCGGAACGAGCAGCGGTAGGCCACACCGCCCGGTGCCTTGTTGGTGTAGAAGCCGTCCGCAGTCACGTGGGCGGCGGGGGTGTCGTAGGAGCCGGTGACGATGTGGAAGAGGCCGGCCTTGAACTTGCTCGGCTGCGCGTCTGCGAAGAAGGCGCCGTTGTCGCTGTCAAGGTGGACCCGGAGAGCCAGCATCCTGCCCTCGGAGTCGAGGGCCAGCTCGCCGGTCATGTGAAAGTCGCGGGCAAAGCCCGTCGAGATGAGGTTCTCGTTACGGTCCTCGACCCACTTCACCGGCCGGCCCAGGAGCAGAGACGCCGCGGTGGCGACCACGTAGCCGGGGTAGACAGGCACTTTGTTCCCGAAGCCGCCGCCGATGTCAGGGGCGATCACCCGGATCTGGTGCTCCGGGAGCCCGGCGACCAGCGCGAAGACTGTGCGGATGGCGTGCGGCGCCTGCGAGGTCATGTAGAGCGTCGCCTTGCCGGTGGCGGGATTGACGTCGGCGACGATGCCACACGTCTCGAGCGGGGCGGGATGAGAGCGTGGATAGTGGGTCGTAAGCCTGACCACCCGGTGGGCCCGGGCGAAGGCGGTGTCGGTGGCCGCCCTGTCGCCGGCCTCCCAGTGGTAGATGTGGTTGTCCTTCTGACCCTCCTTCTCGTCGCGGATCAACGCTGCGCCCGGCTCGCTCGCCTGCTGAGGACTGGTGACCGCGGGCAGCACGTCGTAGTCGACCTGGATCAGGCCGACCGCGTCCTCCGCCGCGTACTTGGTTTCGGCCACGACCGCGGCGACCTCCTGTCCCTGGAAGCGGACCTTGTCCGTAGCCAGCACTGCCTGAGTGTCCCCGCTCAGGGTCGGCATCCAGGCCAGGTTGTGCTGAGCCATGAGCTCACCGGTCACTACGGCAACCACACCCGGCACCACGCTCGCGGCCGCGGCGTCGATCGAGCGTATGCGGGCGTGCGCGTGGGGACTGCGCAGGATGGCCATGTGCAGCATCCCCGGCAGGCTCACGTCGTCCAGGTAGTTGCCCCTGCCGACCAGGAAGCGGCCGTCCTCCTTGCGCTTGATCGACTCGCCGATGCCCCCGTGAGGCTTGGCCTCCACACTCATGACTCACCTCCCGACACCGCAGCCGCGACCGGCGCCACTGGGGCCGCCGCTCGCTCAGCCTGGAGCCGAGCGGCGTGGCGGACGGACTTGACGATGTTCACGTAGCCGGTGCACCGGCAGATGTTGCCGCTGATCGCCCAGCGGATCTCCTCCTCGGTGGGATCCGCATTGCGTTCCAGCAGCGCTTTTGCGACCAGCATCATGCCTGGGGTGCAGAACCCGCACTGGAGGCCGTGCTCCTCGTGGAAGCCGACCTGCACCGGGTGCAGCTCGGCCCCCCTCGCGAGGCCCTCCACCGTCATCAGCTCCCGGCCGTCGGCCTGGACCGCCAGCATGGTGCAGGACTTGACGGGCTCGCCGTCCAGCAGCACGGTGCAAGCGCCGCAGCTGCTGGTGTCGCAGCCGACGTGGGTCCCGGTGAGACGGAGCTGGTCACGGATGAAGTCGACGAGGAGCAGTCGCGGCTCGACGTCCGCGGTCTGCTGTTGACCGTTGATCGTCACGCTGACCTGCATTGCTACCCCCTTGCCGTAGCCTGCGCCAGGGCACCGGCCAGACCGCGCTGAACGAATACGCGAACCACATCCTTCTTGTAAGCAGCGCTTCCCCGAACGTCGTCGTTCGGCTGTGCGGCCTCAGCCGCGAGGCGAGCAGCCTCCGCGATGGCGTCGGTGCTGGGTTCGCGGCCGCTCAGCGCCTGCTCGGCTGACCGTGCCTTCAGGTTGGACGGGCCGACCGCGGTCAGCCCGATGCCGGCCTTATCAACGGTGCCGTCTGTCAGCTGGACCTGGACGGCCACCCCGACCGTCGCGAAGTCGCCGACCTTCCGCTCCAGCTTCAGGTAGGTGCCGCCGCTCCGGCGCGCAGCCCCGGCGCGGGGGATGCGGATCTCCGTCAGGATCTCGTCAGGGCGAAGGGCGGTGCTGAACGGCCCCTGGAAAAAGTCACCGCCTGCGATCGTCCGCTCGCCCGAAAAGGATCGGGCCACGAACTCGGCGTCGAGAGCCAGCATCACCGACCCCCAGTCACCGGCTGGGTCGGCGTGGCAGAGCGAGCCGCCGACGGTCCCGAGGTTGCGGACCAGGGGGTCGGAGATCTGGCGCGCAGCCTCGCGCAGGATCGGGCAGACGCGGTCGAGGCTCGTGTCACGCTCCAGATCGACGTGCCTCGTGCGCGTCCCGATCCTGAGCGTCGCGTCGTCGGACTCGATGCCCGAAAGCCCGGGAACGCGGCCGATGTCCACGACCAGGGCCGGCGAGGCGAATCGAAGCTTGAGGAGCGGGATCAGGCTCTGCCCCCCGGCCATCACCTTGGCGTCATCACCGTGCTCCCGGAGCAGCATGAGCGCCTCGTCCAGAGTCGTCGGGGCGCGATAGTCGAACGCAGCGGGCACCATGTCCCCTCCTCCTTGATCACGTGGGCAGACGGACCGGCGACAGCGATATCTGGAACGCCCGGTATAACACCGTCGGGTGGTGCTGTCAAAGCGTGGTGCTAGTCTCCGCCGCCATGGAGGCGAATTGCAGGCACCGGACGTTCTAGTGATCGGTGGCGGCAACGCCGCCCTCTGCGCCGCGCTGGCGGCAGCCGACCGAGGCGCACGGGTGCTGCTTCTCGAGAAGACCAGCGCCGAGTGGCGAGGCGGCAACAGCAAGTACACCCGCAACATCCGGTTGGTGGGGCCAGATTACTCGGAGGAGGAGTTCCTGGCCGATCTCGTCGGCGTGACGGGTGAGGAGATCGACAAGGATCTGGCCACGCTGGTCATCGAGCGTTCAGGGGGAGTATCGCGATGGATGGAGGCCCACGGGGCCCACTGGCAGCCTCCCTTTCGCGGCACTCTGCAGCTGGCGCGGACCAACCACTTTTTCCTTGGTGGCGGCAAAGCTTTGCTCAACACGTACTACGACCGGGCGCAGCGGGCCGGTGTCGAGGTGCGATACCACGCCGAAGTGGTATCGCTGCAGCTGGCGGACGGGCGGTTTCGCTCCGCGATAGTCGACATGCCAGAGGGCCGGCGAGAGGTCCCGGCGCCGGCAGTGGTGGTTGCGTCGGGCGGCTTCGAGTCAAACCTGGAGTGGCTGGGCCGCTACTGGGGCAAGGCGGTGGACAACTACCTCATCCGCGGCACCAGCGCGAACGACGGCCGGTTGCTGGCAGACCTGCTGGAGGGCGGCGCCTTGCAGCGCGGAAACCCGCGCGGCTTCCACGCGGTCGCATGCGATGCCCGCTCGCCCCGCTACGAGGGTGGCATAGTCACCCGAGTCGACTCGCTTCCCTTCGGGATCGCGGTCAATCGAGATGGCAGGCGATTCGGCGACGAGGGTCAGGACCTCTGGCCCAAGCGATACGCCACCTGGGGCGGGCTGATCGCGCTTCAGCCCGACCAGCTGGCTTTCTCAGTCTTCGACAGCCAGGTCCTGGGTCTCTTCATCCCGCCGCTCTTCCCACCCCTCGAGGGCGCCACCATCGAGGAGCTGGCGGTCAAGATCAACGTAGATCCCGGGGCGCTCGAGACAACCGTGGGTGAGTTCAACAGCGCGGCCCGGCGTGAGATACCCTTCGACTTCCGCCGGCTCGACGGGCGCGGGACACCCGGTCTGCAACCACCGAAGAGCAACTGGGCGCTGCCCATCGAGCAGCCGCCGTTCTTCGCTTACCCGATGCGCCCGGGCATCACGTTCACCTATCTGGCGGTCGGCGTGGACAGACACGCCCGTGTTCTCGACGGCTCCGGCCGTCCTATGGAGAACGTCTTTGCGGCCGGCGAGGTGATGGCCGGCAACATCCTGCTCAACGGCTACGTGGGCGGCGTCGGGCTGACCATCGGAACTGTCTTCGGCCAGATAGCTGGAGAGGAGGCGGCGGCGCATGCCAGGGCTGCCTGAACTGCTCGACGAGGCCAACCGACAGCTCACGATCTGCAACGCCTGCCGATACTGCGAGGGGTACTGTGCGGTCTTTCCGGCACTGGAGCGGCGCTCGGTCTTACGGGAGGGAGACGTGGCGTTGCTGGCCAACCTCTGCCACGACTGCAGAGCCTGCTACCAGGCCTGCATGTACGCGCCGCCTCACGAGTTCGCGGTCAACGTGCCTGCGCTCCTGAGCCGGGGCCGCCTCGAGTCCTACCGGCGATACGCCTGGCCGGGAGCCTTCGCACGTCTCTTCGACCATCCTCGCCACGCGGCAGCGGGGGCGTCGCTGATCGTTGCAGTGCTGGTCCTGGTGGCAATCGTCGTCAGGGCAGGTGTTGGGGGCCTTGTGGCGGTGCAGACCGGGCCCGGCGCGTTCTACCGGCTGATCGCCTACGAGGTGATGGTGGCGGTGGCGATGATCCTGTCGGCAGCAGCCCTCACGCTGCTGGCCGGTGGGTTCTACCGGCTCTGGCGCGACGCAGGCGGCAGCCGCCGGCAGCTGCTGGACCTGCACCTCTGGGCGGGGGCGCTGAGCGACGCCGCGAAACTCCGCTATTTGAGGGGTGGGGGAGGCGGCTGCCACTACCCCGATCCGTTGCGGCCGGCCCAGGCCAGGCTGGCGCATCACCACGTACTGGTTGCGGGGTTCGCGCTGGCCTTCGCGGCCACTGTCGTGGCCGCCTTCGAACAGGACGTGCTTGGCTTGATCCCGCCATACCCGATTCTCAGTGCACCGGTCCTCCTGGGGATCGCCGGTGGGCTGTTGGTGATGGCCGGGGCGGGCGGACTGCTGCTGATGAAGCGGCGAGAGCCGGCCGCAGCCCATGACCTGAGGGGGCCGGGTTTTCGGGCGCTGGACGTGGCCTTCCTGGTCCTCGTCGAGTCGGTAGCCGTCACGGGTCTGCTGCTTCTGGTCATGCGGGCGACGCCGGCGATGGGCCCCCTGCTGGTGGCGCACCTGGGAGCGGTCGGCGGCCTCTTCGCGACGGCGCCCTATGGCAAGTTCGTGCACGCCGTGCACCGATTCGCGGCGCTGCTGCGCGACCGGGCGGAGGCGCGCTGAACCGCCGGCGCCCTGTTTCCGGAAAAGGAGCGATAGGGTGCAAGCTGGACAGGTCATGACCGACACGACCGCACGGCCCATCGACGAGACTTATGAGTGCAGCACGCCCGCTTCCGCGCGCCTTTACCAGGAGGCGCGACGCTACATCGCCGGCGGCGTCACCCGCACGACCGTTCACTTCGCGCCCCACCCGCTTTATGCCAGCCGGGGCGACGGCCCCCGTATCTGGGACGCAGACGGCACGGAGCGCCTGGACTTCATCGGCAACTACACCGCGCTGATCCTGGGACACCGTCACCCCGCGGTCGTCGCGGCCATCGAGGACCAGCTCGCTCGAGGCACCGCGTTCGCGGCGGCGAACGAGAATGAGATCGCGCTGGCGCGCGAGCTGTGTGAGCGGGTGCCCGGGCTAGAGCTCGTCCACTTCGCCAACTCCGGAACCGAGGCGACCATGTACGCGATGCGGCTGGCCAGGGCGTTCACGGGCCGCCGTGCCATCGCCCGATTCGAGGGCTGCTACCACGGCACCCACGACGCGGCCGAGGTAAGCGTGGCACCGGGCCTGGAAGGGGCGGGGCCGGATGACGCACCGCTTCCCGTCGCCGAGGGTCCAGGCATCCCGGCTCCGGTCCTTGCTGACACGGTGGTTCTGCCCTACAACGACCTCTCCGCCTCTGCTGCCATCCTGCGCAGCAACCGGCACCACGTGGCAGGCGTCATCATCGACCCGCTGATGAGCGCAGCGGGCCTGATCCCAGCCCGCCCGGAGTTACTGCAGGGGCTGCGACGGCTGACCGAAGAGCTGGGCATGGTGCTGATCTTCGACGAGGTCATCTCCTTCCGGGTTGGGACAGCTGGTCTTCAAGGTCTGTACGGCGTCCGGCCGGACCTGACCACCCTCGGCAAGATCATCGGAGGCGGGCTGCCGGTAGCCGCCTTCGGTGGGCGGCGCGACATCATGGAGCTGCTCGATCCTGACCGTGAGCCATCAATGCCACACGGCGGCACCTACAATGGCCATCCACTTGGGGTAGCAGCAGGTCTGGCTGCGATGCGGGAGCTGACCCCCGAGGTCTTCGAGCGGCTCGACCGGCAGGGCGACTGGCTGCGCGGCCAGCTCGAAGAGCTCTTCGCCGACCACCGCGCCCAGGCCCAGGTGACGGGCCTCGGCTCGCTGTTCAATGTGCACTTCACGGCTCGAGAGCTGTCCGACTATCGGTCGGTGCGGCGCGGGTCCGATCCGCGCCTGACACATCGGTTCTTTCTCGGGATGCTGAATCACGGTGTGCTCACGGCCGGCCGCGGATTGGGCGCACTCTGCACCCCGATGGGCGACGCCGAGCTGAAGGCGTTCGTCGCAGCCGCCGACAACGTTCTGCAGCAGCTATGGAGCCGCGGTTAACTCGCGGTCCGCAGAACCCGAGGCCCGCCGTTCGGCGGTTGGCGCGCAAACCGCAGAAACTATCCAGAGTGAGCTTCGATGCGGTTGCCAGTCCCGTCGCCGCAGACCGCCTGAAGAGCTTCTTCGAGCAAGCGCTTGACGGCGAGCTGCAAGGGCGCATCGACGAGGTGGCGGACGCGCTGGCTGCCGGCGCGCCCTCGGCCACGCTGGAGCTGATCAATGCGATTGCCGCCGAGACGGATCCCGGGTCCGGGGCACGCTCGCTGGAACGGCCTCTCCTCTACTGGGCAGCAGTGTCGACCAGGATCGTGCGCGAGGACTTCGCCCAGGCCATGGCCGAGCTGGACCAGCGAATTCACGAAGAGGAAGCTCAGGACGACACGAACTGGGCAGCCACGGATGACGGCCTGCTGTATCTGGAGGCGCTCGCGAGCGGCCTGGTACCTCTGGCCGGGCTCGATCTCGCCGCCACGCTGGATTACGCGAAGGTCTACATGGACAACTTCCCGCCCTTCAGCCGGCCACTGGGCGACGTGGACGAGCGCGCCGCCAGGTGGCTGGCCCAGCTCCTCGACGTGGGGGCGATCAGAACCACGCTGCGCGCGCTCATGGTGGCCCTCGCAGGAGCTTTTGAGGAGCCGTACCCACGTGCGTCGTCTCAGGTGGCGCGGTGGGCGGAGGAGCCCGTTCCGGATGATCCGACGCAGGACAGGCGCTGGATGCGGGCCCTCGTGGTGATGGCCCGCACCCAGGTGTAGATCGAGTCAGGTCTGGAGAGCCGCCTTGACCCGCTCTGCTGTGAAGGGAAGCTGACGCAGGCGTTTACCTGTGGCGTCGAAGATCGCGTTGCCGATGGCGCCTCCGATGACCGAGATCACCGCCTCTCCCACACCCAGCGCGGGCAGGTTGGGCCGGTTGACCAGCTCGATGCGAATGTCGTCCGGGAGCTCGTTGAACGTGATGATGGGGTAGGAAGCCCAATCCACGCTGAGCACTCCCGAACGGTCGAACTTGACCTCCTCCTTCAGCGATCGGCTCAGTCCTTGCACGATGTTGCCTTCGATCTGGGCCCTGCAGCCGTCGGGATTGATGACGACCCCACAGTCCTGCGACGCCACCACCTGCGTCGGCCTGACCACGCCTGAGGTGGTGTCGATGGTGAGCGTGATCACCGCCGCAACCCATGAAGAGCTGCCTTCGTAGCGCGTGGCGGCGATGCCACGACCGATCCTGGTGGTCCCGCTTTGCGCGGGGGCGGGCGACGGCCGCGGCTGCCAGTTCGCCCTCCTTGCGGCGGCATTGATCACGTCGGTGAGCCGGAAGTCGTTGGTGTGAAGAAGCCTGAAGGCGACCGGGTCGGCGCCCGCCGCGGCGGCAAGCTCGTCCATGAAGGACTCCATGGCGAACGTGTTCTGAAGCCGGGCCGGCGAACGCAGCGGCCCTGTGAAAAGCCACGGTTGGTAGACGCCGTAGGAGCGGACGCGCTGGCTGGGAAACGTGTACCAGGGCAGCGAGTTGGAGCCGTCGTCGCCCAGGGGCGGGGAGGGAGGCGGGGAGGCCGGCGGTGGTGCTTCTGGGAACCCGGCCAGGACTCCCGCCGGAACGTTGCCCGGTGGTGCCGGACGGCCGCCGCGGTTCGCGCTCCAGTTCTGAAAGTCCCAACCGACGATCTTGCCGCCGGCGTCGAGTCCGGCCTTGAGGCTCATGACCATCGCATTGCCGTAATTCTCCCAGGACATCTCGTCGGCGCGCATGTACTGCACACGCACCGGCCTGCCGGTCGCCTGGGACATCAGCGCTGCGCTCAACGACACGTCGTCGGCGCCGTTGATCCCGTAGCAACCAGAGCCCTCGACGTAATTCACACGAATGTTCGCCTGGTCGATGCTCAACAGGGTCGCCAGTGTCGTCCGAAGCGCGTACACGGACTGAGTCCCGGACCAGACCTCGGCCAGGCCATCGTGAACGTGGGCAACTGCGCACGATGGTCCGATCGACCCATGCATCTGGTAGGGGTGCGTGTACACGGCCTGGAGCACTTTGGCGGCGGAGCCCAGGGCGGACTCCACGTCGCCGGCGTTTGCGATCACGCGCGTGTTGTTCACTTTCGCCGTCTGGATGGTGTCAAACAGCGTCGACTGATCGGGGAGGGTGGCCGGGTCGTTCCATGTCACCTTGAGTGCTTGCGCCGCCGCGATCGCCTGTTCCTCACGATCCGCGACCACGCCCACAAAGTTGCTCTTTGTGACGACCTTGACGATTCCCTTTAGATGGGCAATAGAGGACTCGTCCACGCTTCCGAGAGTGGCATTGGCGAGTGTGCCTGTGATCACCCTCGCCATTGCCGTGGGGCTGGTGGTGAGCGGTGAGGGGCGTGTCGGCCGCACGATCCGCCCGTGCAGCATTCCGGGCAGCCTCACGTCCTGAACGAACGTGAACACGCCGGTCACCTTGGCCGGGATGTCTTCCCTGGGGATCGACTGGCCCACCACCTGGTAGGTGCTCGCGTCCTTCGGCTTGGCAGTCCGGGACAGCTGAGCACTTATCTTGCCTCCGCCGACCAGTTCGGCGTAGGACACCGACTTGCTGCTGTCACCCTGCACGCTGACCACACCGTTCTGGACCCTCAACTTGTCAGCGGTAACAGAGAGCTTTGTCGCCGCCATTCCGAGCAGGGCCTGCCTCGCCGACGCGGCTGCGATGCGGAGTCCGGTAGCCCACTGCGTGCGCATAGTCTGGCTGCCCGCAGTAACTCCCTGATCGACGGTCATGCCAGTGATTGCCTGGACGATCTCGGTCGCTGAGAAGGCGATGTCCAGCTCTTCGGCGACGATCTGCCTGGTGGCCGTCAGGGTCCCTGTGCCGAGCTCCACCTTGCCGGTGAAGATCGTGACGGTGCCGGTCTTGGCGACCTCGAGCCAGGAATCGAGCTGGTCCACCGGGACGGTCAAGGGACCAAACGGGGCTGTCCCAGGCGTGGGTGCAGCTGCGGCGGTCGGTAGCTGGCCCACGTAGGCAGGGAGGCTGATCCCCACCACAAGACCGCCGGCCGCTTTCATGAAGGCGCGGCGTGTCGGGGTGAGGTGTCTGAGCTCGGCCATCGTCATCCTCCCTGTTGCGCCCCGGCTCCGGCCTGCAGGGTCCCCGCCGCGGCCTGCACCGCTCGCACTATGCGATAGTGGGTGCCGCAGCGGCACAGATGACCGCCGAGGGCGGTCTTGATCTCGGCCGCAGTCGGCTTCGGCTTGGACCGGAGGAATGCTTCCGCCTCCATGATCATGCCCGGGATGCAGTAGCCACATTGCGCTGCCTGCTGGTCGATGAAGGCCCTCTGCAGCGGGTGCGGGTGGGCTATCGTGCCCAGTCCCTCGAGCGTGGTGACGGCCCGACCGGCAACCGCGCTGACCCTGGTCTGACAGGACCGGACTGCCCTGCCGTCCAGCTGGACTGTGCACGAGCCACACTGAGCAAGTCCGCAGCCGAAGCGGAGGCCCTGGAGGCCTACTTCGTTGCGGAGCACGTAGAGGAGTGGTGTGTCCGGATCAGCCTGAACAGCGTGGTCCTTGCCGTTCACCTTGATGGTGAGGCCGCCGCCCGGAAGCAGCCCGGCGCGCTCAGCCAGATAGGCGCCGGCGCCCAGCGCGACCACGGCGGCCGCCGCTCCGCCGGCGCCGATCGCTGCCCGACGGGATCGATTCGGGCTCTGGCCGGCTTCGGTGCGGTCAGTCAGGGGCCTGTCCGGGACTGGCCCCTCGCCATTGGACCGCCCATCAGTGTCGTCCATCGCATTTCCTCCCCTCGTAGTGACGGTGTTGACCAGATCATGCGCTCGCAGGATTTGTTTGACAACCTCGTGCTCAGTGCGTGCCGCGCGGCCTTCTGAACGCAGCTTTTGCGCTTGCTCAGCAAATTCACAGGCTCTTCCCAGCAAGCTGTAAGACGCCGCTGTTTGAGTTGGCTGGAGTGTCGACGCGAGCTGGCGAGCGCTTGAGGACAACGTGGTCGAACGGCTCGGTCGTCTTCATCGTTTTCGGCCTCTACATCACGGTGCTGACGGTGGCACTCATCGTCCTCGGTGTTGGGATCGAGCCCGACCGCTACTTCTTCATCCTCCTTCTTCCAGTGCTGTTGATGGGTCGAGCGCGGCGCTATCTGATGGACTGGGTTCCCTTTCTGCTCTTGTTGTTCTCTTACGAATTCCTCCGCGGCATGGCTCCGATTCTCGGCGCCCACGTGCACTATCTTTTTTCAATCCGGACCGATTCTCTTGTGTTCTCCACCGTGCCTACAGTGGCGCTGCAAAGCTGGTTCTATCACCCAGGCTCCCCGCACGTTTACGACTATGTCGCCACCGTCGTGTACTTCATGCATTTCGTGACCCCGCTCAGCTTCGCCTTGCTGCTGTGGCTGCGCAGCTACACGCAATTCAAGAACTTCATGGCGGCGTTTGTCTTGCTGTCGTACGCGGCCCTCGTCACGTACGTCCTGTTCCCGGCAGCTCCGCCCTGGCTGGCTGCCCAGCACAGCTACCTCCCACCGGTGCACCAGGTCCTGGCCGACACCCTCAAGGCTTTCCCGGCGCGGCTAAGCCTTCCGGGCATCTACCAGGCATTCAATCCCAACCCGGTGGCGGCAATCCCATCGGTCCATGCCGCGTACCCGACTTTGATGTTGTTGTTCGCCGTGCGGTACTTCGGGAAGCGAGGACTGGCGATCTTACCCTACGTGGCGTCGGTATGGCTGGCTGTCATCTATATGGGCGAGCACTACGTGATCGACGTGCTGATAGGGATCGTCTACAGCCTGATCGCGTATCTCCTGGCAGAGCGTGTCCTGTCAAGGGTGCTGGCGCCCACCGGCGGTTCACCGGAGCCGGGCGCCGCCGATGACCGATCGTCCACTCTGAGGCGTGACACAGCCTGGTTGACGGCGTCCCGCCCACTGTCGAGATCCGCCACGTTGACCACCAGCTCAAGGGTCGCGGCGAGCACGTCGCGCTCCCGATCTGGATGACAACCAGGCCTTCCAGATTCGACCACTGCTGCTCTCGGCGACACCCGGTCATTTCGTCCGATCTGGTTTCGACCTATGATCCTCGTTAGGAGCGTTGCTCTCAGCAGCACGACGTGGTGATCCCAAAGAGCCCGGTTCGATGGATCAGAGTGGTGTGTCTCGGTGCCCTCGCGGCGCCCTTGCCCACGTGCCCTGAAGGTTGCGGGTAGGGCAGGATGAGACGGAACCGGCCGTTCACCTACCTCGTGTTGCTCGTCGTCCTGGTCGGGGGACTGATCCTTACGTGGTCCATCTCGGGTGGCCAGCAAGCACCGGCGCTGAACTACTCAGATCTCGTCAACCGGGCGCAGGCGGGCAAGATCGCATCGGTCACGATCAACGGGACCGACGCAACTGTACTTGACCGCGATGGCAAGCGCTTTGCCGTGCAGCTGCCCTCGAACACGGCTACGCTTGCCCAGCAGCTGACGCTGGACGGCGTGGACGTCAGGTATCAATCGAGCGGCGGGACGTTAGGCTACTTGCTCGCCAGCTTGCTGCCGAGCTTGATCTTCCTGCTTCTGATCGGCGGGTTCATGTACTACATCCTTCGTCAGACGCAGAGCGGCAACAACCAGGCCATGTCCTTCGGGCGCAGCCGCGCCCGCATGATCGCCGGTGACAAGCCCCAGGTCACCTTTGCCGACGTGGCCGGGGTCGACGAGTCCAAGCAGGAGCTGACCGAGGTGGTCGAGTTCCTGAAGTACCCGGAGAAGTTCGTGGCGTTGGGGGCTCGGATCCCGAAGGGGGTGCTGATGGTGGGCCCGCCCGGCACCGGCAAGACGCTGCTCTCCAAGGCCGTGGCCGGCGAGGCCGGGGTGCCCTTCTTCAACATCTCGGGCTCCGAGTTCGTGGAGATGTTCGTGGGCGTCGGTGCCAGCCGCGTGCGCGACCTCTTCGACCAGGCCAAGAAGAACAGCCCCTGCATCGTCTTCGTGGACGAGATCGACGCCGTGGGCCGCCAGCGAGGCGCCGGCCTGGGCGGTGGTCACGACGAGCGGGAGCAGACGCTGAACCAGCTCCTG
>DATFWQ010000127.1:0-12737 GCA_035259145.1 Candidatus Dormiibacterota bacterium | reverse complement strand
CGGTTTCGGGATGATGCTCGGCTTCCACGTCGAGACCGGGCTCCCACAAACGCTGGCGGCTGCCGCCGTGATGGTGGGATTCGCACTCGCTTTCTGCTGGATCATGATCCTGCTGGGCCTGCTGATGAAGAGCCCGGCCGGCGTGCAGGTCGCGGCCACCCTGGTCGTCTTCCCGCTCACGTTCGCGAGCTCGATCTTCGTGCCCACGAGAACCATGCCCGGATGGCTGCAGGCCTGGGCGGGCATCAGCCCGATCTCGCTGCTCTCCGACACCGTGCGCGGCCTGCTGGTGGGCGGCCAGGTGCTCGAGCCGGCGCTCAAGCTGCTGGTCTGGTCGGTGGCCGTGGTGGCCGTGTTCGCCCCGCTGTCGGTGACCGTCTACCGACGGCGGGTCTGAGCGCCCCGGGATCAATCATCCAGATAGGCCAGGACCTCCTCCCGGCTCATGGCCGCACCGCGGTTGCGCGCCTGCTTGAAGCGCTGGGCCCCGAGGTCCCGGCGCGCCCTTTCCTCGACGCGGACGATGTCCCCCTGCTCCACGGTTGACAGCGGAGCCGGGCCGCGCAGACTGCTCGCTGCGCTGAGCAGGACTGCGGCCCGCTCGGCGCTCCCCTGGGCAGCCGCCGCAGCGGCCAGCCCAGTCAGCGCCTGCGCCAGCACCAGGCGGTTCCAGAGAATGCTGGGAGTCGGGCCGGCACGGACGACCTCCACCGCCTGACGGTGGAGCGACGCGGCACGCTCCGGGTCCCCTTCCAGCTCGGCGACGAAGCCGAGCCCCACCAGAGCCCTGGCCCTCATCGGCGCGAGCTGCTCGGGCGCCGTCCTGGCCGCCTCCTCGTACAGCTGCCGCGCCCGGGCCAGGTCGCCCCGCGAGCGGGCCAGCGCGGCCACCGCGACAGACGCGGGGGCCACCACGTCCGGGATGCCCCCTTCCATCGCCAGCCGGAGCCCATCCTCTGCGGTGGCGAGGCCCAGCTCGACCTCGCCGGTCATTACCTGCGCCGAGCCCACCTGCGCGAGCAGGACGGGAATTTCGGTCGGGGCGCCAAGCTCGCGTGCCAGGCCGACCGCCTCCTCGGCCACGGCCAGGGCTCGGTGATGATCGCCACGCGCCTCGGCGATCTCGGCCAGGCTCGCCAGCGCCTGAGCGAGGCCGGCGCGCTCACCCAGCTCCCGAAACCGGACTACCGCCTCCTCTGACGCACGCTCCGCGTTGTCCATCTCGCCCCGGAGGGACTCGATGATGCCGATCATTAGCAGCGCAGTGGCGTGGGACACCTCGCCGGCGCCCGCGTCGGCAAGCACCGCGTCCGCCAGGGCCCTCGCCCGGTCCACGTCGTCGTCGAGCAAGGCGAGCAGCGGCTCCACGACAAGCAGCAACGGGTGCGGCGGCTGACCCGACTGCTTGTAGAGGGCGCGGGCGCGCCCCGCCGCAGCCACGGCGGCCTCGGGAGAGTCGACGGCCCAGGACCATAGTCCGGCCATCACGTCGGCACGGGCTCGGACAAGGGCCGGCACCTCACCCGGCATCGCCATGACCGACCGCAGCCAGGACCGGCCTTCGGGCAGCCGGCCGCGCAGCGACCAGTACCACGCCAGGGCTCCGAACAGGCGCATGGCGAGCTCGGTGTCCCGGCTGTCGACGGCCCACCGCAGCGCCGCCCGCAGGTTGTCGTGCTCGGCGTCCAGGCGGGCCAACCACGTCAGCTGGTTGCGTGCCCGCAGTTCCGGCTCTGCCCGCTCGGCCAGATCGCAGAAGTACTCTGCGTGGGCCCGGCCGACTGCCGTCGTCTCCCCGGCCTCGCGCAGCCGCTCTGCGCCGTAAGCGCGCACCGTGTCCAGCAGCCGGTAGCGCATCTCGTCCCGCTGCACGCCGTCGGCCTCGACGAGCGACTTGTCGACAAGGCTGGCCAGGATGTCGAGGATGCCGGCGCGCGCCAGGCCAACCCCGGCGCACGCCCGCTCAGCCGCCTCGAGCGTCGCTCCGCCGGCGAACACCGAGAGCCGGCGCAGAAGGGCCCGCTCGGGCTCGTCCAGCAGCTCCCAGCTCCAGTCCACCACCGCGCGCAGCGTCTGGTGGCGCGCGAGGGCGGTCCGAGTGCCGCCGGTGAGCAGGGCAAAGCGGTCGTCCAGACGCTCAGCCACCTGAGCGACCGACAGCGACCGCAGGCGCGCGGCGGCCAGCTCTATCGCCAGCGGCAGCCCGTCGAGGCGGCGGCAGATTTGAACGACGGCGGCCACCGTATGCGCCGTGAGCGCGAAGTCGGGACGCGCCGCTGAGCCCCGGTCGAGAAAGAGGCGCACGGCGGCATAGCCGGCGGCATCCTCCGGGGCGACGTCCTCGGGCGGCAGGCGGAGCGACGGTACCGGGCACAGCGTCTCGCCGGTCACGACCAGAGGCTCCCGGCTGGTAGCCAGGATGCGCACAGCCGGACAGCGGCCCACGATCGCGTCGGCGATTCTGGCGGCCGCTTCCACCAGGTGCTCGCAGTTGTCCATCACGATCAGCAGCCGGCGGCCGGCGAGCGCCCCTAGCAGCCCGTCGAGCGGCTCGGTCACCGGGCCTCGGCCGCGCTCCAGCAGGCTGCGCTCGCGAAGGCCAAGGGCGGCAAGGACGGATTGAGGGAGGTCTGCCTGGTCGCTCAGCGGGGCCAGCTCGACCATCCAGACGCCGTCGGCGTAGCGGGACCGCTCGCTGGCCGCCAGCTCGGCCGCCAGGCGGGTCTTGCCCGCCCCGCCAGGGCCGACCAGCGTGACAAGCCGCGATCGGTCGAGGAGTTCGCGGAGCCGTTCCAGGAGCTCCTCACGCCCGACGAAGGTGGTCGGCTGAGCGCGCAGGTTGGTCGGGGGTAGGGCGGCCGCCGCGCCCTCGAGACTCGCGTCTCGCCGGAGTATGGCGATATGGAGGCGCTGCAGCTCTGGCGCCGGGTCGGCGCCGAGCTCCTCTCGGAGGAGAGTGCGCGTCTGGTCGTACGCAATCAGGGCGTCGGCCTGGCGGCCGGAGGCGTAGAGCGCGCGCATGTGCAGGCCCCGAATACGCTCGTTCAGCGGGTAGGCGGCGACCAGTGCTTCCAGCTCCGCAACCAGACCGGCGTGAGAGCCGCCGGCGAGCTCCGCCTCGATCCGGTCGCCGGACGCGTCCAGCCGGAGCTCCTCGAGGCGAAGCATCTCGGCGCGCAGAACGTCGGCCCATCCGAGGTCCCCTAGCGGTTCTCCGCGCCAGAGCGCCAGTCCAGCCTTCAGCAGCTCGGCGGCCCGGCGCGGATCACCGGCGGCCAGCGCCGCCCGCCCCTCGGCGAGAAGCCGCTCGAAGCGCAGAGCGTCGACGGCCTCCGGCGCCACAGCGAGTCGGTAGCCGCCTGAGCGAGCCTCCACAAGCCCAGGTCCCAGGGCCGCACGCAACCGGGACACGAGGGCCTGCAGCGCGTTCGCCGCGCGAGGGGGCGCCGCCTCGCCCCACAGGCCATCGATGAGGCGGGCGCTCGCCACGAGGTGGCCTGCGTTCACCAGGAGCAGCGCGAGCAGCAGCCGCACCCGCGGACCCTGCAGCGCGACGGGCCGGCCGTCTCGCCAGACCTCCAGGGTGCCGAGGATGCCGAACTGCGTCGTCGCGCTCCCACTGCTCACGGCACAGGTTGATCGTAGGTGGAGAACGGGGGCCCTGCTCGATCGCGCGACGACCGGTCTCGAATCAACGATGCGTGTCCCCGCGCCCTGGTGGACCGCCGCGCTAAGCCGCGATCCCGAGGTCCGGCCACTCGGCGACGAGGGCTGCCGCGAGCTCGCGCACAGAGCGTTTCCAGCTCCCCGGCGCATCGAGCCACGTGAAGCGCCCGGCGGCGACCAGGCGAGCGGCCCGGAGGTTGGAGCTGATCTCGACCAACCCTCTGGCGTACGGAATCACCGCGCCGAAAGCACGGAGATCGAGCTCGGTCGGCACGCCAGCCTTGTTCATGACCAGCCAGAGCGGCAGGTTGTCCTGCCTCAGCAGAGCGGCCGCCTCCGCGACCAGGCTGGCCGTGGCCAGCTCGGAGTCCGACACCAGCACCACCTGATCAGCCGTGGACAGCGCCGCCCTCGCCGCCGGCTCATTCAACCCGGTCCCGGTGTCGAGGACGATCACGCCGACCATCTGCTGCAGCCTCCGCACCACCTTCCCATAGACTCCGGCGTCGAGGCGGCCGGCACGGACGGGGTCGCTCGGAGCCGGCAGGACCATCAGCCCGTGCGCGGCACGGCCCAGGTGGTTGTCAAGCGTGGTAACGGTCAACTCGGGGTCGTCGAGCACCTCATACAGGTCGTCGACGAAGACGACGTGCTCAGGCGCAAGCTGGCGACCGAGCGAGCCGAAGTCGGGGTTGGTGTCGATGGCCACGATGCGATCGCGGCGCAGAAGGGCGAGCAGAGAGCCCAACAGGGTCGTGGTCGTCGTCTTACCGACCCCTCCCTTGGGAGAGATCACCGCTATCGTGGCGCACCGCCGAAGCTGGGGCATGACGATTGTCTCGTCCAGACGCTTCAGGTAGTCGGTCGAGCCCCAGGCGGCACGGATCCGGTCGACCATGTCAGGTGAACCGGGGATGGTCAGGCTCGTGGGGTCGACGATCTGCCCGAGCTGCGGCTGGATCGCTGGTACACGTGGCGGCGTCCCGGCCCGTCTGATCGCCCCTTGCAGGGCGTGGACAAGCCGATTCGGCACTGACACAATCGGCGGCAGCACCAGCCTGGTGCGCTCTTGCGGCAGCAGGCTTTCCTCCCAGCCGGAGGCGAGCATCATGTCCACTTCCGCTGGGTCGGCAGGACCGCCCGAGGGCTCATCGGTCAGGTAGTTGAGCACAGGGGCCCCCGCGTCTCTCAGATGGAGCCGCGAGCCGTCCATGACCCCCACATCATGCAGGGTGCGAGCGCCGTCGAAGGCAAGACCACCAAGCAGGCCGAGCTCCCACTCGGTGCCCTCGATCACCTGTCCCCCGCAGCAAACCTCCACCAGCAGCGGTAGCAGCTCCACGATCGGCTGATGCGCCGGCAGCTGGAGCTCGACGCGCTCGTCGGGCCCTTGAACGGTGACCAGCACCGAGGACACGGTTTCCATGTGGGCTTCCCTCAGGAACTACCCTCCCTTGTCCAGCCCGCGAGCATAGCATCCTGGACAGCGGTTCATTAGCTCCCCTGTACGACTCCGGCGAAGAAGCCGTGGAATCCGAGGTCTTCCATCCGGGTTGGCTGCTCCAACCGGACCAGGGCCATGTCGCCCTCACCCTGCAACGTCTGAACCACCCCTATCAGGGTTGTGCTGTTGAGCCAGCCCTGAGGCCGGAAGGTCGCCGGCAGCTTGACGGTCTTCCCGGCCCCGTCGATCACGAACGATTGGTTGCCACTCCCGACACTGACGAGGTAGGCGACCCGGCTGCCGTCCGGGGACAAGCTCAGGTTCAGGTACTGCTGATCGCCTGAGGACTGGAATCGGTAGCGCACGCTGCCGTTCTTCGAGCGCACTGAGAAGCTGCGCAGGTTGCCGTTGTCATCGTTGCAGAGGACGGTCTCGTCGCGCAGCACAGACCAGGGGCTGCAGCTGTATCCACCCAACGGCGGGCCGGGCCGACCGGCGGTGTCGAGCTCGGCAACGTGACCGAACATGACCCGGCCCTGACTCCCCTGGTTGGTGCCCAGCTCACTGTCGATCGTGGCAAGCGGGGCGTCCTGTGACCACCCCACGATCTCGAGCACGTCCTGCGGCAGCGGGCCCGACTGCGGCCAGTTTCGTCTGGCCAGCGAGGTCGGGCCCTGGCCTGCTTTCGCGGTCCACTCCTGGAGGGTGAAGTCTCCAGGCCCGTACGGATTGTCGATCGGGCTCTGGGGGGGCGGGTTGCGAACCGGGGGAAAGCTGAAGACGGCTGCCACGATCTGACCGCCGTCAGGGCTGACAGCGAAAGAGAGCATCTGCTGGCCGCTGCTCAGGGGGATCGTGGTCACGGTGGCAATCGCGCCGTCGGCCGAAAGAGAGCGAATCACCCCTGCGCCGTCTGCGAAGAACACCTTGCCCGCGGCGACTCGGGCCTCCGGCTGCGGCAGTGGGAGGGCGGGGCCGATCCTGGGCAGCTGGCGCGGATCGAAGCGGGCCTTGGCCCTGGCGGTTCCATCCTGCCGGACGATGGCCACCGCGTTGTCCCGTAGGCTCGTCACGTCGCCCCCAGGCTCGAGGGCGGCAAAGAGGAGCTCCTGCCGGGAGGTGTCATTGCTTGCGCTCGGCGACGGGCTGCCCGAAGGCGCGGCCGGATGGCTCGAGCTGGAGGGTCCGCTGCCGCAGGCCGTGGCGACCACTATCACGAGGACGGCGGCGGCGAGATGGTGTTTCACAAACTCCAGCAACTCGTCAACGCGCCCAGCCTATCGTTCGGTACGCAGCCGCGTCAGCTTCGGATTGCATTCGCCTCATTTTGAGCTCAAAATGACACCAATATGAAATCAACAACCGTTCGGTTCGCAGATCCCGTATACGGCCAGCTCGAACAGGCCAGCAGGCTGACGGGGCTGCCGATCAATTCGATTGTCACCGTGGCCTGCCTGGACTGGCTCCGCAACCACGTATTCCCCCACACGCCTATCGCCTCGCCTGGCCGCTTCGCCCCGCACTCGGCAAGGGTGCTGACCGAAGCCATGATGAGGAAGTCTCTGGTCCAGCTGGTGCCCTCCCCACTTGAAGGATCGGATCCGATCGCAGTCTTCACCGCGGCCGCTCAGGACGCGCTCGGCCAGGCGCATGTTGCGGCGGAAGAGGCACGGCAGCCCTGGATCGGGACAAGTCATCTGCTGCGCGGGCTCTCCGAGGTCGAAGAAGGCCGCGCAGGTCAGGCACTGCGACGCCTCGACCTCGACCTGGACGCGCTCGCGGCCCAGCAACAGGCCGAGGAATCTGGCGGAGGGCCGGATCGTCCCGCCGGACTGCGTCCAGCCGAGGAGGGTGGAGCAGCACCCGCCAGGAAGGAGGGGCAGCTGCTTCCGACCAACCGCGTTCGCAGGGTGCTGAAGGTCGCTCAGGACGAGGCGCGGCGCCAGGGAGCGTCGCAGGTGGGCACCGACCATCTGCTGCTAGGGCTCCTCATCGATGGTGAGAGCTGGACCGCATCGGCGCTCGAAGACGCCGGGGTGACGAAGGATGCGGTACGCCAGGCGCTGAGCGAGGTCGGGCCAGAGAGCTGAGCGGTTACGAGCCCTCAGCGATAGGCCTCTGCCGCCAGCGCGGGCACGCGCACAACGAAAGGCGTCGTCGTCTCGCCCACCTTGTGTGTGCCGCTGAGCTCGTACTCGGGTTCCAGGTAGCCAACGCCGCCTTCGGTCATGGCAACGTAGACGATTCGAGCGCTCGTCACGGTCACCTCCCCGGGCTGGCCGCGGGTGGATGGGCCGGCCGCGCGCACATCAGTGGCTGCATCCGAGGGTGGACGCGTCGGATAGTAAGCGGTCTCCAGCCCCGCCGGCACTGATGCCTGCTCGAGCACAGCCCCGTTTGGGGGCCCGGCTGCGGCGGTGTAGCGGTAGACGGGCAGCCGTGGCGGCACTGCAGGAAGCGCCGCGGTGTCGGACACGCGCGGGACCGCCGCTGTCGCCGGGGGGGCGCCACCCGGAGCGAGCAGCGAGGCCGATATGGCGGCCGGGCGTGGTAGAGCGCCGAAGGCGAGCTCCTGCTTTGCGCTGCCTGCAGACGTCGTCGTGGAGCCCGCGCCACCGGGGCCATGCCCCCGCAGGGCTCCCGAGCTGACCAGGGTCACCACAAGGAAGCCGACGAGCAGGACTCCGACCAGGGCGCCCAGCGCCGGCAGTGCCTTTGGCGCCGGCGCTCGCACTCGCCGCCACCAGGGCCGTCTTGAATGGAGCCGCTGCCACAGCTCGTCCTCGAAGCCCCGCCGCGGCCGGGTGGAAGCAAAGGCCGCGTCGAGCCGGCGCTCCAGCTCTTCTGTGCCAGGGTCGTCGAGCCCGCTCAAGGGGTCTCCTCCGGAACGGCCGCCCGCAGAGCCTTGAGCGCACGGTGGTACAGCATCTTGGCGGCGTCCTCGCTGCACCCCATGACCCCGCCGACCTCCTGGAAGCTCAGCCCCGAATGACGCAGGCCGATGACTTCGCGGTGGCGGTCCGGGAGCCTGGCCACAGCCTCCATCAACTCACGGTAGAGCATCCGCTCCTGCGCCACCGTTCCAGGATCGATGCTGGGCGCCGGCTCGCGTGCCAGCGCCCGCTCGGTCCTCTCAAGACGGCCGGCGCGACGGTAATGGTCGAGTGCGGCGTTGCGTGCGATCTGGAACAGCCAGGCGGCAGGGCTGGCGTGCCGCGGCTCGAAGCGAGAGTACGCCTCGAACGCCTTCATGAACACCTGGGACGTGACGTCCTCCGCGTCCGGGGCGTTCCCAAGCTGGGAGCGGAGGAAGGCGTAGATCCGGCCCAGGTATTCCCGATAGAGGTCCTCAAAGGCAGGCTTCGCGCCGGACACGGGCCAGTATGGTAGTGCGCCATCCATGGACCCAACGCCGCCTGGAGGTCAGGGTAACGGCGGCGCGCCTCTTACGGCGTTGCCGTCACGTCGGGCTCCAACGGGAGCCGGGCGCGTACCGCGAATCCCCCTTCCGGGCCCCGGCCGGCTTCGAGCTCGCCACCGTACGCCGAACCCCGCTGCTTCATTCCCAGCAGGCATCATCGTGGCGTGAGCTATCCCATCCTCGAATACGACCCATCGCGGCGAGCGATGATCGAGCCCTCAGCCTTCCACGCGCCCCGCGCCGTGCCGGAGGCAGCAGTTCTCTGCTTCTTCTCTGACGTGATCGAGAAGCTCACCTCCGAGGGCCAGGCCTGTGAATGCGCTCGCTGGCGAGGTGAGGAGGGGGTGCAGGTCATGTACGACGTCGAGCTGGACGGTGGCCACGTGGCTCTGCTCCACCCTGGAGTCGGAGCCGCACTGGCGGCGATCCGGCTCGAGAACGCGATAGCTCTGGGCTGCCGGCGCTTTGTCGCCTGCGGCGGCGCCGGCGCACTCGTGCCCGAGCTGGCGTTGGGTCACGTCGTCGTGCCGACATCCGCAGTCCGCGACGAGGGAACCTCCTACCACTATCTCCCGCCCGACCGCGAGGTGCGGGCCGACCCGGAGGCGGTGCGGTTGGTGGAAGGTCTCCTGAACGAGCGAGGCGTGCCGTGCGTGCTCGGCAAAACCTGGACCACCGACGGCCCCTACCGCGAGACCCCGGCGCGCGTCAGCCGCCGGCGCCAGGAAGGCTGCCTGGTCGTCGAGATGGAGGCGGCGGCGCTCCTTGCGGTGGCTCAGTTTCGGCAGGTCCCTCTGATCAGCCTGCTGTATGCCGGCGACTCGCTCGCGGGTGACGAGTGGGACCATCGTAGTTGGGACCGGCACCACGGCCGTGAACCGCTCTTCCGGCTGGCGGCGGAGGCGGCGCTGCGGCTGTAGCGATGCGCTTCTTCGCGCTCACCGTGCCTGGCCTCGGCAGCCTCCTTCGCGAAGAGCTGACCCGGCAGGTCGAAGCCGTCGGAGAGGTGGAGCACGACGGGCGAAGCGACGTGGTGCCGCTGACCGCGGCGCCCTCACTGTCGATCGAGACGCGACTGGCTGAGGACCTCTTCGTAGAGATCGGTACCGGTCACGTGGGCGCACCGCTGTCGCGCCTGGCCGGCCATCTCTGGAGCCCGTCACGCTATGACGCAGCACTGCCTGCGATTGCCCCACGCCTGGGCGGTCTCGGTCCCCGACCCGGCTTCCACGTGGTCACGCGCCTGCGCACCGAACGGGTGTTTAGGCGCACCGAGCTGCGCGACGAACTGGCCCGTACCGTCCTGCGAGACCGCCCACGCTGGCGCCTGGCGGACCCCGCGCCGCTCGAGCTGTGGGCACTGCAGACCGCGCCCACGCGCGTCCGCCTCGGGGTGCGCCTCACCGACCGGCGGATGCGCCAGCGATCCGGTCGCGAGGTCGAAAGGCGGGGGGCACTGCGCCCGGTGGTGGCTGCGGCCATGCTCATGCTGGCCGAGCTCTCGACCGCCCTGCGGTTGCCGGTGCTGGACCCGTGCTGCGGCGCGGGGACGATCGTCCGGGAAGCGCTCGACTCCGGCCTTGGCGGCTTCGGCGCCGACATCGCCGCTGACGCCATCCGTGCGGCCCGCTCCAACCTGCCGCCCGGCGCGCCGCTCGTGATCGCGGATGCCCGGGCGCTGCCCTTCCCGTCAGGGTTCGCGGGGGCGATCATCTCCAACCTGCCCTTCGGCCGCCGGTTTCACGTGGAACAGCCCGTCCTGTGGTTGCAAAGGGCATTCATCGAGTTCGAGAGGGTGGCGGCGCGGGGTGGTGCAATCGTGGTGCTGGTGCCGCCGTCAGCCGCGTTCGAGGCGGCAGTCCTCCAGCCGCGAGCGGATCGCCTCAGGTCGCGTCACCCGATCAGGCTGCTCGGCCTCCCGACCACTATCTGGGCCTTTCGGGCGCCAGGCTAGTTGCATCTCTCACCCGCGGGGTCGGAGGAGTACGCGGCGAAGCCGGGGGAGGGGGTGATCAGGCCGTCTTCTCAAACCGCTGCCGGCGCGGGAGGGAGCTGCACTCCGAACCGCTCGGCGATAGCCGCCAGCTCCTGCCATGTGGACGCGGGCACCAGGATCCCATCGCGCGCCCTCCGCTCTCGGCTTGCGCGCTCGGGATCGCCCGGCACCAGGACCGCCGCCACCCCTGGTGCCGTTGCGACGCTCTCCACGTCGTCCAGCACCTCGCCGACGCGCCGGCGGTACTCGGCGGCGTCGCCGAACGCCGCCGGATCGATCGCGACCACGAAAACGCCTGCCAGCCTGTGCCCCCACGCGTCCGGCCGGCGCATGCAGCCGGCCGGCGTGGGATCGTCGTCGCCGATCATCGCCAGGCCCCCCACCAGCGCGGAGGCCAGCGAAAGGCCGTAGCCCTTGTGCCCGGCCACGTCGCCGCCGAGCACGGTCAGACTGCCGCCCGCATACAGCTCAGCCGGCTCCTGAGTCGGCCTGCCCTCGGGGTCACGAACGGTGCCTGGCGGCACCTTGCCCTTACCGGCCAGGGCCAGGCGGACCTTGCCCTCGGCTACCGTCGATGTGGCGGCGTCGAAGATCAGGGGCGGCCGCCCTTCGGCGGGAACACCCATCGACCAGGGGTTGGTCCCGAGGAAGCGGGTGGCCCCTCCGAAGGGCGCGACGGTACCCGACCCGGACCCGGCCACCCCCACGGTGACGATGCCCACCAGGCCTTCGTCGGCGAGTCGCTCCGTGTACTCACCGAGGCGGCCGATGTGCATGGACCGGCGCACAGCGGCGGCCGCGATGCCGCTCTCGCGTGCGTGGGTGAGCACCCACTCCGTGGCGGTCATCGTCGAGTGCTGGCCAAACCCGCGGCGAGCGTCGAACAGCCCTGTCACCGCGCTCTCGTGGCTTATCTGCGGGTGGGCGGTGGGGTCCAGTTCCCCGCGGTCCAGCTCGGCCACGTACTGGGGCCACCGCAGCACCCCGTGGGAGTCATGGCCGGAGAGGTTGGCGCTGACCAGGTGGCGGGCCACCTCCGCGGCCGCCTCACTGTCCGCGCCCATCGCCCTCGCCAGGCTCGCACTGAACTCGCGGAGGGCGTCTGCTCCCACTTGAACGGTGTCGCTCACCCGCGCTATTTGAGCAGAGACGGGCCGGTTTTCGGATTTAGGGCCAATCGAGGGCCCTCGAAAGGGCCACTTTCCGGAAAGTGGTTGTTAACGCCTGGACCGGGGTTGCAGACAACCCAGCGCTCATCCTCAGAGCGCTGTACCGGCGACTACCCGAAGGCGCCGTTTTCTCTGGGCAGACCGCGGGCTGGCTACACGGTCTCGACATGGTCCCAGCCGATCCGGTTGAGGTCACGGTCCCGTATGGATGCTGCGTTTCGGCTCGCGCCGGCTTGTGCATCCGGAACGCCATCCTTTCGACCCAGGACATCGTCAGACGCCACGGCGTGCCGGTCACCTCGCCTCTCCGCACCGCCTTCGATCTCGCGCGTCACCTGGCCTGGTCGAAGGTATCGTGGCGGTGGACAAGGCGCTGCACAGCCGGCTGATCGATCTGGCCGAGTTTCGTTGGTACCTCGCGACGCATCCAGGATCGACGTGGATCTCCCGGGCGAGGCGAGTGGCCGACCTCGCCGAGCCTGCAACAGAGTCGGCCATGGAGACACGCCTGCGCGTGCTGCTGATCGACGCCGGCCTTCCACGTCCGCAAGCACAGGTTGCGCTGTACGACGACGAGGGAAGGTTTCTCGCCCGTACCGACCTCTACTACCCCGACCACCGGCTGGCCCTGGAGTACGACGGGAGCACCCATCGGGAGAGTCTGGTGGAGGACAACCGCCGCCAGAACCGCCTGATGAGAGCGGGATTCCGCCTGCTCCGCTTCACCGCGTCCGACGTCTACAGCTCGCCGGACGCCATCGCCTGCCACGTGCGCGCAGTGCTTGGCTTGACAGAGCCGGTTTCCGGAAACCGGCCCAATCGAAAGCGGAGATAACGCCACTTTACGGAAAGCGGCCCTTATTGTCCTCATCCATTTTCTCATGCCACCGGGGACTTGCCGCAAGCCCCCGACCTTGTTCCAGACTGACCACGGCTGGTGAGCGTCTGGCACGCGATGTGGCTCGATCCCGACCGCCTTGGCGGCTTCTCCCTTGACTCCGCCATGCTTCGTCGCGCCTGGCGCTTTGCCCAGCCGTATCG
>DATFWQ010000126.1:0-5949 GCA_035259145.1 Candidatus Dormiibacterota bacterium | reverse complement strand
GGCTCTACTCGAAGTTGAGCGAGCGGATCACCGTTGCGACCGCGGACGTGTCTACGGCGGGCCACTCCGCCGCGGGTTCCAGCGCATCAACCTGGAAGATGGCTGCGACCCCCGGCCGCGGCGCGTACACCAGGGCGCGGCGGAGGTACGTGACGGCGTCTCCACGCGTCAGCTTAAGCACGACGACGGCGCCACTGCGGTTGCCCACCGTTGCAGCGTGGACCGGTTCGGTGACCTCCACCTTCAAGCCTGGGGGCGGGGCGGCCACAAGGGGCGCCACTTCCGTCGTGAGCGCCACAACGGGGTCCCGTGCATCGGCCACGACCGTGGTTCCCGCGGCGGGCCGGCTCATCGCCATGACGGTGGACTGGATGTGGTCCACCCTGGTGAGGTCGCCTCCTGAGTCAGCAGCAGCAGACCGGTCCAGGGGACTCCGCGAGAGCACCACGATCGGCTGTGGGCTCGCGCCAGTCGACAGATCGATGGCCGCCCAGTCGCCGGGGACCGAATAACCTACGGCCAGCACGCGGTTCCCATAGCCCGCGCTGGGCTCAACGCTCGTGGCCGGCGGACTCAACAGAGCCCGGACCCCGCCCACGAGCGCCGACGGCACCCCTGCTGCCCAGAGACCGTAGCCCAGGCCGGCCACCAGCAGCGCCAGGAGGGCCACCTGCCACAGGCGCCATAGCCGGCTGCGGGGCTCACCGCGGATGAGCTCGAACCCACAGAATCCGCAGAAGCGGTCGAATGGGCCGGCCACGCCCCGACAGTTGCCACACCAGCTGAGCTGAAGCGAGCAAACGGGGCACCGGTCTGCGGGCCGCTCGCCGTTGACAGCTGGGGCTGAGGCGTCGCATCTCGGGCAGAGCGTCGGGGCGGCAAGCCCCGCCTGCTGCGTCTTCATGTCTGGGACCGAGTCCCAATCTTGACAGCTATGCCCAGCCTGGAGGTGGTGCAGTTCACAGTTCCGTCAAGAGTGGAATGACCATCGGCCGGCGGCGCGTGCGCTTCCACAACAAGCGCGACAGAGCGTCGTGCATAGCTTCTTGCAGCAGGGTCAGGTCAGGCCGGCGACCCGCGTCGCTGATCGCCTCCGTCACCGCCGCGCGGGCCTCTTCCATCAATTCCTCTGAGAGCTCTGGGTGGATGAAGCCGCGCGTGATCAGCTCAGGTCCACTTCGAATCGCGCCGCTGTCCCGATCGAGGCCTACAGTGGCGACCAGCATGCCGTCGCTCGCGAGGTGCCTCCGATCTCGCAGCACGACCTGCTCCACGTCGCCGATACCGAGCCCGTCCACGAATACATAACCGGCCAGGTCCTCCTCCAGGACCCGGGCTGAATCCGTGGTCAGCTCTACGACACGGCCGTCCTCGACCACGAACACGTTGTCGATGGGGATCCCTTCCTCGCGCGCCAGCTGAGCGTGATGGTACAGCTGCCTGTACTCGCCGTGGACGGGCACGAAGAAGCGAGGCCGGACTGTACGGATGATCTCGCGAAGTTCCGAGCGGTGGGCGTGCCCGGACACGTGCACGTGCTCGAACTCCGAGTAGAAGACGCGGTCGGCGCCGTTCCGGTACAGGTTGTCGATCGTGCGGTGGACGAGGCGCTCGTTGCCTGGAATCGGCCGGGCGGAGATCACGACCCAGTCACCGCTGCGTACGTTGACGACCGGGTGCTGACGGGCCGCGAAGCGTGCGAGGGCCGACACGGGCTCGCCCTGGCTGCCGGCAGTCAGCAGCACCAGGCGATCATCGTCAGTGGCGTCCTCGAGGCGAACCACGAGACCGTCGGGGACGTCCAGGTAGCCAAGCTCGCGGGCGGTGCCAAAGGCGTTGCGCAGGCTGCGCCCAGCCAGCGCGACACGCCGGCCGTGTTGAGCGGCCAGCCGCACCACGAGCTGGATTCGGTGGATGTTGGACGCAAACGTGGCGACCACGATGCGACCACGTGCCGCGTCGAAGATGCTCTCGAACCGAGGCAGGAGCTCGCGCTCCGAGCCGCTGACGCCCTCTCGCTCGGCGTTGGTGGAGTCGCTCAGCAGCAGCAGCACCCCGTCGTCGCCGAGCCGTCGGAAGCGCTGCACGTCGGTGCCGTGGCCCCAGGGAGGGTCCAGTTCCAGCTTGAAGTCGCTCGTGTACACGATGCGTCCGACCGGCGTCTCGATGGCCAGTCCGGCCGCGCCCGGGATGCTGTGACAGACCGGGATCGTCTCGACACGGAAGGGGCCGAGCTGAACACGATCACCGAGGCGGATGGTTCGGAGGTCGGCTTCCCGAAGCACGCGGTGCTCGCGGAGCCGCGGTTTGACCAGTCCGAGAGTGATCGCGGTGCCGTAGACGGGCACGTTGAGTCGCTTGAGAAGGAACGGGAGGCCGCCGATGTGATCCTCGTGGCCGTGCGTCAGGAAGACGCCGAGCACCCTGCGACCTGGGTCTAGAAGGTAGGCGGGATCGGGGAGCACAAGGTCGACGCCGAGCATCTCCTCGTGGGGGAACATGAGCCCCGCGTCGATGACGAGCACCTGTCCCTCCCACTCCAGCGCCCACATATTCATCCCGACCTCGCCCAGGCCGCCCAGGGGGATGTAGCGCAGCGCAGGCATCGAGCTAGAGGTGCGGCCGGAAACCCGGCCGAGGCATCTGGTGCCCAGGTGGTTCGAATGCGCCCGGGCCGCCGACTCGGGGTCCCCGCGAAACCCGTGGGTTTCGTGGGGTGGGGAACACCGGAGCACGCGCATTAGCAGTGCGCACGCGAGGAGCGCAGAAGGCCCGGGGAAAAGGGCCCCCACGCAGTGGGGATGCAACGGGCCGCATGGGCGCCAGAGGTCCGGTCGGGCTTTTCGGCTGCACCTCTAAATGAGCGGCAGCTGCTCGGGTTCAGGCTCGCGTGTCGGTGCCTCAGACTCCCCAGCCGGCTCGTCCGGCTTACTCAGCAGCTGGTCAAGATATTCGCGGACTCGGTCGAAGTCCTTCTGCAGGTCCTCTACAAGGCTCCCGTTGTGCAGCGCCGCGGCCGGATGGTAGCAGGGTATGAACGCAACGGCTGAGCGCATGAAGATCTGACCATGCACTCGCGAGATCGTGCCAACCCCCGGCAGCATTCGCTCGAGCGCGTGACGTCCGAGGACCAGCACGGCCTTAGGCCTTACGAGGGCAAACTGCTGGCGAAGGTAGGGCAGACAGGTTTCAGCCTCGCTCGGCATCGGGTCGCGGTTCTGTGGCGGCCGGCACTTGAGCACATTGGTGATGAACACCTGTTCCCGGCTGAGGCCGATCTGCTGCAGGAGAGTGTCCAGCAGCTTGCCTGCGGGCCCTACGAACGGCTGGCCCTGCACGTCCTCGGTGAACCCTGGAGCCTCGCCGACGATCATGATCTCGGCGTCTACCGGTCCTGTGCCCGGGACGGCCTGGGTCCGTGTTGCGTGCAGGCCGCACCGCGTGCAGGCACGGATCTGCGTGTGCAGGCGAGCGAGCTCTGCCGACTCGCGAGGGGGTGTCGACGGCGCATTCACAACCGGCGATCCCCGTTGCGGCCGGCAGGCGAGGAGTCCATCAAGGCTGATCCAGATGATTTATTCCGAATTGCCGACGGATCTTCGGCGCCCATGCACCCCATCTCGCGACCCTGCTTCTGCGGTCCTCGCTCACCCATTGACGAATGGGCTCGCTCCGGTCCTTGGCGCAGGCCCACGATCTGGGGCACCTGGCCACCGAATCTCTCGCCGCCAATCGGAATCAATCATCTAGACGTTGGCAGCCACGCCGAACGTGATCAGGTCGCCGGCGCCGCGCACTACACCGAGCACCCTGTCCAGGTCGGCCTGGGGCAGCGGCACGAGCGGCAGCCGGAACGGGCCGGCTGGAAAGCCCAGCGCGTTGAGCACGCTCTTGACAGGGACCGGGTTCGAGGCGGTTGTCATCAACGCCTTGATCACCGGCAGGAGCCCGAGATGGATTCGCCGTGCCTCTTCGTTACGGCCCGCAAGATGGGCCTCGATCATCGCCTTCATCGAAGAGCCGGCAATGTGTGACACGACGCAGATCACGCCGTAGCCCCCGACTGCCAGCAGCGGCAGCGTGAAGCTGTCATCGCCCGACCAGACCTTGAATCCAGGCGGAGACCCCGAGCAGACGAATCCCATCTGGTCGATGTCGCCGCTGGCCTCCTTCACGCCGATCACATCTGGCAGCTCGGCGCAACGGAGCGTGGTCGCCGCAGTCATATTGACCCCGGTCCGGGCCTGGATGTTGTACATGATCACCGGGCCGGCCTTCGCGATCTCCCGGAAGTGCTGGTACATGCCCTCCTGCGGCGGCTTGTTGTAGTAGGGCACCACACACAGCAGGGCGTCCGCCCCGGCCGCGATCGCCCGCGCCGATAGCCGCACCGAGTGGTGGGTGTCGTAGGTGCCAGTGCCCGCCACGACGTTCTTGTCGGGGATGGCCTCGCGGACCTGCCTGACCAGCTCCACCTTCTCGTCGTCAGACAACGTCGGCGACTCGCCCGTCGTGCCGGCGATGATCACTCCGTCGGAGCCGTCGTCGCAGAGCTGGCGAGCGAGCCGCTGGGCGGTCTCGTAGCTGACCGAGCCGTCCTCGTCGAAGGGCGTCACCATCGCCGTGAGCAGCCTTCCGATCTCAGCCATCGCTTACCCCTCCCATCCGTGCTCCCGAGAGAATCCCCAAATCGAGTGCCCGCTCCGCGATCTGCACGGCGTTCAGCGCTGCGCCCTTGCGGAGATTGTCGGACACGATCCAGAGCGCCAGGCCCCCGCTCGTCGACGGATCTTTGCGAATCCGGCCGACGTACACCTCGTCGCTGCCCGCAATCGAGGCGGGCGTCGGGTAGTCCTGATCGCCGGGGCCGTCGACGACCACGATACCCTCTCCCCCACGCAGGACTTCCCGAGCTTCGTCCTGGCCGAGCTCCCGCTCCGTCTCTACGAAGACGGCCGCGCCGTGGCCGATCGGGACTGGAACCCGAACGCACGTGGCCACGACGGGCAGACCAGGTTGGTGCATGATCTTGCGCGTCTCACTCACGATCTTGACCTCTTCCTCGTTATGGCCCTCCCCTTCAGCAGGCCACCCGCCCGGCACCACGTTGTGTGCAAGCTGGTGCGGGTAGACGTGGGCCTCAGGTGCGTGGCCGGCCGCGATCGCCTTCGTTTGATCCTCCAGCTCATCGACCAGTGCCTTTCCCGCGCCGGAGGCGGACTGGTAGGTGGCGACTACCACCCGCTTCAGCCCGGCGGCCCGGCGTAGGGGCTCCAGAGCCACGGCGAGCGGTATGGCGCAGCAGTTGGGATTGGCGATGATGCCCTCGTTGGCGGAGATGTCCCGACGATTGACCTCGGGCACAACGAGTGGGACGTTCTGCTGCATCCGCCAGGCCGAGCTGTTGTCGACGACGAGCGCCCCCGCCTCAGCCGCGATTGGAGCGTGGACCAGGGAGACGCCGGACCCGGCGCTGAACAGTGCGAGGTCGACGCCCGCGAACGAGTGCTCCGCGAGCGCCTCGATCGGGATGGTCGAGCCGTTCCAGCGCACCTCGCTGCCCGCCGAGCGCTCCGACGCCAGCGCCTTCAGCCTGGCGACCGGGAACTTCCGCTGCTTGAGCACGCGGAGCATCTCCTGTCCGACCAGGCCGGTGGCGCCGACTACGGCGACGTTCAATCCTTCAGTTGGGCGGGACATGTGCAGGAGTTTACTCGGCGGTCCCCGGCTTATCTGGCCTCCGGGCCCCGCGAGAAAGGTTGTAGTCGACCATAACGGCGGTTGAGGCTACGTCAGGCCGAGCAGGGCGTCCAGGCCGCGGTAGAAGCGCGGCTCCGCTGCGATGCGCCGGATCGCCAGCAGGACGCCGGGCACATAGCACTCGCGGCTGGTGGTGCGGTGCGTGATCGTGAGAGTCTGGCCGGGCAGGCCGAAGATGACTTCCTGGTC
>DATFWQ010000125.1:0-9234 GCA_035259145.1 Candidatus Dormiibacterota bacterium | reverse complement strand
GTTGACCGCGGACTTCACCTCGTCGGTGATGTCGCTCGAGACCTTCCTGAACTCGCGAATGCCGCGGCCGAGGGCCCCGCCGAGCTCGGGCAGCTTGCCCGGTCCGAAGATGATCAGGACGATTGCCAGGAGTATGAGCAGATATCCCGGATGCAGATTGAAGGGCATGTCTTACCTCCGGCGATTATACGCAGCCGTCGGCCTCTCGACCCCCGATGCTCAGGCCCGTTTCACGTCGACGCTGAGGATGCGGTCCGAGTTCGTGAGCTGGCCCACGACGTCGAACCCCACCGTGACCGTCCCGAAGTGGTTGTAGACGTCCGACGGATTCCCACCCGACCAGGCCGACTTGAGGATGAAGAACTGCGACCCGCTGATGGTCCCGTCAGGGAATCGCGCCATACCGAGCGAGCCGGGCACCCAGCTGTCGTTCGCTGCCGGAGGTTCAGGAGGCAGCAAGTAGCCCGGACCACCACGCCCGCTGTTCTGTGGGTCACCGCTCTGGATGACCCAGTCCTCGCTGCGAAAGAACGTCAGGCCGTTGAAGTAGCCGTGCTCGGCCAGGACGATGAAGTTGTTAGTCGTCCGCGGAGCCTGACTCGCGAGGAAGTCGAACGTGATGTCCCCCTTCGTGGTCTTTACCGTCGCCCTGTACTTCGCCCTGGGGTCGATGCACATGGGTGGTGGCCCGCTGTACTGCTGGGGGGCGAGCTGCGTCCCTGTTCGGCAGCCGGCGAAGGCGCCGATCGGATGAGGGCTCATGGCCAGGTCGATCCCGACCCCCGCACCTACCACCAGAGCCACGGCAAGCGCCGCGATCCCGAGGGCGACCACCGGGCGCATCGGCTGCGCGGCCGCCTGGGTTGCGGGTTGGGTCGGGGTGACACGCCGCTTTGGCACGGCCTCCAATCTTATGTCGGAGGAGGTGCGCCGAGCGCTCAAAGCGCCCGCCAGGATCCCAGCGCGGGCGGCTGTGCCGCCCAGAGCTCGATCTCACGGATGGCTGGGACACCCTCGCCGAAGAGAATCTCGGCTACCTCGTTGAACCGCTCCGGCACTGCGGTGACCAGGAGCTCGTGCCCGATCTCGCCGTTGGCGTGAGTCGCCCGCATGCGGGCGTGATCGAGCCGTCGCTCCACCATTGCGGCCGTTGTGGACGCGGAGTCCACCAGCGTGAAGTGGCGGGGGTAGACGCGCTCGATCGCGCCGCGCAGGTGGAGGTAGTGCGTCGAGCCCAGCACTAGGACATCTGCGCCGAGCTTGACGATCTCGGCCAGGTCCCGGCGAACGATGTCCTCCGCCCGAGGAGTGCCGGCCTCTCCAGCCTCAACGATGCCAACCAGCTCGGGACATGCCTTCTGGTACACACCGACCATCGGGTTCAGCTCCTTGATGGCGTGCAGGTACTCCTGGCTCAGGCGCGTGCCCTCGGTGCAGATGACGCCGACGAGGCCGTTGCGAGTCGCTTCCACTGCGGCCTGGGCGCCGGGGCTGATCACACCCACGATGGGCACGTCGAAGACCTCGCGCGCCTGGTGCAGCGCGGCAGCGGTCGCCGTGTTGCATGCGATCACGACGAGCTTCACGTCGCGCGATTCGAGGTAGCGGATGATGTCGAAGGCGAAGCGCTTGACCTCCTCCTGATAGCGGGGGCCGTACGGGAAATGCAGGAGGTCGCCGACATAAATGGTCCGCTCGAGCGGCATTCGATCGTGGACAGCCCGCAGCACGGTCAGCCCGCCCACGCCAGAGTCGAAGACTCCTATCGGTCGGCCGTCGCCCAAACCCGGTCAGCCCTGAGCCGACAGCCGGTAGCCCAGGCCTGGGACGGCTTCCAGGGCAATCCCGGAGTCGCCTGGAGCGTCGAGCTTGCGGCGGAGCCGCTGGACGTGGGGGTCGACGGAGTGGTGGTCGACGTCGGCCAGGTAGCCCCAGACCTTCTCCAGCAGCTGGGAGCGGGTCAGCACCCTGCCGGGATTGGCGGCGAGCAGCGCGAGCAGGTTGAACTCGGTCATGGTCAGCCTCACCTCCTCCTCGCCAACCGTGACCCGGCGCCCTTCCATGTCGATGGACACATCACCGACGCTGATCAGACGCTTGCGCTCTGTGCCCGCACTCGCCATCTCCATGCGCCGGAGGTGCGCGCCGAGGCGTGCCGTCAGCACTCTGGCGTCGAAGGGCTTGGTGATGTAGTCGTCGGCGCCCACCTCCAGCCCGACCACCATGTCCAGGCTGTCGGTTCGCCCGGTCAGCATCACGATCGGACAGATCGTCCCCTGGCGGCGCAGCTCCCGACAGACTTCGATGCCGCTCAGGTCGGGCAGCACCCAGTCCAGAAGGACCAGGTCTGGCTCTCCGGCCTCGACAATGCGCATCGCCTGTTTGCCGTTGCTGGCCTCGACGACCTCGTAGCCGTCCCGCCGGCAGACTTCACAGACGACGCTGCGTACGGAAGGATCATCCTCGACGACCAGCACCCGCCTCCGCCGCATAGCTCTCCGTCAGGACTCCGGCCGCGCGAAGCCGACCGGCCGGGCAGACCGCTGGGGCCGCTTTGGACGCCTGAGCAGGATCGCGTGACGGTCCCCCGCCACGATGATGTCGACCAGGTCCCAGCCGTCTGCCGATGCTCTGTTCAAACGGTCGGGAAGGGTCGCGCCATCCAGCACCTGCGCCGCGGTGACGAGCTCCGTGCGGTACTCATATTCACGGCCGGCATCGCCAACGGTCGGGACGAGGGTGCTGGTGGCGGCGGCGGCCGGCGGCGCCTCCGGGTTCGGCTCTTCATCCGGTTCGGGTTGCTCTTCGCCTGGCTCGCGCATCTTGAGGAATGTTAAGCGTGATGCATTCGCGCGCACGTTTGGGGGGCGGCCCATCCACGGCGTTGCGATCGCCGCGCCTCTGGAGTAAGGTTGGGGCTGCGGAGCCGGCTGGACGCCCATCCGCGCAGGGCCATGTTGACCTGCATCAGTGGAGCGTCCGATAATACGAACGTGCGTTCGTCCTCGCAGTCGCTGCATCCGCCGCAGCCGCCGATCCCAACCGCCCCCGGGACGATTCGCGAGCTGGCTCAGCGCCACGGCCTCGAGGCCATACGGTGGTGGCCCCCAAACGAAGGTGACTTCCTGGTCGAGGGCCTCCCGCTCAGCCTCCGCGAGTTCCGGTGCGAACTGGAGCGGGCCCTGGGGTGCAAGGTGGCGATCTACCTCGCTGACTGCCTCGCCGCCGAGACCCGCGATCGTCTGCAGTTCGAGACGGTGGACTTGCTAGCGCTCGACTCCGCTTAGACGGAAGTCAGCTGCCTTCTCCCGGCTCTCATCGCCTCCCCTGGGCGGTCGCGGCTTGCGGCATTCTGAGCACGCGCTGCGAGTCCGTTCATTGCATTCCATGTTGATCACAGCTGTACCAGAAGCCCCATTTCCTGAGGGGCCTACCACAGACCTTACAGTCAAAGCTGACTCTCTCCCTGTATTTGTCTCTGGACTGTGGACTCCATGGACAACCCTGTTCGTGCCCCTCCTCGCTTCCACACAGTAAGCAGACTTCGGTGCTCATTGTCTGCCCAGTGTTCTTGATAAGAATCTACGAGGAAGTTGTGAATGCTGTCGTGCTCAGGGGCTGAGCCAGCTTCATCAGGCACTGACGCCGCGCGTGGCATCAGCCAGGAGCGGGGCGAGTCGGAGATCTCGGGGATCTGGGTCACCGACTTCAGTGGTCAGAGCGCGAATCGAGGCCGTCAATGCGCAGGCCTGGGTGCATCATGAGTATCGTGCCCCGTGTTCTGCTCGTCGCGCATCAGACTGCTGACAGCCCTGAGCTCAAGGCGAAGGTGCTCGAGCTCATGCGCGACGACCCGCAGACTGAGTTCGTCCTCCTGGTCCCGGCAACTCTGCTCGGCTACCTGCTCGAGCTGGAAGAGGATGCCCACGGCTCCCCGCTCACGCAAGCCCGCGTTCGAGCTCGACGCGCGCGCGACTTCCTCGCTCAAGCAGGTGTCCATCTGGCCGCGACGCGGATCGGCGGTTATGACCCGCTGCTGGCGATCGAGGAAGAGCTTCAGGCCGAGAGCTACACCACGGTGGTCATCTGCACACTTCCACAGGGGCTCTCCCGCTGGCTCCGCATGGACCTGCCGGCCCAGGTGTCGAGGCGGCACCCGAAGCTCGAGGTGCTGCACGTTATCGCCCAGCGGTCCCGCCGGCAAGCACCCTCGGCTCGAGGTTGATCGCGTCTCATGCCTGCCGCGCGCACCCGGGAACCCGCGCAGGGCGGGTCGCGTACGGGCTGGCGGCAAAGTGCGGGCGGTGGGATTCGAACCCACATGGTCCGGAGACCCGGACTTTTTAAGAGTCCTGCGTCTGCCTGTTTCGCCACACCCGCGCCTGATGTGCCTGTATGCCTAGACGAAAGGCTGCGACACTTCCGCCAGCCGGTCAAGGTGCTCTCTGGCTAGCTGAATCTCGAGCGCTCTGACGCTGTCGTCCAGGTGCTCCGGGCGCGACGCTCCGATGATTGGCGACGTCACGCCCGGCTGTGCAAGCAGCCATGCGAGCGCGACCGCGGCGCCGCTGGCTCCGACCTCCTGGCCCACCGCCTCGACCGCTTCCGCAACGTCGAACATCCGGTCCGACCAGTACCGCCGTCTGTACATGAGCCCGTAGTCTCCCCGGCTGAAGCGCGATTCCTCCGGGGGCTCCTCACCGCGACGGTACTTGCCAGCGAGCATCCCGGCGCCGAGCGGGTTGTAGGGCGCCACGCCGATGCCGGTCGCACGGCACAGGGGCAGCAGCTCGCGCTCGTAGACGCGGTTGAGAAGGTTGTACCGTGGCTGCGCGATCGTTATCTTCGCGAGCCGGCCTTCCGCCGCCAGCGCCATCGCCAGGCCCAGCTGCCAGGCCTCGAAGTTCGAAACCCCGATGTAGTGCACTTTGCCGCTGTGCACGAGGCAGTCAAGGGCCTCCAGCGTCTCCTCCATGGGCGCGCCGAGGTCTGAGTGATGCAGGTAGAACACGTCGAGCCGCTCCAGCTGCAGGCGCCGGAGTGAGGCCTCGCACGCCTCAATCACGTGCTTACGGCTCCCGCCGAGGTCGTTGGAGCCCGGACCGACGCGGCCCACACACTTGGTTGCGACGGTGACCGGCCTTCCGCGGCTTCGGCACCAGCGACCAACGACTTCCTCCGTCCTGCCCCGGGTCTCTGGAGCGGGTGGCACAGGGTAGACGTCTGCAGTGTCGAAAAAGTCGATGCCCAGCTCGCTGGCCCGGTCCATGACGGCGAACGCCGCAGGCTCGTCCAGCTGGCTTCCGAAGATCATCGTGCCGAGGCACAGCCGGCTCACGCGCAGTCCGCTCCGACCGACGTTGACCGTCTCCATCGCCTAACGGACTGGGTGGTCTCGCCGGGGAAGTCCGAAGGCGCCGGGCTCGCCTGGAAGAAAAATCCCGGAGCCCTCTGTCCTGGTCCCAAATATCACGACGTCGATGATTTGCGCCATCCTCAATCCTGAACTGGTGCGCTTCAGCATGGACCGATTCGAGGAGGCGGTGAAGGCCGCCATCCAGGCGATCCCGGCCGAGTTCCAGCCGTACGTGGAGGATATCGAGTTCGTGGTCGCAAGGCGCTCGCCCGAAGGCCTCCTAGGCTACTACGAGGGAGCCGGAGCGCTCGAGGAGGGGGGTTTCCCTGCCCGCGTGACGGTCTTCAAAGAGAGCCACGAGGACGCCTGCGGCAGCTGGGATGAGCTTGTTGAGGAAGTGCGCCGCACGGTGCTGCACGAGGTGGGGCACCACTTCTTGATGGGCGAAGAGGAGATGCCGTACTGACTGGGCTCCCCAGGGGAGGACGCCGGCCACTGCACGCGTCGCCGCCAGCGACGCCCTTCTCGTTAGCGCTCGTCCACGTCCAGGTCCAGGGCGATGTCGGCGGCGAAGTGGTTGAAAAGTCCTCCCATGAGCCCTCCTGTCAGGAATCCGACCAGGCCGTTCAACGTCCCCACGAGCAGGCCTGCGGCCGGGATGACGAGGAACCACAGGTCACGCATGATCTGGAGCACGCCGACCTGCTCGCCCAGTGGCAGCAGCTCCTCGGTCACCCCAAGCGTGAAGCCGAGCTGGCGGTGCCAGTCCAGCACGGCCCCCGCGAACCATGCTGCCAGCGCGCCCAGTACGCAGCCGGCGAACAGGCCCCCCACGAAGCCGCTCACCGCCCCTCCGGCCATCACCGGCCCGAGCGGCAGCCGCCGGAGGCGGACGCTCACCTGGCGGGAGTCGGCTTCCAGCGCCATCTCAGCAGAAGGATCAGCGCACCTACCAGCACGGTGGGTAGACCGACAGCGTAGGCCAGCAGGCCGAGGAGCAGCCGGCTCGCACCCGGGCGCCCGACCACCGCACCCTCTCCGCCCGACAAGATGCGTCGCCCCGGCGGCCTTGGCGGCCCAACGGCCGAATCGATGGCAAAGGACTGAGCCGCCAGCGTGCCGGCAGGACGCATCGAACCGTCCGGACGGTAGAGGCCGAAGTGCTCGACCTGAAGGCCGGGGCGCTGCGTCCAGTAATCGTTGAGATCCCACCAGACAGCCGCACCGACGAAGCCACCGGGCAGTGTGTCCCGTCTCGCCGACAGCTCGGCGTAGGTCACCTGGAAGACCCGAGCCTGCTCCGCTTCGTCCCCTGGGCCGTCTGCCCACCGGCCAAACTCCATGATCAGGATCGGCTTGTGGGGGTAACGGGCGTGGAAGCGGTCCAGGTTCACGCCGATGCTGGCGCTGTCCAGCGGGCCCCCATAGAAGACGCCTGGATAGAACGTGTAGCCCGCCACGTCGAGGTTGTCGCTGCTCGAGTCCGAGGCGTCGTATCCATATGCCGCCTGGCCGGTGAGACGGGTGCCGTCCAGCTGCCGGTCCAGGTTGCGCAGGGTCGCCAGCGCCGATGCCCGATCCGCTCCGCCGCTCGACTCGTTGGCCAGCCCGTGGAACAGCACGGCCGGGTGGTTCATGTCCCGCAGGACCATCTCGGCCAGCATCTGCTGAGCGATGCCACGGTCAAGCGCGATCTGGAACGTCTCAGGCGTGTAGTGGTAGAGGGGAATCTCCTCCCAGATCGCGAGGCCGAGCCGGTCCGCCAACGTCAGCAGCAGCGGGTTGGCCGGGTGATGGTCTGCCCGGATGAAGTCGGCATTGACGTCCTGGGCCTGGCGGAGAAAGTCGAATGCATCTGCGATGCTGGTGACCGGACCGCCCGCCGGACGTCCCCCGTCGGGCGGGGCCTGCCGCTCGTCATGCAGCGCGACGCCGTGAAAGGCGACCGGGCCCCCATTGAGCAGGAGCCGCGGTCCCGAGCTGTCGACTTTTATCTGGCGAAGCCCGAATGTCTCGTAGATCTGGTCCTCCACCCCCAGCGGGCTGAGCAGGGTCACACGCAGGACGTAGAGGGCCGGGAGTCCCGGATACCAGAGGTCGCCGCGCCGGATCACAAACGAAGTGCTCAGGCGGCGCACGTCACCGCCCGGCATGGGGTCCAGAGCGGTCACCTGGCTGACGATGGATGTGGCGCGGACGGGGACGAGGTGCCATACGTCCGGATCAAGCAGGTTGGCCTCGGTCACATCAGCCGGCAGCACCTCGGTCACGAGAGCCAGGTCGCGCTGATCGGAGCCCCTGTTCTGGAGTACGACGGTGATGTCGCCGCCGTCCAGGTGGGGCGCCACGTCGGCGCGCACGACAGACAGCGCCGGAGTGGCCTCCAGCCGGACAGAGCCCGTGACGCCGCCGTAGTTCCACCAGTCCGCCAGGCCCCAGGGGACGATGTCCAGCCTCGTGCCCCAGGGCGGGTCGTCGACTCTCAGCACCAGTGTGTTGAAGGCACCAGCTCGAAGGGCATCGGAGGCATCGAGCGCAAACGGCGTCCAGGCGCCCTCGTGATAGCCGAGGTAGTGGCCATTGAGCCAGACGTCGGCCACGTAGCCGATGGATTGGAACTTCAGCGTGGCCAGGCTTTTCCACGCCGCGGAAACCGGAAAGCGCGTGCGGAACCAGCCGCCGGTCACCCGGCTTGTAGGGGGCGGTGAAAATGTGCCCGGCACCTGCACGACACTCCAGCCTGAGTCGTCGTAGTCATCCCTGAGGCGATCACCGGCCGCAGCCATCAGACCGCGCTGAGCGCCGCTGTCCCGGCCGGAGAACGTCAGGCCCGGATCGAGCGTGGCGGGCTGGAAGTGCCATAACCCGTCGAGGTCGATCCCATCCCGCGGCTGAGGGCTGAATGTTGGAACCGGCCGTCCCTGCTCGAACACGACCTGTCCCCCGTCGGCCTGGCGGACCTCCAGTGTCGGACGCAGGTGAGCCTGGCCGGGAGGCGGCGCCGTGCACGCCGTGGTGGCTTGCAGGGCACCGCAGGCGAGAAGAGCCAGTGGCCAGACTGCTGGGAGCTTCACCTCACCAAGGATGCCAGTGCCTCGGGCTCGCCTTATCTCTCGCAGATCAACACAGTCGCCAGAAGGCCCGGTCCCAGGAGACCAGCGGCTCGCCAGACTCGCGGATTGCCTGCAACACCTGACCAACGATGATGTCGTGATCCCCGGCTGGGTGGAGGCCGACCAGCTCGCATTCGAACCAGGCGACGGAACCGTGCAGGAGGGGCAGCCCGTTGTCGCCCAGGATGTGCGGCACCTCCCGCCAGGAGGGATCGACCATCGGTGCCCGGCCGGCAAACCGCTCGGCGACGAACTCCTGGCCTCGCTCGAGCACGCTCACGTTGAAGTGGCCAGAGGCAGCGACGGCATCCCGCGTCTGGGCGAACCGGTCGAGGCATACCAGGATCAGGGGCGGCTCGAGGGACACCGAGGTGAAGGTGCTCGCCGTCAGCCCCCTGAAGCCGACCCTGTCTCGCGTGCTCACGACGACGACCCCGGCGGGCAGCCCTGCCATCGCATCCTTGAACTGATCGAGCACCAGATGGAGCTTAGCCCTGGTGTACCCGGGACGTTGTGACCCTCGTCCCCGGCACGGACGGGGCGGCGCGGAGGTCCCGCTGCCGAGCCTCCCATGGGCCGCCGGCGGCGACCGAGGCGACGCAACTCCGGCGGTAGAATCGTGCAGCAGAACAGGGGCGACGTGGCCAAGTGGTTAAGGCAGAGCTCTGCAAAAGCTCGATCCCCAGTTCGATTCTGGGCGTCGCCTCCAGCCTTCCCTTTCGACCTGCCAGGAGGACCCACGCATGGGCGTAGCCCCGATCAAGA
>DATFWQ010000124.1:0-6718 GCA_035259145.1 Candidatus Dormiibacterota bacterium | reverse complement strand
GCTTCAGCGCGTAAAGGTCTGCAATCGTCGCATCGTCTTCGACCAAGAGAACGTCGACCATTCCTCCCTCCGTTCCGAATAGCATGACGCTGAAGTGCCAGACATACTCGCCGTTCACGCGACCGCGCACCCGGATAAGCCTGCTCTGATCTGCGGCGAAGAGATCGTTACGTATCGAGATTACGACGAGCGCGCCAACTGTGCAGCGCGCGTCCTCGCCGGAATCGGCGTCCAGCCGGGTGATCGAGTGGCGTACATGGCGTTCAACTCCGTGGCCGGGTCCGAGGTTTCGGCCGGCCTCCGCAAGGCGGGGGCCGTCGGTGTCCCCATCAACTTCCGGCTCCGTGGCCGGGAGCTCGCGTATATCGTGCAGGACAGCGGTGCCCGCGCCGTCTGCGCGGGTCCTGACTACGTCGAGCACGTCGAGGCCGCACGCCGGTATCTCGAGAGCTCGCCCGTCTTCGTGGTGCTTGGCGGTGGAGAGGCCCCGGCCGATTGGATACGCATTGACGAACTGGCCGCCAGGCAATCTGCTGCGCCTCTTTGGGCGGCCGATGAGGACGCCACAGGCGCTGACATGATCTACACAAGCGGCACCACAGGGCACCCGAAGGGCGCGTACCGGCCGGATGGCGTTTCGCTCGAAGCGATCGTGCAGGTCATCCAGGTCTTCGGGATCCGCCCAGATGACGTTCACCTGATGGCCGGGCCGGGCTACCACAGCGCCGTGCTGGCCTTCAACGGGCTTACCGTGGTCTGCGGGGGGACGATCGTCATCATGCCCAGCTTCGACCCTGAGCAGGCGCTGGCGCTGATCGATCGCCACCGGGTGACCACGACCTTCATGGCGCCGACACTGCTGCACCGGATCATGGACCTGCCAGATGACGTCCGCGCCGGCTACGACGTGTCCTCCGTACGCGGCCTGTTCCTGGGCGGTGCGCCCTGCCCGTTCTCGCTGAAGGAGCGGGCCATCGCCTATTTCGGCGAGACCCTGTACGAGTTCTACGGAGCGACCGAGACCGGCTTCAACCTCGTCCTTCGCCCCGAGGACCAGCTGCGAAAGCCAGGATCGGCGGGCAAGGCGCTGCTGGGCGACCAGATCCTGCTGCTGGACGACGCCGGCAATCCAGTCCCGGATGGCGAACCAGGCGAGCTCTGGGTTCGCAATTCGTGGTTGGCGGGCTACTACAACAAGCCGGAAGCGACAGCGAAGTCCATGCGTGACGGCTTCTTTTCAGTCGGCGACGTCGCCTACCGCGACGACGAGGGGTACTACTACATCTGCGATCGCAAGATCGACATGATCATCTCCGGAGGAGTGAACATCTACCCCGCGGAGATCGAAGCCTGCCTGCACGGCCACCCGGCCGTGCGCGACGTGGCGGTCATCGGGGTGCCCGACGACCGGTGGGGCGAGACGGCCAAGGCGGTGGTGGCTCTTCAGCCTGGCGCAACCCCTGGCGATCAGGAGCTGATCGACTGGTGCCGCGGACGCCTCGCCGACTACAAGCGGCCGCGCTCGGTTGACTTCGTCGATGACTTGCCGCGCGACCAGGCCGGCAAGCTCCTCAAGCGGCAGATCAGGGAGCGTTACTGGGCTGGAACCGCGCGGCGGATCTGACCCGGCAGCCGTGAAAGCGGCTACCGCCCGCTATGCGGCAGCCATAGATCAGGGGACGACCGGGACCCGATTCATGGTTTTTGGCCGTGATGGCCGGCCCTTGTGCTCCGCCTACCGCGAGCACCGGCAGATCTACCCCTCGCCTGGGTGGGTTGAACACGACCCCATGGAGATCTGGCAGACGACCCAGGAGGTGATCGCGACCGCGCTGCGCCGGGGAGGTCTCAGTCCCGGCCAGCTGGCCGCTGTCGGGGTGACCAATCAGCGTGAGACCGCCGTCGTCTGGGAGCGGGCGACCGGCCGGCCCCTCACTAACGCGATCGTCTGGCAGGACACCCGGACCACCGACATATGCCAGCGCCTCGTCGACGAGGGTCTGGAGCCGCTGATCCGGCACCGGACCGGCCTGCTGCCTGCTACCTACTTCTCGGCGCCCAAGCTCATGTGGATCCTGGATCACGTCACAGGCGCCCGCGCCGCCGCCGAGCGCGGCGAGGTGCTCTTTGGCACCGTCGATACCTGGCTGATCTGGTGGCTGACCGGCGGTCCTCGGGGCGGAGTCCACGTCACCGACTGCACGAATGCGTCCCGAACGATGCTCATGGACCTCCGCCGCCTGGCCTGGGACGACGAGCTGCTGGCCCGGCTTTCAATCCCAGGGGCCATGCTGCCCGAGATCCGACCATCAAGCGATGCCGGACTGTATGGCTGGACGCTGGACGACGGTCCCCTGGGCGCGCGTGTGCCGCTGTGCGCCGACCTGGGCGACCAGCAAGCAGCCGTGTTTGGTCAGACCTGCTACGACGCCGGTCAGGCGAAGAACACGTACGGGACGGGCAACTTCCTGCTCCTCAACACCGGCGCGGAGATCGTCGCGTCGCATACCGGCCTCCTGACCACGGCGGCCTACCGCCTACGCGAAGAGGCATGCGTCTACGCCCTCGAGGGCTCGATCGCGATCACGGGTGCCGCCGTCCAGTGGCTGCGAGATAACCTGGGCATCATTCGGTCCGCTGAGGAGTCCGAGGCTCTGGCTGGAGAGGTGGAAGACTCTGGCGGCGCGTACTTCGTCCCCGCCTTCTCAGGCCTTTACGCGCCCCACTGGGATATGTACGCCAGGGGGGCAATCGTCGGCCTGACGCGCTACGTCGACAGGCGCCACCTGGCCCGCGCCACGCTGGAGGGGATCTGCTACCAGGTCCGAGACGTGGCGGAGGCGATGACTGCCGACTCGGGGATTCAGCTCACCACCGTCAAGGTCGACGGTGGAGCGACGCGCAACGACCTGCTGATGCAGCTGCAGGCCGATATCCTCGGCAGGCCGGTGGTGCGGCCGGTCGTCAACGAGACCACCGCGCTCGGCGCCGCGTACGCGGCGGGGCTGGCGATGGGCCTCTGGTCGGGACTGGACGAGCTCCGCGCCAACTGGCAGGCAGACCGAACCTGGCAGCCGACCTGGAGCGATGACCGCCGGGAAGCCGGCTATTCGACCTGGAAGAAAGCCGTGGAGAAGGCGCGAGGCTGGCTGGCGCCGGTAGAGAGCGGCGCCACCAGCGCTAGGTAACCGGGCGCTTGGTCGCCGGCTGCTTGTTGACGACGATGGTCGGAGCGACGTCCTCCCCGGTCTCTACCACCTCGGCAGCTCCCTGGGAACGCTCGTCCCAGTAGGCGCGGATCCTGGCTCGGCGTTCCTTGCCGCTCACGGGGTCGAGGAAATAGGCGAGGGCCGCTCCGGCTCCCGCCACCAACAGTGTTCTGGTCAGGCCCATTGCAAAACCTTAGCAACCGTGAATATCCGCTCGCCGGGATGCTTCGACGAGGTCAGGACCCGGGAGTCGAGACCTCCGTGTTGATCCCGGTGTAGGCGGCCGTGGTGCGGCCCGCGGCGGCGCGCGCGGCCACCGTGTCGGTGCCTGCCGCGATGCTGGCGTCGCACCACGCCTGGCTGCTGAGCGTCAGGAACCGCCTGCCCTCCTCGGAGGCGCTCCAGGCGGCCGCCTCGGCAGGGTCGACGCTCGCGCCGGACGCGAGGTGCATGGCCAGTCCGCTCAGCGCGAGCTCCCAGCCCACTCCGACCGCGCCGGGGCCGAACTGCGCCCAGCGCTCGTCGTCGACCTGCGCGATGTGCTCCAGCTCGAAGCGGGTGCGGCGCTCCGCCTCCGGCCACAGCCGCAGCTCGATCCAGGTGACCCCCCCACCGAACTCCCAGGTGGCGGCGAAGCTCCGGGGCGGGTCGCAGCGCTCGATCGTCCCGCCGGCGTTGCCCTCGAGCTGATAGCGACCCCCGACCCGGAGCTCGCCCGAGATGGGTAGGAACCAGCGCGGGATGCGCTCGGGATTAGTGCAGGCGTCCCAGAGGTCTTCGATCGGGGCGTCGTACGTCCGGCTGACGACGACCGTGCTGGCCGCGCCCGCGTCCAGCACGCGGGTGCCGACCCGCCGCTGGACCGAGTTGATCTGGTGGACGACATCGATCATGGGCTTCTTCTCCTGGAAGGGTTGTGGATGGCGTCTTCGCGCAGGCGCCGCTCGCGCCGGCCCCTGGCGAGCTCTGTCTCCAGCGCGTCGAGGCGCGGCGTCCAGAAGCGCCGGAAGCGCTCGAGCCACCGCTCGACATCCTGCAGCGAGCCCGGGTTCACGGCGTAGAGGCGTCGGGCGCCCTCGGGACGCGCGACCGCCAGGCCGCCCTCGCGCAGCACGCGGAGGTGCGCGGACACGCCAGGCTGCGAGATGCCGAACTCCTCCTGGATGACCGCGCACACTGCACCCGAGGTCTGCTCGCCGTCAGCAAGCAGCTCAAGGATCCGGCGCCGCACCGGGTCGCCCAGGAGGTCGAGCGCGTGCACAGCCCGCAAGATACCAGGATTTGTTTATATAAATCAAGACCTATAGATTAGCCGCCCGTCGCGATGAGTGAGGTCAAAGTGCCGGCGGTAGGACCTCCCGGGCGCTGCGAACAGGTGACCCCGCGCGGCAGTACGACCGGTCAGGTCTTCGCGCAGCCGTTCGGCCTAAGGGCTGAAGCTCACCTCGATCGCCTCACCGTGGCCCGAGCGCCATGCCAGCCGCAGGGCGGCCTGGTTCCCGGCCGCGGCCAGCGGCACCCGGACCGCCGGGATCCGCGCTCGAAGTGGGTTTGACAGCAACGGGTAGGGATCCAGGCGGCAGACCCCGTCTGGTCGCAGCTCTACGTGCAGCCTCACGCTCTCGGCGTCCCCACTGGTGTCAACGGGTGTCTGCGGATAGTTGCCCGACCAGCCGGTGAACCCGTGCCGGCAGACGTCCAGTGAGATGCGGTCCCACAGCTGAAGCCAGAAGTAGTTGCACATCAGCCTGCGGCCTCCAGCCTGATCGACGCCCAAGCGGTCTCTGAGGCGCTCCTGGCGCGCCAGCTCGTGCACCAGGAAGCGGTCGACCGCCTGCTGCTCCTCCGGCGGCAGGTCGGACCGCAGGGCGAGCGGCGTCCAGCCCCAGTGGCTGGTCAGGAACCCCGAGAAGTGCAGGGACGTCAGCAGTCCGGCGTACGCATCGATCGCTTCGACAGCGTCGATCCCACGGCAGTACAGCCGTGTTGTAAGCGAGCGGCTGACCTCGTTGAACGCGTAAGGCCGGCCATCGGGACGGCACGGCAGGGCCTCGTCGAATGATGTCCACGCCAGATCGTGGAGTCGCGCCCCGACCACCGTGGACTCGAAAGGGTCGGCCGCGGCCCAGGGAGGGGCTCCCCAAGCAGCAGCCAGCCAGCCCGAAAGGAGTCCATGGTCGGCCTGCCGGACGAGGACGAGATGGTCGCCCTCCTCTCGCACGATCATTGGGGCCTCACCCGGCGAAGGCTACCGCGGCTGGCACACTTATCCGGTTATGCACGGGGCCGAGCGGAACGGGATGTGGGCCAACCTGGGGGCGAGGTTGACCGGCCAGGATGCAGGCGACGTCGTGGTAGAGGCTCACCTGACCTCGGACGCCCACGGCTTCGAGACCTCACGGGGGTCGATCGTGCACGGCGGCGCCATCGCCGCACTCGCCGATATGGCTCTCGCGTCGGCGGGGGCGTCGGTGGCCGGCGACGGGCAGAGTGTGACCACCGTCGACCTTCGTGTCGACTTCCTCCAGCCGGCTCGGCCCGGAAGGCTGCTGGCGAGAGGCCACGTGCAGCGCCGGACTCGGCGCCTGTGCTTCGCCGCGGCCTCGGTCGAGCAGGAGGACGGCACCGTAGTCGCGGAAGCCCGGGCGCTTCTCGCCTACGTGGGCGGCTGACAGCCTTGAACGACTTCGCACGCATGGAGGCCAATCGTCTCGACTGGGACCGCCGGGTCGCCGTTCACCAGCGCAGTGATTTCTATGACCTGGACGGATTCCGGGCTGGTCGCAGCACCCTCAGATCGATAGAGCTCGACCTGCTCGGCGACGTCTCCGGCCGCTCGCTCCTGCATCTGCAGTGCCACTTCGGGATGGACACGCTGTCCCTCGCCAGGCTCGGCGCCAACGTGACCGGGGTTGACTTCTCCGAGCCCGCCGTCGCAGCAGCTCGATCGCTGGCGCGAGAACTCCAGCTGCCGGCGCGCTTCATCCGCAGCAACCTGTACGACCTGACCCGGGTCCTGCACCAACAATTCGACCTCGTGTTCACGAGCTATGGGGTGCTCTGCTGGCTGCCCGACCTGCCAGGTTGGGCGCGTGTGGTCGCGCGCTTCCTGCGCTTAGGAGGCAGCTTCGTGATCGTCGATGACCACCCTATGATCGGCTCGATGGAGGAGGCCGGCGGCCGGCTGGAGGCTGTCCACTCGATGTTTCGGACCGAGGCGAACGAGTTCGTCTCGACTGGAACCTACGCCGACCCGACGCTGCGCCTGGAGCCCCTCACGGCCTATGACTGGTCATGGACGGTGGCCGGCATGGTCAGCGCTCTGCTCGACGCCGGTCTGCGCATCGATCGGCTCAGAGAATTGCCGGTTTCGGGGTGGAAGTGCTACCCGAGCATGACGCTCGATCCTGAGGGCTGGTGGCGGCTCCCCGGCGACCCGCTGCCGCTGCTGGTCGCCTGCCGCGCCGTTAAGCCGGCCTCCTGAGCAGGTAGGCAGAAGTCGTGTCCGT
>DATFWQ010000123.1:0-4518 GCA_035259145.1 Candidatus Dormiibacterota bacterium | reverse complement strand
CCGAGGGCGCCGTAGAGCGCGCCCCACTCCATCCCCACAACGCCGCCCCCGATGACGACCATGGTCTCAGGGATCTCATCGAGGCCCAGGATGCCGTCCGAATCGATCGTGTACTCGACTCCGGCGATCGGGATGCGGGCGGGGACCGACCCGGTGGCGAGGATGATGTTCTCAGCGTGGGAGCGATCGCCGTTGACGGTGAAGCCGCCGCCCTTTTCGATGTGGGCGGCGCCGCGGATAACCTGGATGCGGTTGGCCTTCATCAGGCCCTCGACGCCGTTCACGAGCTGGTCGACCACCTGGTCGCGGCGCCGGCTGGCTGCCCGCAGGTCGAAGCGGAGTCGATCCGCGACCACCCCGAAGTCGTCGCCATGCTTCAGGATCGAGTACAGCTCGGACGATTGGAGCATGGCCTTGGTCGGGATGCAGCCGCGGACCAGGCAAGTACCGCCCAGCCGGTCTTTTTCGACGATGGCGGTGCGCGCCCCGAGCTGGGCGGCTCGGATAGCGGCCACGTAACCGCCTGGACCGCCGCCTATGACGGCGACATCAAAGCGCTCGGGCACGATAGCTCCTTTCGATAGGGGTATTCACCAAGTCTATGACTCGTGGGTTCGAAGCCGCCGCTGTTTGGCGCGCGGTGCCTTCCAGCAGTGCCGCGGTCTGCTTCGCTGGCCGGGCGAGCACGTCACAAAAGAACAGCACCGCCCGCTGCCAACCGGGAACCGCCGCAAGTACGAATGCGACGGCCAAAGAGCAGGAGCGCCCTGCTGGAGGGCGTCTGCTAGTCGCCCGGGCCCACCCCATTCGGTAGATAGCGGTTGGTGATCGGCATTCGCCGGTCCCGCCCAAACGCGCGCGGTGTGATCTTCACGCCTGGCGCGCCCTGGCGCCGCTTGTATTCGCTGGAATCGACAAGAGCGATGACGCGCCCCACAGTCTCGGGTTGGTGACCGGCCGCCACCAGCTCCTCGAAGCTCCGATCGTCCTCGACGTATCCCTGGATGATCGGATCGAGCAGCTCGTAGGGGGGAAGGCTGTCCTGGTCAGTCTGGTCGGGGCGCAGCTCGGCCGAGGGCGGCTTTTCCAGCACGCGTGCCGGAATGACGGCGTCACGTGTCGAGTTGCGGTAGCGGGCGAGCTCATAGACCAGCGTCTTTGGGATGTCCTTGAGCACGGCGAAGCCACCGGCCATGTCGCCGTAGAGGGTTGCGTACCCCGTTGCCATCTCCGACTTGTTGCCGGTGGTCAGCACCATCCAGCCGAACTTGTTGCTGAGCGCCATCAAGAGAACGCCGCGGACCCTGGCCTGGAGGTTCTCCTCGGTCAGGTCTGGGGGCCGACCGGCGAAATGCGGGGCAAGCGTCTGGCTGAAGGCTTCGTGCATCTGCTCGATGGGCAGTCCGAGTGTCCTGATGCCCAGGGCTTCGGCAAGCTGCTCCGCATCGACGAGGCTCTCGGGAGAGGTGTAGCGCGATGGCATCAGGACCCCGATGACGTTCTCGCGGCCCAGGGCGTCAACCGCCACGCACGCCGTCAGAGAGGAATCGATTCCGCCCGAGAGCCCGAGGACCACTTCCTGAAACTTGCCCGACTTGTGCACGTAGTCTCTGGTCCCGCTCACCAGCGCCGCGTAGACCTCGGCGGGACCGTCCAGTGGGCGCTGAATCGGGCTCTGGAGCTGACCGGCCGGGCGAGGCGATGCCTGCTCGCTGATGACCACCTCGGTCACGTCGAGGTCGAAGGGGTTGGCGACCGTTGTCTCCTTGCGGAGCCGAGTGTCGTGCAGACGCGCACCGAGGACCGAGCCGATGTCCAGGTCGGCGACCAGCAACCCCTCCTTGAAAGAGGGAGCGTGGGCCACGAGTCTGCCCTCGGGGTCGAAGATCAGGCTGTTGCCGTCGAAGACCAGCTCGTCCTGGCCTCCCACGAGGTTGACCCAGGCCAGGAACGCATGCGAGTCCATGGCACGGGTGGCGATCATGATCTCTCGCGCGGCCCGCTTGCCACGGTGGTATGGAGAGCCGTTGATGTTGATCAGCAGCTCGGCGCCCTGAGACGCCTGCACCGAGATGGGGCCGGTGGGGTACCAGGCATCCTCGCAGATGGAAACGCCGATTCGCACGCCTGCCAGCTCGAAGATCGGGCAGCTCCTGCCGCGCTGGAAATAGCGCTCCTCGTCGAAGACCCCGTAGTTCGGCAGGTAGACCTTGTGGTAGACGCCGCGGAGCTCGCCGTCATAGGCGAAGAAGGCCGCGTTGTAGATGTCCAGACCGAGGTCGACGAAGCCGCCGACCACGGCGATTCCGCGGCTGGCCGCCACCACCCTATCGCGATACCGCAGGTTGTCGTGGATGAACGAAGGCTTGAGCAGCAGGTCTTCGGGCGGGTACCCGGTGACAGCCAGCTCGGGGAAGACGATGATGTCGCAGGCCTGCGAGGCAGCCCGGTCCATCCACTCGATCATTCGAGCGGCGTTGCCGGGGAGGTCGCCGACGGTGGTGTTCATCTGCGCCAGCGCCACCCGTAGCGGCCGGGGGACGTCTGTCTCCACAGATCAATTGTGCGCTGACCAGAGTTCGACTGAGGTTTCAGGATTTCCCGGATGAATCAGATCCTGGCCAGGCGCAGGGCAGGCGCGCCTACCGCCGCCAGATAGGTGACGGCCGTGCTCGTCCCCTCGAGGTCGAACAGCTCGGTGACCTCGTCGTCGAAGAATGTCAGCCCGGTAGCACCCAGGCCGAGGGCCTGGGCGGCGACCTCGAGCCTGCCGGCCGCGATCGCCGCACCCATGTGCGCTGCCCGCCAGCCCCTGTCGCCCATCCGGCCCAGGACCGAATCCAGGTCGGCCAGAAAGCACACGTTCGCAGCAGCGTCAGCTGCCAGCTCCTGACCCAGGCTCATCTGCATGGCCGAGGCTCGAATGTCCGCTTCCGGCCACCGGCGGATCAGCGTGATCCGGTCTCCATCCACACGGTAGGTCCCCGGATCCAGGCCCACGATTCCGTTCACCGCGAGATGAACGGTACCCGGGCCAATGCCCGTATCAGAACGCACCGGTGCCAGGGCACAGTCCAGGAGGTCGATCAGCTGTGCCTCCGTAATAGGCGTCATCGCGAATCTGCGCGTCGAGCGCCGGCCGATTATTGCCCCCTCCAGTGAGCGACCACCGCCGTGCCCGCGCGAACTGCGGACTGACCCAGCCAAAGACGTCGCGTCGCCCGTGCTGCGCCAGGCCAGCACCTGCCCGGCATCGCCCAGCGAGGTGCCGGCGTGCGCAGCCGGGATGACGGGGAAGGGCTCTTCAAACGGCGACAGTGGCTCCGTCGGCAACCCCAGCCCCTTCGGTGCGGGCAATGCGGGTGGGGCCGGACCTCCGCTGCCCAGGGCAATCATTGCGATGGCCACCTCGGCCTCTGGATCGACGTCGATCAGCCTGTTCACCTCTGCGTCCACGAAGCCAATCACGACCGTCGCGGGCAGGTCCAGTGCGTGCGTGGCGGCCAGGGCGTTTGCGATGACGACGCCACCGTCCCAGTAGGTGTGGCGGTAGGCGCGGGATCCATACTTCCACGCATTGCGCCAGAACGTGCTGGTTACCACGAGCACGGCTGGAGCGTCCGCGACGGCGGGCTCGTTGGCCGCAGCCTCGACCAGCGGCGCTCGCCAGTCACCAGGCCGTAGGCGGCGGAAGCCTGAATCCCGAGCACAGAAGTGATATAGGCCCGCCGGCAGCCCTTCCAGGGCGGCGCAGGCCAGGTAGAGCTCGATGTGATAGAGGGCTCCGGTGCAGGGCGCCGCCCTGAACGCCATGCGGCCACCCGGCAGCCAGGGCACCTCCCTCCAGCGAAGGACCCCGTTGGAAAAGTGGCAGATTCGCTCGACGTCGGCGCGTGCTGGCCGGCTGCGGCCCACCGGACCGCGGCCGGCAAGCGCCTCGGTCGCCGGCTCGTCGAGCGAGTCCCACATCCTGTCAAACGGAAGCAGCTCCAGCCCGGAATAGACTTTGAACGGCAGCGGCCGGTTGGCCGGGTCCATCCGGCCGCCGAGGCGCCGGCCGCGCCGGTGCTTCGTCAGGTTGTGAAAATCGCGCGCCGAAAGAGTCACCCTCGACACGGCGCAATCGTAGGGTTCCGTGCTGGAGGAGGTGGCACGTGCAGCCAGGGGTCAACGCCTATGAACGGGCCGATCGCCCGGCGGCAACAGTGGCCTGGGCCGTCATTCTCGGTCTGGTCGGCGGCCTACTGCTGGCTGCGCTCACCAGTCTTGTCGCAACGCCACGTCCCCTGGCACGTGGCTGCGCGCCTGCTGTTCGTGGTGGCCATGGAGGGTGGCTTCCTGGTCGCCCAAGCCCTGGGCCCCTGACGCCACAGACACCGCGACCTGGGCTCTGCCCGGGCTGGATAATGGAGTCGAATGCGGGTCACGATCCTGCCAGACCGGCAGGTCAAGGAGGTTCACGCGCGGACCGTGGGTGATTTGCTCAAGGCGCTTGGCCTGCTCCGCGATGCTCACCTC
>DATFWQ010000122.1:0-7290 GCA_035259145.1 Candidatus Dormiibacterota bacterium | reverse complement strand
TGGTCGGCGCGCAGCCGGCCCAGCGCAAAATTGGCGTCGGTGACCGTGGGCTCGCTGCCGCCAAGGCCGTAACACGCCGGTCCGGGCCGGGCGCCCGCGCTGCGCGGGCCCACCCTGAAAGCGCCGCCCGGATCCCGGTAGGCGACGCTGCCCCCGCCCGCGCCCACTGTGTGAACGTCGATCATCGGGATCAGGACCGGATAGCCGGCGATGAACGTGTCGCGAGCGGTCGCCTCCACGATGCCGCGAGGCGTCACGATTCCGATATCCGCGCTGGTCCCGCCCATGTCGAACGTGATCAAGCTGGTGCGGCCGCAGGCGTTGCCTATGTGCGCGCCGGCGAGCACGCCGGCTGCCGGCCCGCTGAGCAGGAGCGTCGCCGGGTAGCGGGCGGCGAACTCGCCCGTGGCCACGCCGCCGTTGGAGCGCATCAACCGCAGCTCAGCCTTCATGCCAGTTTCCTGCATGCGCTCCATCAGGTGGTCGAGGTAGCCCCTTACCTTCAGGCCCACGAAACCGTTGATGGCCCCCGTGGTGAAGCGTTCGTACTCGCGGAACTGCGGGAAGAGGCTGGCAGAGGTGGTGACGAAAGCCGCTGGATAGACCTCTTCCACGATCGAGCGAGCTCGCTCCTCGTGCTCGGGGTTGCGGTAGCTGTTGATGAAGCCGATGACTATCGACTGGACACCGGCCTCCTTCAGCTCCTTCGCCGCGTCGGCGACCTCGTCTTCGGCCAGTGGCGTTATCACCTCGCCCTGCGAGCCGAGCCGCTCCGTGACCACCTTCCGGTAGCGGCGACGGATGAGAGCCCTGTCCTGCCAGGGAACCTCCATGTGAATCGAGTAGTGGAGGGGGCGCTGGTGGCGCGCGATGTGCAGGATGTCGCGGTAGCCCCTGGTGGTGATCATCCCGACCGCTGCGCCATCGTACTGCAGCAGTGAGTTGGTAGCGATGGTGGTCCCGTGGACGAGGAAGTCCAGCTCGCCTGAGCCTGAGTCGACCGATCCCAGGCCCTCGATCAAGCCTTCGGAGAGATCGTCAGGCGTGCTGGGAACCTTGTGGATCTGGACGGCCTTGGAATCCGTATCGACGACGATGACGTCGGTGAAAGTGCCGCCGACGTCGACGCCCGCAAGCTTCATCAGACCCTCCTCCAGCTAGACAGGCGTCGCAGCGCGGTCATAGATCGCCGCCATGCTGCCCGGGCATGCAACCAGCTCCTTGGGTTCCGGATCCTTGTAGGCCGCGACCTTGGATGTGGTCACTCCGTACTGGTGGAGGCCCTCCGCCAGCTTCACGGCACAGGCCACGCCGTCCAGCACCGGCACGTCCAGCTGCTGCTGCATCCACTTGTCTATTGGTCCCAGGCCGGCGCAGCCCAGGAGGATCGCCTCGGCACCGTCGTCTTTGATCGCCGCCCGGGCCTCATCGACCATCATCCGCTTGGTGCGTTCGATGTCCTCTTCGATCTCGAGGACGGTCAGCGGGGTGCAGCGGATGGAGGCACAGCGCATCTCCATGCCGTTTCGCAGCACCAGGTCCTCGAGAAGCGGCTTGACCCGCGGGAGCACCGTCACCACCGACCACTTAAAGGCGACCAGGCTGGCCATGTGGAATGCCGCTTCCGCGATGCCGATCACAGGCACCTGCGACACCTCCCTGCACGCCGCCAGGGCAGGGTCCCCGAAGCATGCGATCACGTAGGCGTCGTAGCGCCCCCGCGTGCCCGCAACCAGGTCGAGCGTGTGGTAGCCGGCCAGGACCTCGTCGGCGGAGCCCTCGATCGAGCGCGGTCCCGCTTCCGGCTGCACACACTCGATCTCCGTGTCCGGCCCCGCTGCGGCGTGGGCCATCCGGCCGATGTCGTCTGTCATCGCTTGCGTCGTGTTCGGGTTGATGACAAGGATCCGCATCACCATCCTCCTATCTGAGCCACGGGGTAAGCAGCCGGGTGAGGAACAGCCCGGCCAGCACTGCGACGCAGACCGTCATGATCGTCAGGTCGACAGGCCGCAGCCGGACCTCTCGAAAGAGCGCTCTGGGCTTGCCCGTCTCCTCTGGCAGGTTCAGCCCCCTCAGCTCCATGGCCATGGCTATGTCCTGGCTGCGTCGAATTGCGCCAAGGCCCAGCGGCACGGCGCTGGTCACGACGCCTGGAAAGAACTTGAGCGGGTTGAAGGACGAAAGTGCGTTAGACCCGCGGGCCTTCAGCGCCCGCTGGATGACGATGAACTCCTCCTGGATCAGCGGATAGAGACGGATCGCGAACGCAAACAGGAAGGCGATCTTGTAAGGCAGCCCCCAGCGGTACATGGACATGCCCCACTGAAACGGCTCGGTCGTCATGGCGAAGAGGGTGAAGGCCAGACCCATCGTCCCGAGACGAAAGCCCAGGCCCAGGCCCGTATAAAGGCCTGGGATGGAAACTCCGATGAGCACGCTGCCCAGGTGTGCGGACCAGAAATATGGAGCGCCTTCGATCAGGAACGTGTGCACCAGCGTGATCGCCACCATGATCGGCAGCATCAGAAGAAGGAAGGGGTAGTACTCAGCAGGAGAGATCCCCGCCAGGCCCCAGATGGCCGCGATCAGCAGGAAGAACAGCAGCCAGGGCTGCGGCACCAGGAAGCTGATCAGCAGGTAGGAGATGACGAATATGAGCTTGGTCCGGGGATCGAGCCGGTGAAGAAAGGAGTCCTGACCGCTGAACTGGTAGAGCGGTCTCACTTCGCCACCACACCCAGGGCACCTGCTGGAAACCGGCCCACGGCCTCATCGATTGAGAGAGGACGGGGCTCCATGCCGAGCCTGTTCCCAAGCGCGGTTACCGGAGGCGGCTTCACGAACGTCCGGCGAAGCAGCTGCTCCTCGCGAAAGACCTGCTCCGGTGGGCCGAGCGCGATCACCTCCCCCTCGCACAGGACAGTCATCAGGTCGCAGTGGGCCGCCACGAGATGCATCGCATGAGTGATGACGAGGACCGTCTGGCCGGCCTCGCGCGCCAGGTCGGCGAGCAGAGACATGATCGCGTGCGATTCCTGTAGGTCCTGACCGGTGGTCGGTTCGTCGATGATCAACACCGGCGGCCTCATGACCGCGATCGCGGCTATGGCGAGGCGCTGCCGCCCGCCCTTTGAGAGGCGAAACGGGTGTAGATCGCGCACGTCCCAGAGGTCGAGCGCGCGTAGAACCCTCTCAGCAGCGGCGAGCGCATCGTCGCGGTTGGCCCCCAGGTTCATCGGCCCGAACAGCACATCCTCGAGCAGCGGGTCCTTGAATATCTGGTGGTCGGGATTCTGAAAGACGTAGCCGACGGTCGCGGCACGCTCCCGCACCGACATCCGGTGCACGTCGCGGCCGTCGACCTTGACCACGCCGGCCGCCGGCTTCAGATGGCCGCTCAAGCAGCGAGCCAGCGTGGTCTTGCCGCTCCCATTCTGGCCGACGACGGCCACGACCGAGCGGGCCGGGAAGCTGAGCTCAACCTGCTTGAGGGCCTCCGTCCGGCGCGGGGGCGGATACGTGTAGCTGACGCCGGCGACCTCCACGCGAGCAGCCTCGCTGTGAGCCGCGACGGGTTTGGCCTCATCCTCGGTCTGTGCGATCGCGCGCACGGGCTTCAAAACGGCCGCTGCTCCGTCTGGGTCCGGCGGCAGCGCCTCTATCATCACGCCGCGACCGCGCAGTCGAGCGCCGAGCTCGACGAGCTGAGGCAGGGGTACCTGCGCCTCGGTGAACCGCTCCAGGTGGCGGTGCAGGTCGTCCCGAGCAGAGTCAAGCTGGATCGTCCCGTGGTTCAGGAGCACAACTCGGTCCACCAGCGACCAGATCTCCTCCAGCTTGCTCTCGACCACGAGTATCGTCCGGCCGCTTTCAGCGAGCGCCCTGATCCCGGCCAGCACCTCTTCGGCGCCGATCGGGTCCAGCTGTGACGTCGGGTCGTCGAGGATGAACAGCCTGGGTTCCGGGGCATGGTTGGCGGAGAGGACTACCCGCTGCTTCTCGCCCCCGCTGAGGTCATACGTGATGCGATCGCGGAGGTGGCCGATGCGGAAGAAGTCCAGCGCTCGTGCCAGGCCTCGCTTCGTCTCCTCCCGCTCCCAGCCCCGGTTTTCCATCCCCCAGGCCACCTCGTCGGCGACGATCAGGTTGAACAGCTGGTTCTCGGGATCCTGCGTCACCGTCCCGATCTGCGCTGCAATCCTGGCCAGTGACGACTGACGCGTTTCCAGGCCGAGCACTCCGACCTGGCCTGTCAGGTCACCCGAGATGAAGTGCGGTATCACCCCGGCGCAGATGTGCAGCAGTGTTGACTTACCGGAGCCCGTCGGTCCGACCACCGCGACGACCTCTCCCTCCGACACTCGGAGGTTGACGTCATGGAGCAGCGGTCGCTCGCCAGGGAAGGCGAAACCGACGCTCTCCAGCGTGATGGCTTCCAATCCGGATTCTGATCGGCCGCTAGCTGCCGGCCTTATCCCTCGGGGTCCCCGCCAAGCCCGCTTCGGGAGTCGACTCCCCCGTTCCCTTGGCGGTGTTGCGGTAGGCGACGAAAAGCAGCGCTGCGATGACGAGCAGGATCACAAGGACGACGGCCCGGACGGCATTGTTGCTCATGTCGAACAACCCGAAGGCCTTGGGCATCACGCCGGCCACACCCCCCAGGTAGAGCAGCACCACACCGACGACGCCCACGATGACGGCGCTGACCGCAGCCCAGATGTACTCCTTGTTCATTTGCAGTTCCTCTTACCTCTCATCCGGTCCGGCTATCGACCAAAGACCCCGGAACGCCTGACCGCCCGATAGAACGCGAATCCCATTGGCCCACCGATGAAGGTGGCCATGAGCCACTGCCACACGAAGAGGCCCAGGCTCACGTTGAACGAAAGCTTGAGCACAAGGACGTTCAAACCCACCAGCTGGACGATGCTCGTCGCCAGGTCGGCTATCGAGACGTACAGGCAGAACATCACGATGTTGATGTCGACATTCCTCTGGAACCAGGCCCGGAAGAGGAAGGCCTCGATCAAAAGACAGGTCATGTTCAGAAAGAAGAACGACCAGGCCAGTGGGTGCGTGGCGCTCAAGACCGCGATGATGGGGTTGAAATTGGCGACGATCAAGGCACCGGTACCGCCGAAGTAAATCGCGGCCGTCGGCCACCACACCTCGGCAAAGGTGTGTCCGAGCGGCACGCCGAGACCTCCAGTCCAGATCTGGTCGATACGTTCGGTGATCTGCATGTTGGCGGAGAAGGCCACGGCGAGCAGCAGCGAGCCGACAAGAGTCCTCGTGTCGCCCCTGAAAAACGGACCTCGGGCCAGGCGTTCCTCGACTGTGAGGGCTGCCTCGGCCCCGGCAGCTCCAACGGCCATAACGAACCTCCTTTCTTGCTAGAGGGTGCGCGTGTTCGACGCGCGCTGCTATGACAACATCAGGTCTTGCGGCCGTCTATGGCCTCCGACCCAGTGTTTAGACGCCAATGTTGGGTGATGGACCAACGGTCGCCAGGTCAGCCACGTCCAGGACCCGGAGAGCCAGCTCGAGCGTCAGCCGGTCCTCATTGCGGCGGAGGTCCAGGCTGGCGAGCTCCTGTAGACGCCCCAATCGATACTCGACGGTGTGCGGATGGACGCCGAGTGACGCCGCGGTCGCCTTGGGCGAGGCTCCACAGTCCAGGTAGGCACGGAAGGTGTTAAGCAGGGCGAACCCATGCTTCCGGTCGTTCTCCAGGACCGGTCCCAGTGTTCGCTTGCAGAGCTCGACCGCTTCCGCACCCGAGGCGGCACGCACGATCAGCCGGTACGCCCCCAGGCTGCGGACCCTGAACACCTCGTCGTGCTTTCCCAAGCGATGGCGTATCTCGATTGCCAGCATCGCCTCCTGGTAGGCGGCAGCCAGCTGGGCCAGTTCGGTGAGGTCGTCCTCCAGCGCGTAGACCGCCCGCCACTCGGGTGCCAGCCTGACGAGCCGGCCGGCGGCCTCCTCGAGCGCACGCCACGTCCGGTCCCCGCCCTTTTCCTGGGATCCGGCTGTGGACTCTATCGCCACCACATTGCCATCCCTCATGGTCAGCACCGCGGGCCGCTTCTCCCGCTCGATCGCCTCCTGCGTGATGGCGAGAAAGGTCCTCAGTACCCGCGCGGCGGCTTCCGGCTGTCCGTCGCTCTGGGCTCGCACCGTACCGACGACGAGCCGGAAGGGCGGCTGCAGCTGGTTCAGCTCTGCGCCCACGCCCGTCGCTTCACCGCTCAGCAGCTGGTCGAGCAGATATCCGCGGCGGTGGATCTCTCCCTCCTGCAATGCGCGCTCCCGGAGGAACTGCGCTGCGGCGATAAGCGCCGCCGAGTCCGCTGCCGCCTGGTCGACGGAGTCCGGCCGGCGCCCGCGCGTGTCAGCCAGGACGAATCCCAGTATCTCAGGACCGGCTGAGACCGGACAGACGAGCACGCTGCCGCCCGAGGTCGGCTGAACGAGCTGCTGCGCTCTGGTACGGGCCGCCTGGGAAAGGCCCTGGTGGAGGTTCGCCCAGTCGGCGGCCCTGAGATCGCGCAGGGTTTCAGCCGTGATGGCCACGTCGCAGGCACAGATCCGATACAACGAGTCGGAGATGACCACCGATCCCTGCACGATCCGCGCGAGGCGCGTGGCCAGCGCGGAAAGAGGAAGGTCGTCGCGCACGACCGCCGCGAGGGAGTCCTGAACCTGCAGGCGCCGCTCCAGCTCGTCCCGCTGCGATCGAATCTCGGCGTTCAGCGCTTCCAGACGGACCCTGGACTCATGCTCGGCAGCGTAAAGACGCGCGTTTACGATGGCGACGGCCGCCGCCTGAGCCAGGGCATCGAGCAGACGTACGTCGAAGGGCTGGAAGACCTCGGCCTTAAAAAGATTCTCGACCACCATGGCGCCCAGGGCTTCTCCCTTGTAGACGAGTGGGGCGCTCATGGCGCTTTGTGGGTAGTCGGTGCCACCGCTGGCCTCGGTGAAGATGTCGAGGTTCGAGGGATCGGCCCGTCCCATGGCCGCGATCACGGCAGCCCGGTGCGGGTACATCCGGGCGCGCCTGCTGCTGAAGGCCTGGCCCGACAGGCCCTCGCCCGGCCGGAGCACGAGGTCGTAGACCCTGGGCCCGAAGCCGATGGCGTGGTTGGCGACCAGGCGCCGGCGCTCATGATCGTAGAGGAACAGGATTCCCGCCTCCGCTGCGGGGATGACGCGGATGGCGCCCTCCAGGATGCGGTGGATCATGTCCTCGAGGTCCAGCTCGGCGGTGAGCGAGCGGCTCAC
>DATFWQ010000121.1:0-5898 GCA_035259145.1 Candidatus Dormiibacterota bacterium | reverse complement strand
ACCTGAGCGACCTTTTGCCCAGCGCCGAAGCAGTCGTAGGCGGCGCAACCCGGAAAGCCCTGCTGCCTCAGGGTCTTGTGAATGCCGCAGCGGAAGTCTGATCGCAGGTTGGGACAGGGCTGCCCGGCGTCCTTGTCGATCGCGAAGTCTGCCGAGGCTGAGAAAGCGGGGGCGACGCAGCACAGTCCGAAGCAGCGCTCGCAGTCAGCTCGCAGGCTGAGGCGACCTCGGTCGCCAAAAGCTTCGGCAGCCTGGGTTCGGGGCGGTCCCCAGCGGGTCACTCGGCCACGCGGAAGACCGGATGGGCCGCGGCCACTCGCCGGAAGTCCTCGATCCCGGGCGCGGCGCCGACGTCGAAGTAAGGCCGGGTGCCCGGCACCTGGCGCCAGTATCGCTGCAGCACCGGCGCGGCCTCCTCTGGGCCCGCCTCTTCGAAGCGAACCGTGGCCGCCCGGCCCCGGCGAATCAGCCGGCCACGCCCGCTGGCCCTGACGTTGCGGACCCAGGGTCGCTCACCGTAAGGCGCGACCAGCCACTTCGCGCCGTTCTCGACAAGCGTTACCGGGAGCATCCTGAGCTTTCCACTGTGAGCGCCCCTGACCTCGAGCAGATACGTGTGCGGCAAGAGCCCAAGCCGAATCAGCGCGCTGACCACTGCATTGACGACTCTGGGATCACGTCGATACTGCTTGGCCGGCACGGCCGTGGAGTGTAGACGCCGCCGAGAGCTGTGTCGATCTTGCGGCCCCTCGTTCGACGCCTTACTAAAAGCAGAGGTCAGCCGGTCGAGACCAAAGCCAGGCCGACCGAATCGGAAACCCAAGGAGGTTTGACGAATGCGATTCATGATGCTGGTCAAGGCCAGCCCCGACTCCGAGGCGGGTGTTCTCCCCAGCAGGGAGGCCGTTGCCGCGATGGGGAAGTACAACGAGGAGCTGATAAAGGCCGGCGTGATGCTCGCGGGCGAGGGACTCCACGACAGTTCGAAAGGCGCCCGGGTCTCCTTCTCGGGACAAAGGCGCACAGTGACCGACGGGCCCTTCACCGAGACCAAGGAACTGATCGCGGGCTACTGGCTGATCCAGGTGAAGTCGAAGGAAGAGGCAATCGAATGGGCCTCGCGAGTCCCCTTCGAGGATGGCGAGATCGAGATTCGCCAGGTGTTCGAGGACTCGGAGTTTCCGCCGGAGGTCCTCCCTCCAGAGGAGGCCGAGCGCGAGCGGGCAATGCTGGAGGAGGTGCAGAGGAAGGCCGCGAAGCCGTAATGGCGGCGCCACTGGTCTTGCAGTGGCCGGGATGAGGCTGGTCTGATGGTCGGAATGGCGGCTTCCGACACGCATCGCGCGATCGACGCTGTGTGGAGGATCGAGTCGGCGAGGCTGATCGCGGGTCTCGCACGCATCGTGCGTGACGTCGGTCTCGCCGAGGATCTGGCGCAGGACGCTCTCGTCGCGGCGCTGGAGCAGTGGCCGGAATCGGGCGTCCCGCGCAACCCCGGGGCCTGGTTGATGAGCACCGCGAAGCATCGTGCGATCGATTTGCTCCGCAGGCGGGAGCGGCTCGGGCGCAAGCTGGAGGAGCTCGGCCACGAGTTCGAAGCCGCAGAGGAGGGGGCCGCCCCGGATTTCGAGGCGGCCCTCGATGATGAGATAGGCGACGACCTCCTCCGCCTCGTGTTTACAGCCTGCCATCCGGTTCTCTCGACCGATGCGCGCGTCGCTCTCACACTCCGCCTTCTGGGAGGTCTGACGACGCAGGAGATTGCGTACGCATTTCTCGTCCCGGAGGCGACCGTTGCTCAGCGAATCGTCCGCGCCAAGCGGACACTTGCCGAAGCACGCGTGCCCTTCGAGGTCCCGCGGGGAGCCGAGCTCGCCGCCCGTCTGTCATCGGTGCTGGAGGTCATCTACCTGGTGTTCAACGAGGGTTACTCGGCGACCGCCGGTGACGAATGGATGCGCCCCGCACTCTGCGAGGAGGCGCTGCGTCTCGGCCGCATCATGGCCGAGCTCGTTCCAAACGAGCCGGAGGTCCATGGCCTGGCCGGTCTGATGGAGATCCAGGCGTCGCGCATGCGAGCGCGGGTCGGCCCGTCAGGAGAGCCCATTCTGCTGCTCGACCAGGATCGCGCCCGTTGGGATCACGTTCTCATCCGCCGCGGTCTGGCGGCGCTCGAGCGGGCCAAACGGCTTGGCGGGGCGCTCGGTCCTTACGCGTTGCAGGCCGCGATCGCAGCCTGCCACGCACGGGCCCGCACCCCTGAAGAGACGGACTGGGTGCGCATCGCTGCGCTCTACGACGCGCTTGCCCAACTCGCGCCATCCCCTGTGGTCGAGCTGAATCGTGCCGTCGCGCTTGCGATGGCGTTTGGTCCCGCAACGGGTCTCGAGCTCGTCGATACGCTGACCGCGGAGCCGTCGCTGAAGGGCTACTACCTCTTGCCGAGCGTGCGCGGCGACCTCCTTGCAAAGCTAGGCCGGCTAGACGAGGCGCGTCAGGAGTTCGAGCGCGCGGCGTCGCTCACGCGAAATGGGCGCGAGCGCACGCTACTGCTCGTGCGCGCGGCGGCGTGTGAGCGGGGAGCCAGGCCGCCGCTGACGGGGTAGCAAGAGCCGCCTCGTAATGGCGGGTCTACAGGCTCAATTTTTGAGGTCGTAACCGCTCGAGGAAGCCAAGGCCTACCGCGATTGGCACCACGACCAGCCCGGCTGCTCCACCCAGAAGGGCGATCGGACGCATGCTTATCGGGCAAGCACCGCCCGGGGTCACCTTGTGACCGCAGACCGGACATGCCGGACTTAAACTGCCAGCTGTGCTGATGACGTCGGCTCACGTCGACACCTTCGCCCGGGACAACCTCCCCGAGCCCGACACCTGGCCCGAGCTGATCTTCTCGCTGCCGGAGCTCCGGCATCCACCGATCCTCAACTGTGCCGAAGTCCTCCTGGACCGCGTCGCGCACCGGCTGGGAGGAGACCGCCGCTGCCTGGTGACACCTACCGAGACCTGGACGTACGCGGACCTGGTGTCGCGGTCGAACCAGGTAGCGAACCTCCTGGTCAGAGACCTGGGGCTGGTTCCCGGCAACCGGGTCCTGCTGCGGGGCCCGAACAACCCCTGGCTGGTCGCTTGCTGGTTTGGGGTGATCAAGGCCGGAGGCGTGGCCGTCGCGACCATGCCGCTGCTTCGTAGCGGGGAGCTCAGCACGATCGGGGAGATGTCACGAGCTCAGTTCGGACTGTGTGACGCCCGCTTCGCCGCCGACCTGGAGGCGGCGTCCATCCCCGGGCTGAAGGCGCTTCTCTACGGCGGTGGTGGTCCGCACGACCTGACCCGCCTGGCCGCGGCCAGGCCGGCTGCGTTCGATGTCGTCGCCACGTCATCGGATGACGTGTGCATGTTCGCGTTCACCTCGGGCACCACCGGTCGACCCAAGGCGACGATGCACTTCCACCGTGACGTACTCTCGATTGCGGAGACGTTCTCTCGGCACGTCCTGCGCCCGACCCCCGATGACCTGTTCACCGGCAGCCCGCCGCTGGCCTTCACCTTCGGCCTGGGGGGCTTACTCGTCTTCCCGTTGCACGCCGGAGCGGCCACGCTGCTGCTCGAGCAGGCGGGGCCGGACCAGCTGCTTGAGGTGACCGGCCGCCATCGTGTGAGCGTCCTGTTTACGGCTCCAACGGCCTACCGGGCGATGCTGGGAGGTGTGCGGGATGCAGACCTGCGCTCTCTTCGCCGGTGCGTTTCGGCGGGCGAGACCCTGCCCGCTGCGACGTGGACCGCCTTCCATGAAGCGACGGGGCTGCGCATCATCGACGGCATCGGTTCGACCGAGCTGCTGCACATCTTCATCGCGTCGGCCGACGAGGACATCCGACCAGGCGCCACCGGCCGGGCGATCCCCGGTTACGTAGCCGAGATTCAGGACGAGGCGGGCCGGCGCGTCCCGCCGGGCGAGCTGGGGCTGCTGGCCGTGAAGGGACCGACGGGGTGCCGCTATCTCTACGGTGAGCGCCAGGGCCAGTACGTGCGAGACGGCTGGAACGTCACCGGCGACGTTTACGTGTGCGACGACGACGGGTATTTCCATTACCAGGCCCGAGCTGACGACATGATCATCTCGGCCGGCTACAACATCTCGGGCCCTGAGGTCGAGAACGCGCTGCTGCGGCACCCTGCGGTCGCCGAGACGGCAGTCGTGGGCGCGCCTGACCCAGAGCGAGGGATGGTCGTAAAGGCATTCGTCGTCCTGCACCCCGGCGTTCCGCAGTCGCCTGAGACCGCGGCGGGGTTGCAGGAGTTCGTCAAGCAGGAGATCGCACCCTACAAGTACCCGCGCTCGATCGAGTTCGTGGACTCGCTGCCGCGAACCGCGACCGGGAAGCTGCAGCGCTTCCGCCTCCGCGAGGGCGCCTGAGGCAGCGCCCGGGCCCACGCCAGGCGGCGTCAGCCTTCTGCTTTCGCCACGCCGACCGGGCAGGCGACGCCCGTACCTCCGATGCCGCAGTAGCCCCAGGGGTTCTTCTGCAGATACTGCTGGTGGTAGTCCTCGGCGAAGTAGAACTCGCCGGCCGGAACAACCTCGGTCGTGATGGGGCCGTAACCCGCAAGGCTCAGCACTCGCTGGTAGTCGTCACGTGACGCCTCGGCGGCCTTCTGCTGAGCTTCGGAGTGCGTGAAGATGGCCGAGCGGTACTGGGTGCCCACGTCATTGCCCTGCCGCATCCCCTGGGTCGGGTCGTGGCTCTCCCAGAAGACCTTCAGCAGGTCGCGATAGCTCACCCGTGCCGGGTCGTAGACGACCCGCACCGCCTCCGCCTGACCGGTGCGGCCAGAGCAGACCTCCTCGTACGTCGGGTTCGGGGTGTAGCCACCTGCATAGCCGACGGCGGTAGAGACGACTCCAGGGGTCTCCCAGAACTTGCGTTCGGCCCCCCAGAAGCAGCCCAGGGCGAACTCGGCGATCTCGGTGCCATCGGGATAGGGTGGAGCGAGCCGTCCGCCGAGCACGGTGTGGCGGTCAGCCACGGGCATAGCATCGTCGCGGCCTGGCAGCGCCTCCTCGGGCGCCGGCAGCTGCGTCTTGAAACGTCCAAACAACCACATAAATCAGATCCTCTCACGCCATGCGCTACCCCCCATACAACCGCGACAACCCCGATCATGTTTCAGGACACGGATGACCTCATCCTGGACGCCGAGCTCGTGAGGTCGGTCGGGCAGGAAGTTGAGACGCAGGCCGCGGACGCGGGTTACGATCCTCGAGTTAAACGTAAGCCGCGTGTACACACAGAGGCGGTGAGTAGTGATGCGCCTGGGGAACGACTACCGAATTCGTGAACGGCTGGCCGAAGCCCTCGTCGGCCCCCTCGGCCCGAAGCCCGATCCCTGGCCGATGGCCGCGACCTTTTGTGCCGGGATCGTACTGGGAATGCTGGCAGGGGCCTGGCTTGCCCAGACAAACGCCCAGCGGCAGGTGATCGCGCTGACCGGCCGGGCTCGTGAGCTGGGGACGAGTGCGATCGGCCGGGCTCGCGACCGGTTCGAGCAAGATGTAGTCCTCGAGGAGACGAAGGAACCGCAGCCGGTGCCCCCGGCCCCCAACAAGAGAGGCGCCAGACCGGCACGGGTCAGCTCGCAGAGTTAGGTCTCGAGCCGGACTGCCGCGTCGGTTCGACCCGGCCCGGCAGGTTGAGGAGCGAGGCCCTTCAGCTGGCCGTCTGGGCCTGAACGGTCTCGGACGTGATGCGGCGCGTCTGCTCTGCGAAGTGACACGCCGCCCAGTGGCCGTCCGCCTTGGGCTCGAACCTGGGCTCCACCTCAGAACAGATCGGGAACTGCGCGATCGGACAGCGCGTGTGGAATCGGCAGCCTGACGGAGGGTTGATCGGGCTC
>DATFWQ010000120.1:0-7640 GCA_035259145.1 Candidatus Dormiibacterota bacterium | reverse complement strand
AGCTGCCGGCCGTCCAGCCGGGGCGAGAAGACGCCGCTCGCACCGAGGTCGAACCCATCGGCGAGGCTGCCGGAGTCCAGCGCGGAGCTGGTCCCGGGCCGGTAGAAGACCACGATCGGTGTACCACCGACGGTGTCGTGGACGACACGCTGCTGCTTGAGCAGGGTGTATGGGTAAGCGACGTTATCGCCCGCCAGGCTGACCGTCACGACGTGCTCCTTGGGTGCCAGGCGGCCGTCCAGGCTCCCGTCAAACAGGAACGGACGGGTGTTCGGCTGATCGTAGCCGGCGTAGGGGTTGGTGCCGTAGGAGCGGTTGAAGCCGGTGTCCCTCGACAGCACCAGACCCTCGGAGTGCGCCGTACGGAACGCGTCCCAGCTGACGATGCTTGCCGGCAGGATGGTCAGCTGGGTCCCCGTCAGGTCGCCCACGACGGCCTGGCCGACGGCTTGCTGCCACCAGGACTCCGTCTGCCGGTCGTACATCACCAGGTCGGAGCGGCGCAGTTTCCCGGTCGTTCCGAAGTCGAGGATGCGTTCGGCGGCGCGTCGGTCGAAGGCGATGGCCGTGTAGCAGAGCGGGCAGAAGGTGATCGTGACCGGAACGTCTCCGAGCGTGTCGTTGACGATCTCATGCCAGACAAGGATCTGCAACGGATAGGCGCGGCTCTGGCTGCCGAGTGTCAGCGCGATCACCGGTTCGACTGGCTTGAGCCAGCCATCGGCCTCCGCAACGCCGACGAACCTGGGGTGGTCGAGCGCCGGGATGCCGTCCTTGGGCGGCCCGCCGCTCTCGATCTCGGTCAGCGGGACGCTGTGGCGGTCGAAATTCGTCTTCCAGCCGGCTCGGCTGAACTGCTCCGTCTGGGGCGTGGCCGACGGCTTCGCCGGCACCTTGGCCGAGGGTGGCGCTGGACCTCCGGGGCCGCAGGCACTGGCCAGGAGCAGCGCTCCGGCAACGCCGCACAGCGCGCCCTTGATCGAGTCCCGGTCAATCGGGCGCCGATGCGCCCACCGGTGACGATTCGACCGGCCCTGGTCAGCTTCCCGCGCGTCGGTCACGGCGCGATCCCTTCCTGCGAAGCCTGAACCTCGAACCACGGCCCGACAGTAGCGGCCGCCACACAGAGCCGATCGAGGCTCGCAACGTAACCTCCGCCACCGACAAGCACCCATGAAATGCTCAGACTGCCCCCGGGCGGCCCCCGACCGCCGATGAGGAGAGAACACACTGGCAGCCAGCGGCAGTCGAGGACCTCGTCCCATAAAGCCAGATGCCACCAAAGCGGCGCCTGCGAAGCGTCGTGGCCGCGGGCGGCGGCGCCCCTGGAGCCCGTTCCTGGTCGGGCTTGCCGGCCTCGCCCTCGCAGGCGTGGCGGTCGGTCTGGTCCTGCTGCTTCGGTCGGGGGGCCCTAGCTCGGCACCTGAGAGCCAGCAGGCCCCCCTGGGAGGCGGCGAGTTCAAAATCGTGGCCTACCAGGGCGACGACCAGCTCGGCGGCCACGACACTCAGTTCTCTCGCGTGACCAGCCAGGGCAAGCCAGTGGTGCTTAATTTCTTCGCCGGCCAGTGCCCGCCCTGCCGCGCCGAGATGCCCGGCTTTCAGCGCGTGGCCGACGAGTTTCAGGGCAAGGCGATCTTCGTGGGGCTCGACGTCGGTCCTTACGTTCAGCTCGGCAGCCATCAGGACGCTCAGAATCTGCTGCGCGAGCTGCATATCCGGTATGCGGCCGGCTACGCGGTCGATCCCAGTCCGCTCACGACCTACCAGGTGCAGTCCATGCCGACCACCGTCATCTTCGACGCAAGCGGCCAGCAGGTGTTCAAGGCCAGCGGCATCATGACCGAGAGCCAGCTCCGGACGCAGCTGGCCAAGCTGACGTCGCGGTAGCGCAAGACCTTGGGGCAGCTCCATGTCGTGCACGGGGGCCATCCCGGCTGGCGGCGGCCGGCGTTGGGGGCCGGCAGCGCGCTGCTAGCGCTCTCGATTGCGCTTGCTGCGGCGCTGGCGGCGCGACGCGGCACAGGCGACCTCAACGGGCTGGAGGCCTTCTCAGCGGCCTCCACCAACCTGCTGTCGGGCCTGGCCGCCGGGATCCCCCTCGGTTACGCGTTCGGGGCGGGAATGGTCTCCGCTGCCAACCCATGCGGGTTCGTGCTCCTGCCGACCTACCTGGGACTCTACCTGGGGTCGGAAGAAGGGGGCGGCAGCGTTGCTGGCCGGCTGGGACGTGCGCTGGTGATCAGTATCAGCGTCACGCTCAGCTTCGTTGTGCTGTTCGGTGTTGTAGGGCTGGCGCTGGGCGCGACGACGGCCGCGCTGGCTGCTGCCTTCCCCTGGGTGGGGCTCGGGATCGGCGTCCTGCTGGTGCTCTCGGGTGCCGCGATGCTCGGAGGAGGGCACCTGTATCTCGCCACCTTGCAGCGCCTCGGCGCCGCTGTCGGCTCCACGGCTGGGCGCCGCGGCGTTCGCGGCTACGTCGCCTACGGTCTGGCCTACGGCTCCTGCTCGCTTGGCTGCACGCTGCCGATCTTCCTCGCAGTCGTGGGGAGCGGTGTCGTGGCGGGCGGCTGGGTGGCTGCCGTGCGTCAGTTTCTGCTCTATGCGCTCGGGATGGGGTTCGTCCTCTCGCTTCTGACGCTCGGTGCGGCGGTCCTGAAGCAAACGGTGTTTGGTGCCATCCGTGGTCTCGTCCCCTATCTGGAGCCCGCGAGCGGCCTCCTGCTGCTTGCGACCGGCGCCTACGTCACATACTACTGGCTGGCGCTGGGCGATCTGCTTCGGTTGGGTGCGCGGACGTAGCGCCCAGAAAGTTGCGGCACGCGCTCCGGCCCACGACACTACGGTTCCATGGCGGGGTGCCCAACCTGAGGTCCGGGCGTTCTCAGGCGATCGCCGGTCTTGTGGCTGCCGGCCTGATGGTGTCGACCTGCGGCGGGCCGCCGTCCTCGAGCCGTCCTTCGTCACCGGCAGCTGCGCCGCTGCCCGCGGGCTTCACGCGCTATGACGGGACGAAGCTCGGCTTCGCGATCGCGCTGGCGCCGGGCTGGAAGGAGTCAAGCAGCGATCCGGGGAGCGGGGCCAGCTTCGCCGGGCCCGCTGGGCTTGCGATGCTGGTCCACTTCGAGAGGTCCGTGTCGACCGACCTCGACGCTGCCACTGGCGCAGTCCTGTTCGATCTCACAGGCGGCAGCGGCGTGGGTGGCTCCAGAGTCACGGCCGCGACCCTGGCAGGGCGCAGCGCCAGGCGGGTGTCCGGACGCTTCAGTAGCCAGGGAGCGGTGACAGGCATCGAGGCTTACGTGATGGTGGAGTCAGGTCGGGCGTGGACCGTCGCTCTGGCAGGGCCGCCCGACGCGGTGGACCACTCCCGCGACGACTTCGAAAAGATGGCCAGCACCTTGAGCCTCGTCGGCGCACGGCCCGCTCCGGCTCCCCGAGCGGCCGTAGGCCTTCCCGCTCCGGGCTTCGCTGAGCTCGACCGGATCAAGGGCCCAGTTGTGATCAACTTCTTCGCGACGTGGTGCGTCGACTGCCGCGGCGAGATGCCTCTGATTGCGGAGCGCGCCCGCTCGAGCCAGGGCCGGTTCAGCCTCCTCGGGGTCGACTGCTGCGACGACAACCGCTCGGCAGTCCCAGGTTTCCTCAGTGGCCTGGGCGTTCAGGGCGACTTCCGCCTGCTTGCCTACGATGACGACGGACACGTGGCCCGCGCCTACGGCCTGTTGGGGCCGCCGACGACGTTCTTTCTCGACAAAGACCACGTGCTGCGGAACCTGGTGATCGGCCCTCTCACCGCCGGCACCCTGACTGCGGGTCTACGGGCCGCCGGCGCCGGCTGACATGGTGGGGGGCTCTCCCCCCGTCAGGTCAGGGCCTTGCATGTAGACGTCGCCCGACCTCGGTCACCAGCGCTGCCTGCCGCGGGTTACCAAGGAAGATGGGCTGGCCGTCAAGCAGGTACGTGGGGGTGGCGACCACGCCCGGCGGGACCGAGACGCCCGGCCCGAGGATGTGAAGCTCCACCTCCAGGGCTGGAAACTCGCGGCGCAGCAGCGCCGCGAGCCGCGACGCTTCTTCGCAGCCGAAGCAGTCGGGGGTAACGACGATCTCCAGGACCATCGGCGATCTCAGACCATAGCGTGGCCGGCTGTGGGCGTCGGTAGGATCCGTCACATACGGGGCATGCGCCCTGAGTTCGGGTTGTGCGGTGCAGGTCGTGGTACGAGCAACGGTCCGGCTTCAGCGGATGCTCGTCCGGTGAGCGTCGGCGCCTGCCGTCTCCTCGGTCATGACCCCGACCGCGGTCTCACTTGTAGAGGCTCGTCTGGGGATAGAAGTCGGCCCAGCCGAACCAGAAGCTGTAGGTGATCGGGACCGGATCCAGGGAGGCTCCCACCAGGGGGCCGTCCAACGCTCGGCCTGTAATCCCGTCCCAGGTCGAGCCGTTGTCGCGGTCTCGCATCTGGAGGGCTGTGCCAGTCGGTTGGAAGGTCAGCAGCGTGCCGTTCAGCTCGCGCCGATAGACCGCGCCCGACTCGGACCTGCCGTCGAAGATCAGGACGACTGGCGTGCCGCCGACCTCGTCGTTGACAACCCGTTCACGCTGGAGCGCGTTGAAGGCGTAGGCCTTGACTCCGCCGGCCAGGCGGACGCCGACGACCCGCTCCTTGGGGCCCAGCCGGCCGTCCTGGTGACGGGTCGAGGAGATCCCGGTGTCCGGCGCGGAGTAGTAGGAGAGGTAAGGGTCGTCCGTCGTGTCGGTGCGCATGATCTGTGCTGACGGATAGCGCTGGCGCCAGACACCCCACGTCGAACGGTCGGAGATGATGATCTCGAGCGTGCGGCCCTTCAACGGCCCCTCGATCGCCTCACCCGTGAGATGGCTCCAGAGCGTGTTGGTCTCCCTGTCGAACATGATCAATGAGTTCCTGATCAGCTTGCCCGACACACCGAAGTGGAGAGACCTCCCGTCCACCTGGCGGGCATACACGATGCCCGTGTAGCACAGTGGTCACCAGGTGACGGCGATGTCTGTCCCTCCCAGCCGGTCGTTGACGATCTCGTGACTGCTCAGAAGCGGGATCGGGTATGCGTGCGCCTCGCCGTTGAGGGCCACACCGATGATGGGCATACTGGCAGGGAAGGAGCTGGCGCGGGCCGCTGGCAGGAATGACGGGTTGTCTATTGCCGGGATCGCATCAGGTCCCAGGACGGAGTTCAGCTCACTGCGGCTCAAAGGGTCAGGCTGGCCAGGCGGCGGCACGTTGTCCCGCCCTCCAAGCGGCAGCCGGAAGGCGCCGGCGTAGGCGACGTACACGGCGCCGACCAGGACGGCGCCGACAACCGCCAAACCGAGTGCGAGACGCGCTCTATGTGGCATGGCTATCTGCCTGGAGCATAGGCCTGCCTTGCGGCCCGGACGGTGGCGTGGCTTACAGAATGCAGGTCAGCTCGGTCTTGCTTCGGCCTCTTGCCTCCGACTGGCCACCGAGCCCAGGTGCTCGCCCCTCGCCCACATGCGCTTCGCCTCGTCGAACTCGAGCACAGCCTTCGGCCCGTTCTGCTCGAGACCGCGGTAGAAGGCGGCGTCGTCGACCCAACGGAATCCAAGCAGCTCAGAGTAAAAAGGAGCCAGCCGAGCCCCCTCCCGACGGCGAGCTTGAACGTCGAGCAGATAGTCGAGGGCGACTTTGACCGTCGCGGAGTCGGTCCAGGCCGACCTGAAGAGGACCGTGTGCGCGGAGCTGAGGATGTAGGTCATGTTGGGCAGGCCGCCGAACGCCCGGTGCCCGCTGCCGTCCAGGTCGTCGACCAGTATCCGGCGCCTCACCCGGAACTGCTCCCGAAACTTCCGGGCGTGATCGAGCTTGCGCTGGAACGAATCATGGTGGGGCACGTCCTCTCCGGGATGGGCCTCGCGGATGTACAGAAAGACCGACTGGACCTGGCGAGGCGAGTACTCCCGGTGGAGTTCTTCCATGGATGGACACGCCATCCCGCAGTACGGTCAAGTCAGGGAGCCGAGTTCGACCACGGTCAGGCCGTCCCGGGTCACTTCGGTCAGCCGGACCATGGCTCCCGAGTTCAGGTCGAGCAGCTGCGGATCAGGTGCCCGGTGTCCGGCCTTGAGAAACTCTGGCCAGGCCGCGAATGCCTCGACGTCGTCGTTGGGCGGGAAGACCGAGTAGTTGTAACCCTGCGCTTTCATCGTCGACCTCCGTCGATTTAAGTCAGGACGACCAGCCGCGGCATCACCCCGACGATGAGAAAGCGGGCGCCGGGGGGCGCACGCTTTATCGATCCAGACAAACATTTCAAGCGCTCGCGAGGTCGCGCAGGGCGTCCTCTACGCCGCGGTAGAAAGTTGGGTATGCGTAGATCATCGTGCGAAGCGCGGCCACCGGCACCGCGGCCTTGATGGCGAGACCAAGCATCGAGAGCACCTCACCCCCTCTCGGCCCCACAGAGGTGGCGCCCACCAGGACGCCTCGGTCGCTGTCCTCGACCAGCTTGATGAAGCCCTCGTTCCCGGGTCCGTGAATCCAGCCGCGGGCTGAGTGGGCCACGAGAGCCACGCCCGTGTGTACGGTGAGGCCCCTCCGCTCGGCCTCGGCCTCGGTCAGCCCGACAGACCCCACCTCGGGATCGGTGAAGGTCACCCGGGGCAGCGCGCTGTAGTCGGCCGGAGCCGCTTCCTGTCCGAGGATGTCAGCGGTGGCGATGGCCGACTGGTACATCGCGACGTGCGTGAACGCACCCTCACCGGTCACATCCCCTACGGCCCAGACGCCGCCGGTTACGCGCATGTGGGCGTCCGTGCGAATCCATCGGGCAGTCGAATTGAGTCCGACCGTGTCGATCCCGAGACCGTCGAGGTTGGCTTTGCGGCCCGTTGCCACCAACAGCCGCTCGGCTGTAACGGCTTCTCCGGTCGCCAGCGTCAAGGTGATCCCACTCCCGTCCTCTGACGCGCCCACGGCTTCGGCGCCGACCCGGACCTTAACACCCTCGCGCTCCAGGACCTCCGCGACAGTCTGCCCGGCTTCGGGTTCCTCGAGCGGAAGCAGCCGGTCCAGCGCTTCCACGACGGTTACTGCAACTCCGAAGCGTGCGAAGACCTGGCCCAGCTCCAGGCCAATCGCCCCACCACCGAGAACGATCAATGAGGCCGGCAGGCTGTCCGCCTCGATTGCCTCGTGGTTGGTCCAGTACTGCACGCGATCGAGACCTGGAATCGGAGGGATGGAGGGCGAGGTACCGGTCGCGATCACAATTGCGCGCGACGAAGCGTACGTCCTGCCGTTCACAGTAACGCTGCCAGGACCGGAGATCACGCCACGGCCTCGCACAAAGGTGCCACCCTTGCCCACGAAGCGGTCGACGGCCACCTTGTCGTCCCAGTTGTCGGTCGCCTGGTCACGGATCCGGCGTGCGACTGGGCTCCAATCGGGCTTAACCGAAACGGACCCTGCGACGCCCGGAATGCGCCGAGCCTCGGCCAGCAGATCGGCGGCGCGAATCATCATTTTGCTCGGCACGCAACCCCAGTACGGGCATTCACCTCCCACGAGGGACTTTTCGATGCCGACCACCCTCAACCCGGCCTGGGCCAACGACCCAGCGGCATCTTCTCCCCC
>DATFWQ010000119.1:0-9934 GCA_035259145.1 Candidatus Dormiibacterota bacterium | reverse complement strand
CTCCCCCGCTAGTCGGGGGAGTACCCGGCGAAGCCGGGGGAGGGGGGCGAGAGCACCTGTGCCACACCGGTGAAAGGTTCAGTCGCTCAGCAGACCGTACCGGGCCGCGCTCCTAGCTGAGCCGGGCACCGGCTCCTGCCCACCAACCGCGTTAGGCGTGGCAGCTCGTGGGGCCAGCCTGCTTAGCCGACTACCGCCTCGGCCTCGATCTCGACCTTCCAGCGCGGGTCCAGCAGCCCCGCCACGACGATCATTGTGCTGGCCGGCCGCACCTGTCCGAACACGTGGCCGTGCTGGGCGCCAACGGCCTCCGACTCCTCGGCACTGGTCAAATACGTCCGGGTTCGTACAACGTGCTCCGGCCCTGCTCCCGCCTCTGCCAGCGCGGCCAGGATGATCTCGAGACAGCGCGCCGCCTGGACGCCGGCGTCGGGGTCGCAGGAGCCGTCGGGCCACACCGGAGCGGTGCCGGCCACGAGCACTCGATTGCCCACGCGGACCGCTCGGCTGAAGCCGATCGACGGCTCGTAGGGTGATCCGGACGAGATCAGCTTGCGTTGCACCATGCTAAGTAACCTATGCGGATGCTCGATCAGGTGCTGGAGCGCGCGCGCGCCCGCCGCGCCGAGGCCGAAGGCCAGCTCTTTGAACTGATCTCCATCCCCAGCGTCTCCGCGCTGCCGGAGCACCGGGCAGACTGCAGGCGGGCGGCCGGCTGGCTGGCGCAGAAGCTGCGTGCTCTCGGGATGGACGTACAGCTCGCCGACGTCATCGACGGTGGCCATCCCGTGGTCGTGGCCGAGTGGCTGGGCCGCCCCGGCGCGCCGACGCTGACCATGTACGGCCACTACGACGTCCAGCCGCCTGATCCCCTAGACGAGTGGAAAACCCCGCCATTCGAGCCCACCGTCCGCGACGGATTCGTCTACGGGCGGGGCGCAGATGACAACAAAGCTCAGCATCTGGCGAGCGTCCTGGCGGCCGAGCACTGGCTCGCCAGCGGCGGGCCGCCCGTCAACCTCCGCTTCCTCATCGAGGGCGAGGAGGAGGTGTCCGGCCGCAGCCTTCCGACCTACGTCCGCGCAAACGCCGACCGCCTGGCCACCGACTATCTGCTGATCGCCGACGGCAGCTTCGAGGCGCCGGGCGTCCCTACGGTGGTCACCGGGCTCCGCGGCCTGCTCTACACCGAGATCGAGGTCGTCGGGCCGCGCGTCGACCTTCACTCGGGAATCTTCGGAGGGGTTGCGCCCAACCCCTTCAACAGCCTGGCGCACATCCTGGCGGGGCTGAAGGACCGCGACGGCGTGATCCAGATCCCGGGTTTCTACGACGACGTCGAGCCGCCGAGCGCCCAGGAGCTGGAGGAGTGGAAGGCGCTGCCGATCACGGCCGAGATGCTGCGCGCGGAGATGGGCGTGACCGAGCTGGCCGGTGAGGCCGCCTACTCGCTCCTCGAGCGCATGTCGACGCGACCCACGCTGGACGTCCACGGCGTGATGGGGGGCTTCACGGGCGCCGGCCCCAAGACTGTGATCCCGGCGCGAGCCAGGGCCAAGGTCTCGACCCGCCTCGTCCCACGGCAGGACCCGGCGCGAGTCCTGGGAGGGATGCGTGAAGCGGTGGCCAGGCTTGCCACACCCGGCACCCAGGCCCGTGTGGTGGAGCTCAGCTCCGGGCCGCCGGTACGGCTGGCGGCCGATCACCCCGGTGTGGACGCGCTTCGGAGGGCCTTCAACGCCGCCTACGGCGCGACGCCCGTGCTGATCCGCGGAGGGGGCTCCATCCCGGTGACGATCGACTTCCAGCAGGCGCTCGACACCCGGTTGCTCGTCACCGGCTTCGGTCTGCCCGATGACGCGCTGCATTCGCCCAACGAGCGCATGAGCCTGGACCAGTACCACCGCGGCATTGAAGCCGTGATCCATCTGATGCATGAGCTCGCCCAAGAGCGAACGTGAGGAGCTCGCTCAGCTCGCTCGTGACATGGTGGCCGTCGCCTGGCTCGAAGGCGACTTCGTCCTGAGCTCGGGGCGCCGTTCGAAGCACTACTTCGACAAGTTCCTGTTCGAGACCCAGCCAGGCATCCTGCGCCGAGTCGGAAGGCAGCTGGCTCAGCTGGTACCGAGCGCTACCCAGCGCCTCGCCGCGCCGGAGCTGGGAGCCGTTCTGCTGGGCGGTGCGGTTTCGTTAGAGCTGGACCTGCCGCTGGTCATCGTGCGCAAGCAGGCCAAGGCGCACGGCACAGCTCGCGATTTCGAGGGAGTGCTGGAGCCGGGCGATCGGGTGACGGTGATCGAGGACGTGGTGACGACTGGCGGGGAGTCCATCCGCAGCATCGAGAAGGTCCAGGCGGCGGGTGCGGCGGTGATCGGGCTGATCGCGGTGCTCGACCGCGAGGAGGGTGGCGCCGAAAACGTCAGGGGGCTTGGCGTGCCGTTCACGCCGCTGTTTCGCAAGTCCGATCTCCCGCTCTCGGCGCCGCCGGATCGTTGACTGGAGGGCGGGCCACGGCCGATCTCGTCGTTCGCAACGCCACCGTTTGCACGCCAGGCGGCCTTCGCGAAGCAGACGTGCACGTCACAGAAGGCGTGATCGTCAGCCTGGAGCGAGGGGGTGGCTCCGGGGCTGAGGAAGTGGACGCCGCCGGCCTGCTCATCCTGCCTGGCGGCATTGATGCGCACGTCCACAGCCGCGATCCCGGCTTCCCACACAAGGAGGATTTCGCCACGCTGACGGCGGCCGCTGCCGCAGGCGGCATCACCACGGTGGTGGACATGCCCAACACGGTGCCCGCCGTCGAGAACGTAGCCGTGTTCCAGGAAAAGGTCGAGATCGCGTCATCCAGGGCGCGGGTCGATTTCGCTCTGTGGGGCCTGCTCGGCAGCGAAAGCCGCCCCGAGGACGTGCACGGCCTTCTCGACGCCGGTTCGGTCGGACTGAAGGCCTTCCTCGGCTATGCCATCCGGCGGTCGGACCGGCAGGTCGTCTACACACCCTGGCAGGACGACCCGGAGCTGGAGGCGCCGGCCGGCAGCGGCGCGATTGCACGACTGGCGCCCGACCTGGCGCGGCGGGGGGCCCCCCTGGCTGTGCACTGCGAGGACCCGGACATCCTGCGCTCGTTCGCGCGGCGGTCACGGACGTACGCCGACCTGCTGGCCTCGCGGCCGGCGCTGGCCGAGGCGGTCGCGATCGCGTCGCTGGGGGTGATCTCGCAGCGGACCGGCCTGGAGGTCCAGGTCGTCCATCTCTCCAGCGCACTCGGCCTGGCCGCAGCACGTGAGGCCAGGCGGGCGGGCGCTCGCATTGTGCTCGAGACCTGCCCCCAGTATCTGTGGCTGAGCGACGGGGACGCCGAGCGGCTCGGGCCCATCATGAAGATGTACCCACCGGTCCGAACCGGGGCAGACCGGGCGGCGCTGATCGAATCGCTCCGCGCCGGGCTGATCGACCGGGTCGGAAGCGACCACGCGCCGCATTCCGACGGTGAGAAGCTTGGTCGATCGCTGGACGACGCGCTGCCTGGCAGCCCGGGGGTGGAGACGCTCTACCTGAGCTGTCTCGAGCTCGCGCGGCGACAGGGAGACGTTGGGGCTGCCGCGCGCTGGGTTGCCGAAGGCCCCGCACGCTCGCTCGGCCTGTTTCCGCGCAAGGGCGCCGTCGAGCCGGGTGCCGACGCCGATCTGCTGCTTGTCGACCCGTCGGCTGAGACGGTCGTGTGGGCTGCAGCGATGCACTCGCAGCAGCGCCATGGCTGCCTCGAGGGCCAGCGCTTCGGCTTCGCGGTTCGATCCGTTTACTCGCGCGGCGAGCTGGTCGCGCGCGACGGCGAGCCTGTAGGTCGGGCTGGGAGAGGCCGGCTGGTCAGACCGGAGCGCTGATCGGGGTCAGGCGCCCTGCCTCACCGGCGGACTGGCTGGAAGACCGGGCTGGTGCGCAGCTCGTTCTCCAGGTTGGTGACCGGCCCGTGGCCGGGATAGATCGCCGTCTTGAGCGGCAGCCGGGCCAGCTTGGTGCCGATGGACACGAGCTGCAGCCGCACATCGCTGCCAGGTCTCTCGCGGCCGATACCGCCGGCCAGGAGTGTGTCGCCCGTGAACAGGTGGTTGACCACCAGATAGCACAGGCTGCCCGGCGAGTGCCCTGGCGTTTGGATGACCCGCACCGTGAACTCGCCGAACTCCAGCACGTCACCCTCGGCCAGGTAGCGGTCGGCGGAGCGCAGGAAGGCCTTGGCGTCGGCCACGTGCATCGCCGTCACGGCGCCGGTCGTTTCCTGGACGGCGTCCTTACCGGCCAGGTGGCCCGGATGGCCGTGGGTGGCGAGGATCCAGCGCACCTTCAGACCGGCCAGCTGGCTGATGAGCTTGTCTGGCGGAGCGACAGGGTCGATGACCACCGCCTCCTTGGTCGTGGTGCAGGAGACGACGTATGCGTTGACCTCGTGCTCCCCTGTGACTTTGACGATTCCAAGCTTTGCCACGGAGTCTTCATTATTGACTCAATGCAGCAGGCTGCCGTCGCCATGGCGATCATCCTGACCATCATCTGCCTCTGGTGGGCGCTCGGCTACGCGCGCCGAAGGGCCCGCTCCAGGCGGCGCCACCGTTAGCGGCAGCAGACGAACCGTAAGCTCACGATCCTGTGGGGTCTAGAGGGGGGAAGCCTGCTTGCCCCGATCTCGCTTAGACCGCGTTCCGCTCCTGCTGGAGCCGGTCGCGCAGGAGGTCGTAGCGCTCGAACTTCTCCAGCGGAAGAGGACGCTTGGCCCGCTCGGGGTACTTCGCTGCGTGGATGGCTTCCAGCAACAGCTCGATCTCGTCGCGCGTCATGCTGATCCGGAACTGGCGCCCGTGCTCCACGACCTCGGTGATCGCATCCGTGGGCTCCTCCTGAAGCACCCGAGGTCGCGAAGTCGGGCGAAAGAGCTCCTCCGACCCGGCCAGTGAAACGCGTTTGAACTTGCTCATCAGGACCTCAGGAGTGATTGGTGTTCAGGACTTCCTCAGCCAGCTTCCGGTAGGCGTTCGCGCCTTCGGACGAGCTGGCGTACTGCAGGATCGAGACCGCCGCCAGAGGAGACTCCGCGAAGCGGATCGAGTCTTTGACGGCGAAGTCGTAGACGAGGTCGCCGAAGTGCTGACGCACCAGCTGCAGCACCTCCTGCGAATGCAGTGTGCGCGCTTTGAAGATGGTTGGCAGGATGCCGGCCACCTTGAGCTTGGGGTTGAGTTTCAACCGCACCCGCTCCACGCTGCGATGCAACTGCTGCATACCCTTGAGACCAAAGTACTCGCACTGGAGCGGGATGATCACCTGGTCGGCGGCCACGAAGGCGTTGATGGTGATCAAGCTCAGCGCTGGGGGGCAGTCGATTATCACGAAGTCGAACTGGCGCTGGATCGATCGCAGCTTCTCTTTCAGGATGGTCTCCCGGCCGATCTCGTGCAGCAGCTGGCTCTCAGCACCGGAAAGCTCGATGTTTGCCGGCGCGTAGTGGACGCCGATCAAGGGGTTCTCCAGGATGATCTCGTTGGCGGACACGCCGGGGTCGACCAGCAAGTTGTAGACGGTCCTCTCGAGCTCGTCGGGCACCTTGAGGCCCATGTTGATGCTCAGGTGCGCCTGGGGGTCGAGATCGACGAGAAGCACGCGCTGTTCACGCTCGGCCAAAGCGGCGCCCAGGTTCACGGCCGTGGTGGTCTTTCCCACCCCACCTTTCTGGTTGGCGATCGCTATCGTATTCGCCACGCGAGTGGTCCGAGTCTAACCGATAGGGCCTGGATGATTGATTCCGAATGTCGAGATAAGGAGTGCACTTGATCATCTCGCGGACCGATGTGACGCTCCTGCTTCGGATAGACTTCGCGCCCGGTGATCATTGACGTCTTCATCGTGCTGATCGTGCTGGGTGCGGCATGGGTCGCATTCCAGCGTGGGCTGATCCAGCCGCTGCTGGCCGAGCTCCTGGCGCTGGGCACGCTGGTCATCATCTACCACAATCGCAGCGGCTTTCTGGCGCTTACGGGAGCCGTTTTGCACGCGAACGGGCTCCTGGCCTTCTTCCTCGCTCTGATCCTTGCCGCGATCCTGGGCTACGCGGGCGCTCAGGTGGGGGGCATCATCCACAAGATGCCCGTGGTGCGAGGCGTGGATGGCTTCCTGGGTCTGTGGGTCCAGACAATCTTCGGGATTGCCCTCAGCTACCTGCTTATCTCGGGCATGATCGTCATGGACAAGACCTTCACCCCAATAAGCACGCCGACCGTGAACGTGAGCCAACTCCAGACGATCGAGCGCCAGCTCAGCTCGAACCTGTTCACTGCCGGGCTGGTCGACAGTCATGACCTGCAGCCGTACCACGCACAGGCCCAAAAGGCGGGCACCGTACGCGTCTCCGACCTGCCGGCCATCGGCCAGTTCGACGCAATCTACAAGGACTTCGTCAAGCCCCAGCTGGCCGGCTCCCGCCTGGCGCCCGCCGTGATGAGCATCGGCCATCACATCCCGGGTCTGGGGCACCTGACTTCCAAAGACCTGCCCAAGAGGGTGCAGCAATAGGGATCGACGGATCTTTGGCGCCCATGCACCCCATCTGGCGGCCCGACTTCTGCGGTCCTCGCTTACGCATTCTCCGAATGCGCGCGCTCCGGTCCTCGGCGCCGGACCACCATCTGGGGCACATGGCCACCAAATCTCGCGCCGCCCCTATTGCCGCACCCTCTAAAAAACAATGACCGCTGTCGCGGTGGGAGCTCCGGCTGAACGGCGGCTCCGCCAGCTCGACTTCATAGTCCTGGCCAGCTACTGGGTGGCGATCGGCTACCTCTGGACGAGCCTCGGGACGCTGATTCTGCCGGACATCGTCCTGCATCTGGTCGGGCCCAACGTGAAGGGGACGGCGATCAGTGCGCTCGAGGGGATCGGGACCGTGATGGCTATCGTCTGGCAGCCGATGATGGGGGCGGTCTCCGACCGGACTCGCAGCCGCTTCGGCCGCCGCCGGCCTTTCATCTTCGGCGGCACGGTCGGCGACGTGCTCTTCCTTGCCGGCCTTGCGCTCTCGGGCAGCTACGGGATGCTCGTGATCTTCTACTTCCTGCTTCAGACTGCGTCGAACACCGCCCAGGGCCCATACCAGGGGCTGCAGCCGGACGTGGTTCCCGAAGGCCAGCGGGGCACGGCGTCCGGCTACTACGGCCTCGCCAACCTCATCGGAACCCTCACCGGCACAGTGGTGGCCGGCCTCATCCTCAACAAGGCAGGTCGGCCGGCTGCGTTTGGCAGCATCGCGGTGCTGCTGGTCGTGACGATGCTTGTGACCGTCCTCTTCGTGCCGGACCGGGTGAAGCCCGCACACGAGTCGTTCCATTCAGCTCGGGATGTCGTTACGGCGACCTTCACTACCCCACTCAGCAACGTCAACTTCATGTGGCTGATGGGCTCGCGCCTTCTCATTCTGATGGGTATCGTCGGACTCCAGACCTACACGTTCTTCTTCTTCACCGACGCCTTCTTCCATGGCGACAGTCACGCGACGACGACCGCCACCACGGCAGTGGTGGGTCTGGTGGTAGCGCTCGCCATCCTTGTCACCTGGCCGGCGGCGCGCCTGTCGGACCGCATCGGCCGTAAGCCGCTGATCGTGATCGGAGGGCTGATAGCCACGGCCGGAATGCTCGTCCTCGTTTTCGCCGGCTATCGATGGCTTCCCTCTGCATTGCTTTCGCCGGTCGCCCAGGCGCTGGGACTGCCTGAGCTCGCGGCCCAAACGCTCGCCGCCGGCGTGCTCGTCGGGGCAGGCCTGGGGGCCTTCCTCTCGGTCGATTGGGCCTTCATCACCGACGTGATCCCCCGCGATGAGGCGGGCCTCTTCTTCGGCTTCTCGAACATCGCCACCGCCGGGGCGGGCGTGATCGCCCGCTTCCTGGCCGGCCCGCTGCTGGATCGATTCAACGCCGGGCCCCACATACTCGGCCTTCCGGGCGGCTATCCGGTCGTCTTCGGCGTCTTCGTAGCCTGGTTGCTGTTGGGCACGCTCCTCATCCTCAAGGTGCGCGAGACGCGGTGATCGACGTCCACGGCCTGCCCGAGTGGGGCGGGCTGCCGTCGGCACCGCTTTCAGCGGCGCGCGTGGCGGTAGCGGGCGTGCCTTATGACAGATCGGCGACATACAGGCGGGGCGCCCGTCACGCACCGGCGCACATTCGCCGCCTCAGCGCCGTGATGCCGCCTGTCGACGAGCGCGGCAGGTGCTTCGGCGATCTGACGGTCTGTGACCTCGGTGATCTGGAGCTTGGGAACTCAGCGGCCACCGGCTGGCCGGCCGTAGCGGAACGGCTGGCCGAGGTGCCGCCGGGAGCCTTCCTCACCGTATTCGGTGGTGATCACTGCACCGCGATCCCTGTGCTCGCTGCCCAGGCCCGGCGCCACCCCGACCTGGCCGTTCTCTGGGTCGACGCTCACCCGGACCTGTGCGACTCCTCACGCGGGGGCCGGTGGACGTGCGGCTGCGCACTGCGCCGAGCCATGCAGTGCGCCGCCCTGCCACCGACTTCGGTGGTGCTGGCTGCGTGCCGCGACTTCGATCCCGAGGAAGTCGCCTTCATCAGTGGGCACAGCCTCATCATGGCCACCGCCGCGGCGCTGACTTCGGAGCCTGCCGCGGCCGCCGACCGAATCGCGGCCGCGGTTGCCGGCAGGCCGCTGCACATCTCTTTGGACATCGACGCTCTGGACCCGGCCTTTGCGCCGGGTACCGAGATCCCATGTGCCGCGGGACTCAGCACGCGGCAGGCGCTGGACCTGGTGGCGGCGGTTGTTCGAGTGTGCCGCCCGGTGGGCCTCGATGTCTGCGAGGTCGCGCCCCTGGGCGCTGACGAGATCACCGTCCTCGCCGCGCTGAAGATAGTGTTCGAGACGTGGGCGAAGCTGTAAAGGAGACGGCAGACGCCGCGATCGTTGGTGGCGGCGTCGTGGGCTGCGCGCTGGCGTACCAGCTGGCTCGAAGGGGCCTGGACGTCGTGCTGCTGGAGCGCGCCGAGCTGGGCTCCCAGTCCACGGGCCGCTGCGCCGGCGGCGTCCGGCAGCAGTTCTCGGGCGAGGTCAACGTCCGTCTGCAGCGGCTGGCGGTGGGGCTGCTCACCAGCTTCAACGAGGAGACCGGCGGCCACGCCGACTTCCGGCAGATCGGCTATCTGTTCCTGCTGACAAGGCCGGAGCAGGTCGCCGACTGGCGCGGCATGCTCGGCATGTGGCATCGGTTGGGGCTGGAGGAGGCGCGCTGGGTCACGCCAGATGAGGCCCACGATCTGGTGCCGATCCTCAACGTCGAGGACGTCCTGGGCGGCACGTTCTGCCCGACCGATGGCCTGGCCAGCCCTGCCGACGTCACTGCGGGCTACGCCGCGGCAGCCCGGCGCCACGGTGCTCGCCTGAAGGAGGGCGTCAGCGTGACCGGCATCGAGGTCCGCGCCGGGCGAGTGTGCGCGGTCCGCACGACCGAGGGCGAGGTTTCCACGCCACTCGTATTCAACTGCGCGGGGGCGTGGTCGGCCGAGATCGGGCGCATGGCCGGCGTCGAGGTCCCGGTCCGGCCGTACAGGAGGCACATCTTCGTCACCGACGCATTTCCGGAGGTGACCCGGACGACGCCGATGACCGTCGACTTCGGCAGTTCCTTCTACTTCCACCCAGAGGGAGACGGGGTGCTGATGGGCATGAGCGATCGCGACGAGCCGCCGACGTTCAACACGGACGTGAACTGGGAGCTGCTGGAGAGGACGGTCCAGGTCGCGTCCCATCGGGCCCCTGCCCTCGAGGGGGCGAGCATTCGGACCGCCTGGGCCGGGCTCTATGAGACGACCCCGGACCACCAGGCCATCCTGGGACCGGTGCGGGACGTGGAGGGCTTCTGGTGCGCCTGCGGCTT
>DATFWQ010000118.1:0-3352 GCA_035259145.1 Candidatus Dormiibacterota bacterium | reverse complement strand
GTGAAGTCCTTCTCCGGCTGGCGTCCGGGCGGCTCGTTGAGGTCAGCCATCGTGACACTGTTCCTACCTGGACCGCCTGAGCTCATGTTCACCGCATAGGGCAATGGGTTGATGCCGGCCACGACCCCGAGGATTGTGGCGATCGTCAGCAGCACGCCGATCGGCACGGTGCCCACCAGCCACCAGCGCCGCGTGCTGCGACGCGGGGAGCTCGTGAGGAGAAGGAGGAACAACAGCAAAGACAGCAGTTCGAAGATGCCGGTCAACGCGTCTGCCAGGCCGAGGGGCTCGGGCTGGCCGGGATTCGGACCAACGGGCAGCCCGACCGTGCGCGATGCTCCCCACAGGAGCAGGCAGGCCGCCGCCACCGCCATCGCCGTCGCGAACACCCGCCTCCCCGGGAGCAGCACGACAAGAGGGGCGAGAGCGAGCTGGACGGCGCCAACGACGACGAAGAGGATGCCGAAGGGAGCGAACTCCACGAGATGGTCGGGTGCCACCGAGAAGTGGATGGCTGCTGCTCCCAGGGTCAGCATCGCCGCCGGGTAGAGCAGACCACGTCGGTAGCCGTTTCGCGCGTCGCGGATGCAGTCGATCATGCAGCCATCCCTCCTTTCACTCCGGGAAGTTCCCGCTGCGGCTGCCGATGGAGTAGGGGGTCGAGACCCCCTTGTAGCTGACCATCGTGCTGAGCCCAAAGGCGGCGTGGACCAGTACGTGGCAGTGGAGCATCCACAGCCCTGGGTTGTCGGCGAGGAACCCGCCCTCCCACGTCTCGTGCGGTCCGACGAGGATCGAGTCGAGGTGCACCGGACTGCCCGAGATCCGCTTCCCGTTTTTGCTGATCACCGAGTAGACGTGGCCGTGGAGGTGGATCGGGTGGTACTCGTCGGTGTCGTTGACGAACCTGAGGCGGACGAACTGTCCTTCCCGGACGATGATCGGCTGCGTGTCCGGAAAGGTCCGTCCGTTGAACATGTGCAGGAACTGCTCTGACCCGTAGCGGAAGCCGTGCTGATTGGTAACGACCAGGTCCCGGCTCACGTCGAACGTCTGACGCTCGGCCACCTCATCTGAAGCCGCTGTGCCATAGGTGGTGAGATCGAAGCGGGTATGGACAGGCACGGTGGGAGGAGTGGCGCCCTCGCCCAGGGTCACAGTCCACGTCCGTGCGCGCTGGGACCCCTGCCGGGCACGGTTGTCGACCAGCTTCACCTGGCTACCAGCCGGCATGCGGAACGCCAGGTCGTAGCGCTGGCCGATGCCGATCGGCAGCAGCTCGGGGCCGAGGTCCGTGGGGCCGTTCAGATCCTGGCCGTCGAGCGCTATCACCCGGTACGGCGTGCCCAGCACCGTAACCAGCTCCGGAAAGCCGGTCATGTCGCCCTGGATGGCATCGATCAGCCGTAGCCGGACCAGGTCGCCAGGATGTGCGGCCAGGTGGAGATCGCCCAGCACGCCGTTGGCGCCGATGCGGTCTCCGGCGTCGCTGCCGTTCAGGTCGCCGACCGCAACCGCGTAGTCGCGGTCGTACGTGGGACCCCGCCTGGGCAGGACAACGAGCGCGCCGTAGAGGCCCTTGGGGACCTGGTGCTCGGTGTCCTGGTGCGAGTGGTACCAGTAGGTGCCCGGATCCTTGACCACGAATTCGTAGATGTACGTCTGGCCGGGAGCGAGAGCCTGCTGCGTGAGGCCCGCCACCCCGTCCTCGGCGTTGGGTAGACGGAGTCCGTGCCAGTGAATCGAGGTGGCGGCCGGCAGGTGATTGATCAGCGTGACGCGAACCCGGTCACCCTGTGTGACGCGCAGCTCCGGCCCTGGCACCGTGCCGTTGTACGTCCACACCTCGTGGCCGGCCTGCTGCGACGCCTCGGCGGTCAGCGTGAATGCCTTCACGGGCTCGTCGCCGGGGGGCTCCGTGAGCATCTGTAGCGGCGTCACGCCGGGGCCTGGCGGGGCCGTGCTCATGTTGACGGCGAAGGGAAGCGGGTTGAGGCCCGTCATGACGCCGAGAAAGGTCAGCAGCGTCAGGAGGACAGCCAGCGGGACCATCCCTCCGAGCCACCCATGTCGTCGATCAGGCGCTTGCCTCGGGCCGCGAACGATCAGGATCAGGAAGAGCGGTATGGACGTGACTTCGAACACAGTGGTGACGAGGTCAGGAAAGCCCGCCGCCTCCGGCCTGCCCGGGCTGGGGCCGAAGGGTAGGCCCGCTGTGCGCGAGATCGTCCACACCACCAGGCAGCCGAGAGCGATCAGGACGGCCGCCGCAAAGACACGGCGGCTCGGTCTGAGCCACGCGGCCGGCCCCAGGACGGCCTGGGCGAGGCCGACCGCGATGAAGAGCACCCCGAAGGGCACGTACTCCTTCAGGTGGCCGGGCGCCGCTGAGAGGTGAATGGCCGCAGCGCCGAGTGTCAGCATGGCGGCCGCACCGCGCAGGCTGCGACGGTAGGCCGTCAGCGATCGGGTCTGTCCCATTTCCGGGGCGGAAGCTAGCGGTGGAGGTGCGCCGGCCGCGTCTCTCTCAAGGAAGATTTTTGCTGCCATTGAGCTCGGGGACGGCAGATTGAGGCCTCACCAGGCCCATCTCGTAGACGAGGACCACGGCCTGCAAGCGGTCTCGAAGCTCCAGCTTGGCCAGGATGCGGGCGACGTGGGTCTTGACGGTCCCCTCCCCGATGTGGAGGAGGCCTGCCAGCTCGCCGTTGCTGTGGCCCCGCGCGAGAAGCGTCAGCACCTCCAGCTCCCGCCTTGTCAGCGACGAGAGGTTGGCCGCCGACGAACCGGCCGGTGGAGTCGACAGGCCGAGGACAGGAGCAACGCGCGGGACGGGGGGAGCTTCGTAAATCCACCGCTGAATCTGCCTGCGAACGGAGAGCCCGATGGCCCAGGCGAAGAGGAGCTGGAGGAACCACAGCGCGTTGGTCGAGCTGCCGTGTACGAATGCAAAGGCGGCGCCGGGAACCATTGACGCCGCGACCACGGTGATTGATAGGGGCCTGGAGGTGCCGTGCCTGCCCGTCGAGTAGGCGCCGGCCAGCACGCCGAGGAAGCAAAGAACGAACTGAGCCACCGGAGGTACGACCGCTGCGGCCGTGAACATGCCGGCGCACTGGACCACGTACGCCGCGACCGGCCAGCGCCGCCGCCACATAAGAGGAGCCGTCATCGCAGCGATCAGAGGCACGGCTGCCAGTCCGTCGACCAGGCCGAGGATGGCAGCTGAGGGCAGACCGATGGCCACAACGAGCGCGGCGTCCTGCAACGCTGCGTCCAGCTCGCGCCCGCCAAGCCGGCCTCTTGAGCGAATCGCCGCCGTGTTCAGCGGGGAATACACCTTGCGCCACTC
>DATFWQ010000117.1:0-21997 GCA_035259145.1 Candidatus Dormiibacterota bacterium | reverse complement strand
CGGCGGGCAAGGTGCCGATGCCCCCTGGAAAGGTCTGGGTCACGCCCTCACCGGGGTCCGGCCAGTCGCCGCCGCAGGTTCTCTAGAAGCCTCCGCCTCGTCACCGTACAGGTAGCAGGCCACCTCATGGCCCGTCGCCCCATGGTCTACGAGCGCCGGGAACGCGGTCGGGCAGCGCTCGAACGCACGAGGGCACCTGGGAGCAAAGGTGCAACCAGGTGGCCGGTTGAGCGGGTGTGGCACCGTCCCCTTGATCACGGACAGCCGCCTGCCACGAGTCTTCCTGCCAGGGATGGACGCGAGCAGCCCCTGTGTATACGGATGCTGAGGATCGTCGAAGATCTGCTCTACTGTGCCGCGCTCCACGACCTTGCCGGCGTACATGACTACCACTTCGTCAGCCATCTCCGCGATGACCCCGAGGTCGTGGGTGATCAGCATGATGCCCATGTCGTGGCGCTCCCTGAGCTCGCCCATCAGCTCGAGGATCTGCGCCTGGATCGTCACATCGAGCGCTGTGGTGGGCTCGTCGGCGATCAGCAGCTTGGGGTTGCAGGAGAGCGCCATCGCGATCATGACTCGCTGCCGCATGCCGCCGCTGAGCTGGTGCGGGTAGTCGTGCACTCTCCGCTCAGGGGCCGGAATGCCGACCAGCTTGAAGAACTCGATGACCCGTTCGTGAGCCTCCTTGTCCGGGAGGCCCAGGTGCTCGTTGATCGCCTCCCTGACCTGGTAGCCGACGGTGAAGACCGGGTTGAGAGAGGTCATCGGCTCCTGGAAGATCATCGAGATCTCCCCGCCCCGAATGCGCCGCATGACGTACTCCGGGACCTTGAGGAGGTCCTGATCACCAAACAGGATGCGGCCTCCGACCACCCGCCCGGTTCGCGGCAGCAGGCGCAGGATCGTGAGCGCCGTCACGCTCTTGCCACACCCTGACTCCCCGACCACGCCGAGCGTGCGGCCCCTCGTGATCGTCAGGTCGACGCCATCCACGGCGCGAACTGCGCCGTCGTTGGTCATGAACTGCGTACGCAGCTGCTCCGCCCGCAGCAGCTCGGAGCCCACTATCACGCTGCTGCTCAACGCTCGAAGGAGCGCGGGTCGAATGCGTCCCGAAGTCCGTCGCCGAGGAAGTTGATGCTGAGCACGGTGATGAGGATCGCCGTTCCGGGGAAGAGCGCATAGAAGGGCGCGTCCCAGATGAACTCCTGGGCGTGAAACAGCATGCTTCCCCACGACGCGATCGGCGGCCCGATGCCCTGGCCGAGGTAGCTGAGGGCGCTCTCGGTGATGATTGCGATCCCAACGGTGAGAGTTGAGGCCACCATGATCGGGCCCAGGACGTTCGTCAGCACGTGTTTGACGATGATGGTCGGCGTCCCTGAGCCGACGGCTCTGGCCGCCTCCACGAACTCCTTCTCCCGGACCGAGAGAACGACCGAGCGCACGACCCTGGCCGTATCTGTCCACAGCGTGAAACCGATGGCGAGGATGATGACGACCGCGGTGTGACCGAACCCGCTGGTGAGCAGGATCAGCAGGAAGATCGAGGGGATGGCGAGGATGGCGTCGGTGAACCGCATCATGAGGTTGTCGATCAGCCCGCCAAAGTAGCCGGCCAGCGTTCCCATCGTGACGCCGAGCGTGATCACGACCACCGTGGCCAGAAGGCCGACTGCGAGCGAGACCCGGCCGCCATCAAGGATCCTCCGGAAGATGTCCCTACCCAGCTCGTCGGTTCCCATAATGTGCGGCCAGGCCGGGCTCGTGAATCGATGCTCGAGGTCCGCCTGGTCCCAGGCTGAGGGCAGGAGGAGCGGACCTACGAGTGCAGCCACAGCCACGATCAGCAGGCATACGCCACCCAGGATGGCCATGCGGTGGCGCATCAGGCGCCGCAAAGCCAGGTTGTAGAAGCCGATCTCTTCGGTGGTCTCGAAGTCGGCTGGTGCTTCGGCCAGCCCGGTCAGACTCTGAACGTCTTCGAGCGGGGAGATCATCTCGCGGACTTGAACTGAACGCGGGGATCGGCCCAACCGTAGGCGAGGTCCGCCAGCAGGTTGCCCAGTACCACCAGCACGGCGAGCAGAATCAGAATGCCCATCAGGACCTGGACATCGCCGTCACCGGCGGCCTTCCAGAAAAGGCGCCCCATGCCGGGCCAGGCGAAGACCTGCTCCGTGATCAGCGCGCCGACGAAGAGCCTCGGGATGTCGATGCCCATAAGGGAGATCAGCGGCAGCAGCGCGTTGCGGAACGCGTGGCGGGTGACGACCCGCTTCTCCGACAGGCCCTTGGCACGAGCCGTCCTCACGAAGTCGTTGTTGAGCACGTCCAGCATGGCGCTCCGGATGAAGCGGCTGTACTGCGCGATGAACTGGACAGCGAGGACAATGGCGGGGAGCACCAGATGCCAGGCGAGGTTGAAGGGGTCGCCCTCCTGGCCGGAGTCGTACATCCCGCTGGTGGGGAAGATCTTGAAGCCAAGATGCTCATACGGGACGACCGCCAGGAGGATGATCAGCATAAGCCCGAGCCAGAAGTTCGGGATCGAGAAGCCGAAGAAGGCGCCGGCCGTCACGACGTTGTCGAACTTCGAATACTGCTTGACCGCGGAGATGACGCCGATCGGGATCGCCAGCGCCAGCGCCAGCGAGTATGCCGTGAGCATCAGGATGGCCGTGTTCGGCAGCCTCTGACCGATCAGCTCCAGCGTGGGCTGGTGGCTGAAGTAGGAAGTCCCCAGGTCGAAGTGGATTATGTTGCGCAGCCAGATCAGATACTGGACGGGTGCGGGCTTGTCGAAGCCGTAGTAGGCGAGGATCCGGGCTCTGTCTGCGGCTGTCAGATTCGGCCTGTAGAGCAGCTGATCCCAGGCGTGGACCGGCTGCAGCTGGAGGACCACGAACAGCAGGACTGAGACGATGAGCAGAAGCGGAACCGCCTGCAGAAGCCGCCGGACGAGGTACTGGTACATGGCCTACCTATTCATCTCATCTGGCCGAGGAACGGGGAGCGCGTGCCGAAGCACGCGCTCCCGAAAACTGTCAGGACACGTACCAGTCATACGTGTTGTTCAACCAGAAGAACTCGTTGAACTTGATGCCCTGGATCTTCTTGAGGTAGCCAAAGACCTCCAGCTGCTGGTACAGCGGAATCTCCGGAATTATCTCGGAGAGCCGCTTCTCCGCTGCGACATAGGCTGAGCGGCGGTCGTTCTGCGCGACCGAGGAGCGGCCCTGCTTGAAGGCCGCATCGATGGCGGGATCGCTGGTGAATGTGCTGTTCTGGCCCAGACCGCCGTTTTCCTTCGTGGGGATCTGCGTGCTGACGTAGCCGTCGTAGAAAGCGTCCGGCTCAGAGGGCGCGCTGTACGTGTTGGTGTACTGCGCCAAGTCGAAGGTGTGGTTGTAGAGCACTCCTCCGCTGGCGAACGCTCCGAAGAGCTTGGAGGCCGGCGGGTTGTTGAACGGCTTCTGGATCTGGATTCCGATCGTGAGGAGGTCCTGGGCGATCACGACCTCTTGCTGTTCGCGGAGGGCGTTACCGGAAGTCGTCTGCAGTGACAGCGAGATCGGCGTGCCGTCGCTGAACAAGCGGATCCCCTTGCTCGGCCCGCTAGTGGCCTTCTTGTAGCCGGCCTGGTCGAGAAGGGCGTTCGCCGCCGCCGGGTCGAACTTCGTCGTCGGTATCGACGGGTCAGCGCACCAGCCGCCGGTGCCCAGGCAGAGCCAGGAGTCTGGCGGAATCGTGCTCCTGCCCTGCAGCAACGTGTCGATGATCTTCTGGCGGTCGATCCCCATCAGGATCGCCTTGCGGACGTTGATGTCCGACAGGTACTTGTTGTGAAGGTTGACGTCGAGCTTCTCGGCCCCGCTCGCAGGGAGGGTGGCCACGCCGCCGTTCTGCACGTGGGACAGCGGGCTGAGCAGAGCCGCCCTGAAGTCCAGGCCCATATCGATGGTGCCGGTGCGCAGGTCGGCCAGCTGGGTGTTGGTGTCGGGCTCGAATTTGATGGTGATCTGGTCGAGATATGGCTTGTGCGGGCCCCACCAGTTGGGATTCTTCACCAGGGTCATGTGGTCGCCGGTCACCCACTCTTTGAACATGTAGGGGCCGGTGCCGACCATGAACTTGTCCCAGGTCGCCGTGCCGTTGAAGCCGCCCGGGATCGCGATCTGGAGCTTGGCTGCGGTCATGTCACCGCCGGCTGCCCACGTCTTCTCGAGCAGGTGGGCGGGCATGATCCCGTAGGGGCCCGAACCGAACCCAAGGTAGGGACCGAAGATCGACTTCCAGTGCACCACGGCGGTGAAGTCGTCAGGCGTGTCCACGGCCGTGACCTGGTCCCAGCCGCTCGTGGTCTGCATCGGGGTCGGGTTCTTTTCGCCGAACTTCAGCCACCACTGGTCGAACGTCGCCTTCACGTCCTTGGAGGTGAAAGGCTCTCCGTCGTGCCACTTCACGCCATGGCGAAGCTTCCAGGTCACCGTCATCGTGTTGCCGCTGACCTTCACGTCATTGTTCTCGACAGTTGGGATCTCGGTGGCGAGCGCCGGCTCCCAGTAGTCGGCAATCTTCGGGTTCTTGGGCACGTCGGCGGATGCTTTCCCTGCCAGCAGGCCCTCCATCACCGGGTTCGCGAAGGCGATGGCGTGCGTGGCGCTGGACGTGATGCTCGCGGCCAGCAGGCTGTCCTGCTCCTGCCAGGAGGCTACGGTGACCTTCCCACCCGCCGTGGGTTGCCCACCCTTTGTGGTACCCCCCTGGCCGCACGCAACACCGGCCATGAGGCCGGCGACCGCGAACGCCGCAAGCTGATACCAACGATGCCTTGAACTGCCAATCATGGGCACCCTCCAGTGAATTTCGATCCGCCCTCTCTTCTTCAGGCTGCGCTGATTCTGGCCCGGACACTGATCAGTGTCAAGCCGCCTGGGTTGTGGGGGCAGGGTGTCGGAATGGGCCACATGGTAGCGGGTCCAATCTGACCGGTGCTAGAGGCTCAGATCTCGAGGATGAGCCGGAGCGCCTCCTCCACCTTGCTCACCGCGAGGTTATCTATTTCTCCCAGATGCTCCTCGAGGCGTTCCATCGAGACGCTTTTCACATCATCGACCTTGGCCCAGCTCTCATTGTCTGAGGCCCGTTCCCTGGCGGGCCGAGACACGTACGTGGGTGGGCACGTGGCGCTCCCTGGAAGTCATAGGGACGACGACTGCCACGGCACCGGCCCGGTTCAGACGGTTGCTGCTGATGCCAGGGCTCGGCGCCGGTAGCCCGCATCGTGCTCGACGGGGACTCCGAATTCGGTGAGCCAGATATCCCCACGAGCCGGACGTACGCTCACTCAGGCTCCAGTCCATTGCCGAGCGCGCTCGCCTCGGCCTCCCGCCCGCCCGTGTAGTCGGCCCAGGCTTCTGGGTCTTGCCGGAGGCGTTCGATGCCCTCCTCGTACTGGCGCCAGAAGATGTCGCGCCGGTAGGCGTCGACCGCGTCCTCGATTACGCTCGACATCGACCGGTTCGTGGCGGCCGCGACCGCTTCAGCCTTGGCTCGTGCCCGCTCGCTGATGCGCACCGTCGTTGTTCCAGCCGATCGTCGACCCCGAACTGTCGACGATCGGCGTGTCTTCAGGCGCCCGCTCGCGCTGGGCCGGCTCGCCTCCACGGTGCAAAGGGGTTGCGTTGGCCGGCCAGCGCGGTGCCAAGCTCGGGGAAGTGCCGGCGCAGCACGTCCGCGAGGGTGTTCTCGTTGACCCATCGGAGGCCCATCTCCGTATACACCTCCGGTCGGTAGTCGGTTGTAAAGAACCGGTCGCTGTTCAGGCGCCGCGAAGCCATGAGGATGAAGATCCGAAACGCGGTGTCACTGAAGCCAAACCCCTGCGGCAGGGGCTCGGCCAGAAGCCCCACGCTGAGGTCGACGCTTTCGAGGTCTCCACCGTAAACATCCTCGATGAGACGAGCGTCCTTCGGGTCAGCGGCCAGCTCGTCGAAGCTGCCGACCGGGTTCTTGTGCAGCAGGCGGCGGAACTCGTTGTAGCGCGGCACGCCTCGCTCCCGGCTGCGCAGGATGTCTGTGGCGGCCAGGTCCACCAGGCTGCCGTTGGGACGCTCGAGCCGCTGCAGGAAGCGTGGAAAGTTGTGAAGCGTGATCGCGCCGGGGTTCATGGTGCCGAAGGAATAGAGGAGGTCGCCCATCGAGACCTGCTCCATAACGCGGCGTGCGTGGCCGAAGGCGAGCTCGGGGAAGGTGCAACGGCGCAGCTCAGCGTCATCGTGGTGGGAGCGCAGGTCGAACTCGTCGGGGATGAGAGGGTGCATCCGGTAAACCGCAACGAACTCTTCGGTGATCGCGTAAGGCACGCCGAAGTGCTCCTTGGGAGAGCCGGGGATGCCGCTCCACGCCTCACCCTTGCCAAGCCGTCCCAGGTGCTCTTTCGCCCAACGGCCCCAGAGTCCCCACCAGTTCGTGTTCATAGCGAACCGAAGGGTGGGATTATTCAAGATGCCGGGAGTCCACTCGATGGTGTGGATCTTCGCCAGGAGCGCGGTGTTGATGAGGCGCGCGCGATCGAAGACCTCGTCGTCGTCCCATCCAGGATGCGCGGCGCGCAGCATGTCGCAGATTGCGTTGTGCTCGAGCGTGAAAAGGGTGTGGAACATGGATAGGCCGACCCAGTAGTTGGCCGTCACGCCGGTGATGTCCTGGTGGGTTCGAGAGTCGAGAGGCAGCAGCCCGTCCTGGCCCACGGTCAGCTTGCCGTCGTGGCCGCTGCGCACCATCTGTTGCGTCGCTTTATCGCCGCCATAGATCTGCGAGCCGTCCCACCAGTGCGTCACCGTGTTGATGAAGCTGGGCGGGGCTTCGTTGTCGTCGGGTCGAGTCGGGTCGCGGCGCGTGCGCGCGATGTGCATGGGATGCTCGGGCCACGGGTCGTCCTCGGCCAGCGGCACCACCCAGGGGTCAGACCGCTGGTTCTTCCCATGCTGCAGCCAGTCGTGGACCATGAACTGCAACCAGCACGCAGCGAGCAGGTTGAGGCTGGATGCGGGGATGAACCGATCTCGCGACAGCAGCTGGAGGCTCACCTGACGCGGGTTCGGGCGCAGCACGCCGTCCCGATCGACCAGCGTCCTGCCGAGTGGCACATTACGGCCGAATCGAGTGCATGCACTGCCCATGTTCGGGAATTCCAGGTCGTTGTGCGTGCCGTCGGCGCTGCGTGCCCTGCGCAGACTGGGCTCCTCAGCCGGCACTCTGGCCGGCTCCTTCACCGGCAGCAGTCCGCTGTCGTACAGGTTCTGCCGGCGCAGGCCGGTTCGAAGCCCGAACAGCGTAAGCGCGCCAGGTAAAGACGGCAGTGACTGCCAGCCCAACCGCCTATCTATCGATTCGGACCACCTCGCCAGGAGACGGGCGAACCACCCGACCTTCATCGCGGGGAGCCGCTTCGTGGTGCCGCGCAGGGTCTCCGCCCTCATCCGCCTCGCCGATCTCTCTCCAGCTCCTGGAGGCCGAGCACGACAGCAATCGCCTGAGAGCGGGACCTGGCATTGAGTTTGTCCAGGATCGTGGTGACGTGCTTGTGCACGGTGTTGGGGCTGATACCCAACAGGGTGGCGATGACGCGGTTCGAGCGCCCCGTGATGAGGAGGGCGATGACGTCCCACTCCCGCGGCGAGAGGCCGGCGGAGCGGGAAGGCGCGGAAGCCCAGTTAGGGGCGTGCCGCTCGCCTGGTCCTCGGGCGGGAGCCTCGTTGGCTGGGCGGACCGGAAATATCTCGCGCGTGCCTGGCGGAGTCCCCCAGAGCTTGCTCTTGGTCCGTACCTCCGCGGGCAGAGCGGTGCGGCGGTGCAAGAGCGTCTCGTCCAGTTGGCGCCGCCAAAGGGGGGCGGAACCGGGGCCGATCCACGGCTGCGGCTCAGCCCCCGAGGCCTCCGTGCCCTCGAGGTGTTGTTCCGGACTCCTCACTGGCGATTTCCGCGTGGCTCGGCGCCCGTCGCCTTCAGGCCTTGTAGCTGTCCGGCCATCCACTGCTGATACGCCTGTTGAGTGAGCGTCTGGAGCCGTTCGGTGGCGTCTTCTGTGATCGCGTTGCCGTGCCCCACACCGATGACTTCCGGCTCGAACTGCTCCATGCGCCTTAGAGAGGCGTGGGCCTGCTTGCGATTGAGCACGAACGCCGGCCAGCCGGCACCGAAGATGGGGTATGTGACCACCGCGTCGCCTGCGAACATGCTCCGCCGCTCAGGCCAGTAAAAGGCCAGATGACCGGGGGTGTGGCCGGGCGCGTGGATGACCTGGATGGGACCAATCTGGTCGCCGTCCTCCAGGGCGCGATCGACAGGGCATGGCGGGTGCCTACCGAGGCCCAGCGCGGCGCCAAACTGGAGTTGGTAGACGCGGTAGTAGACGCTCAGCGGCCGCATCGGCAGTATCGGGACGGGCTGCGCCCTGCGCTCCCCCTGGACGATGTCTGCCTCCCAGGGGTGGCAGCAGACGAGTGCCCGGCTCACCTGCTTCAGCGTCGCCAGCCCACCCAGATGAGAGCGGTGCGCGTGGGTGAGGACAATGTGCTTGAGATCGGTGGCGCTTCGACCGAGGCGCTTGATCTCTTCGAGGATCCTGTGGCCGTCGGTGTCCCAGAGCGTGTCGATCAGCGCGAGGGCCCGGCCGTCGTCAAGAAGAAAGCAGCGGACCTGGCCCCCCTCCTTCTGACCGATGCTATGGACACCCGGCGCGATTTCCATGTCAGTGTTTTTTCATCCGAGTGGCGCGCGCACGCTGCCCGCGATACATAGCAGTGCGACGCGCCCTCGCCGCGGCTGATCGTAATTGGCGTGGCTGCTGACAACGTCCCGGAAACCTGGGCTTTTTAGGTATCGCGGGCAGTCGGAGCTGCTCGTGTAATCTGCACGGTGCCGTGTGGGAGCGCGAGGCTGTAACGGCCGCCACCGTGCGACTGTTGCAGGGAGTCCGCCTGGACAGGCAAGGCGGAGCACTCTTCGTCATCGGGGAGGCAGGGCTGGGCAAGACCGCCGTGGTCGAGCAGGCCGGCCGCCTGGCTGGACCGGACTTCAAGGTCGGTCTCGCTCGCGGTGATCCGATGGAGACCATGCTGGCGTTCGGCCTCCTGAGCCAGTCGATGCATGGGCTGGGCGGGGACGGCCTCCTCGAGCCAAGGCCGGCCGGGGAGACCAGCACGGACCGGAGGGCTGCCCAGTTCTTTGCCGTGCTTCGCTGGCTCGAAGGCCAGGCCGGACCCCTGCTCTGGGCACTGGACGATCTCCACTGGGCCGACGCCGACTCGCTTGCCCTGGTCTCCTTCCTGTGCAGGCGCGTCTCCTCATTGCCTGTGGCCGTGATCGGCACGCTGCGCCCCTGGCCGTCGACGGCACGCGAGGTCGCCCAGAGCCTGACTCTTTCGGGCGTGGCGGCGGTCGAGCGGCTTCATCCACTGAGCGAAGCCGCCACACGTGCGCTGCTTACCGCAACGCTTGGCCGCGAACCTGGAGAAGACACGGCCAGGCAGGCGTGGACTCTGGCCGGAGGCAATCCGTTGTTGCTCGAGCAGGTGGCGCTGGCAATCCGGCAGGGCGAGGACCTGCCGGCACCCGCCGGGGTCTCACCGCGGCTGGCAGACGAGATGTTGCTGGCGCGCTTCGCGGGGCTGCCTCCAAGCGGAATGCAGCTGGTTCGCGCCGCGAGCGTGCTCGGCGCACGTTTCAAGATGGACGTCGCAGCCGAGGTCGCGCAGCTCCTCGAGCACGACGTCGACGCCGCGGTGGACGCCATCTGGCACAGCGGGCTGGTGCGCGAGTCAGGGCCTACGGCGGTGGTGGAGTTCGTGCATCCACTGTTCCAGCAAGCGGTCTACGAAAGCCTCGGCCCGCCGGTGCTGTCGCGACTGCATGCACGAGCGTTCTCGGCGCTTGCCCGGCGCGGCGCAGAGGCGGAAGCTGGCGAGCACGCGATCCGGGGCCACCTGGTGGGCAACGCTGAGGCGATCCGTGTCCTGGAGGACGGAGGAAGGGCGGCTCTCCGGGCGGGTGCCCTGGGGGTGGCTTGCAAGCATCTGGCGGCCGCGGCAGACCTGGCCGGAGACCACGTCCGCCCGGAGCTGCTGCTCGTCCTCAGCGAGGCACTCCTGGCCGCTGGCCGGCCTGCCGAGACGATCCAGACCTGCGAGCGGTTGTGCTCCAACCCGGCGCTGCCTGCTCTCTTCAGGGTGCAGGCGCTCAGAATGCTCGGCCGCGTACTCGCCAGCACCGGAGAGTATGAGCGCGCTGCGGTCCGCTTCGACGAAGCGGTCCAGATCGCCCAACCGAAGGACGCGACCGCCGCCGTCCAGATCCTTCTCGACTACGCGCTGACCTCCTGGCTCAGGGGCGGCCCGGCGAGGTCGCTTCCTCTCGCCGAGCGCGCCCGACGGCTCGCGCGGGATGCGGATGATGCCGTGCGCCGTGGAGCTGACGCGACCTGGGGCTTCATCGCACTTCAGGCCGGTGACGTAGCCGGCCTGGAGGCAACCGCGGCGGCCGCCGATCCGGTCGCCCGCGATCCGCTGGCGTACCCGCGCGAAGTCAGCTGGACCTGGGGCCCACTGACAACCTACGGCCTCGCCGCCACTGACACCGAGCGCCTGAGCGAAGCGGACAGGGTGTTCAGGATCGCGGTGGACGCCGCCGAGCGGCTGGGGGCGGCCGAGGCGGTGGCCACCTTGCGCATCCTGCATGCCTACACCCTCATGCGCATGGGGCGCCTCGATGATGCGCTGGCTTTGATCGCCCTGGCCGAGGAGCTGTTGGAGCTGGTGCCGATGGCTCAGGCTTACGCGGCAACCGCTAAGGCGAACATCCTGCAGTTCATGGGACGGCTGGACGAGAGCCAGGAGCTGTGCGATCAGGCCGAGCCCGCCGCCCTCGCGCACGGGGAATCGGTCGCCCTGCTCTTCCTCTGGGACGTGCGGGGGCGCCGCTGGCTGCTGGATGGCCGCCTGGCCGAATGCAGCGACCTATACCTGAAGCTGGAGGCGGCGAGCAACCGGATGGGGATCGGCGAGCCCTGCCTGGTGCCCTGGGCCAGGCACGCCCTTCTGGCTCACACAAGCGTAGGGCGTCTCGCGGACGCCTCGCGCGTGCTCGAGTGGCTCGAGCGCTGCGCCGCGGCGCTGCCCTGCCGCTGGCCCCGGATCGCGATCGCGATCGGCCGGGGTGCGCTCGCAGAGAGCGCGGGCAAACGGGCGATGGCCGAGGGACTCTTCCGGGAGGCGCTCCAGCTTCATGACGGCCTGGAGCTGCCGATTCAGAAACTGGAGACGCTTCACCAGTACGGGGCCTTTCTGCGCAGAAGCGGACAGCCCTCCAGAGCGCGCTCGGTGCTGACCGAGGCTCTACGACTGGCAGAGGACGTCGGCGCCCACTGGCTGGCGAACCACGTTCATCGCGAGCTGGCAAGCGCCGGCGGGCGGCGGCGGCGTCGAGAGGAGCCGGATCGCCTCACGTCGCAGGAGCAGCGCGTGGCGCAGCTGGCCGCGGGCGGGCTCACCAACAAGGAGATCGCACAGCGTCTGTGGCTCCACGTGAGCACCGTCGAGAGCCACCTTCAGCAGGTCTATTCGAAGCTCGGGATACGCTCGCGCCGGCAGCTCATGACCAGGTTCGATGGCCTCACCGCCGGCGTTCCTATTCCTAAAGTTCCTGGGAATCCTTGAGGCAAGGGCGGCTGAGCCGCCAGGACACTGAGGATCTTGTGGCCCGGCCGAGGAGGCGTTTGTCTCAGCACACCCTCGACCAGCGTTCAGGCGAAGGGACAAACGGCGTTCTTGAACCGGCTTGCCACAGACGACGCCCGGGACTATGGCGGCGCGGAGGTTTGAGGACTAGGAGCAGGCCATGCTTCCAACTGTTGAGGCGCGCACGGCAACCTTCATTCTGCGGCTAGAGCTGGATACGCCGCACATCCCGATAGGCTCTATCGAGCCCGAGAGCGGGTCGATCTCGTTGAGCTTTCGCGGCTGGATGGACTTCATGAGCGCTCTCCATCAGGTGCGTGCTGAAGTTGACGCCGCAGAGCGGGGAGACGGCGCCTGAGGGCGGGAGCTTAACCGTCCCTGTGCAAGTGCCTTTGCTGCACGTGGTAGAACATGTGGCGTCTACTCCACGTGACATAGCGACAGCGCCTGTTGTCACATCGATAAGGGTGGATGAGCCACCAGATCAAGCAAAAGGCTACTCCTGCCAGAAAGCCCTCTACAAACACGTCAAGCACTGCGCAATCCGAACAAGACAGCAAGCACGTCAGCCAACCTGACGTCCCGGTTGATGGCTTCCTTGCCGCGGTGGTCATCGAGCGTCACTAACAGTCGCCTCCAGATCAGCGTGAGCAGATGCACCGTTCATTGCGGCCATCGCCACTTTCGCCCGAGGTGGTGCGCCGCCGGGGCCGGCTATCCATACCGTCTGCCGGCCGGTTCCTCTCGAGCCCGCGGCGCTCGTCTCATGAGCGCGCCGATGCAGTCCCGGAGCGCATCCCAGAGCTCGACGGCGAGCCCCGAAGCGACTACAGCGGGAGCGGGCCGGGCGGCTGAGGGGTCTGGATCGCTCACGCTCAACACCCCCTGTCTGGGTACAGACGTGAGACGCTCGAACTGTGTCGCCCTCATCTCACATTTCCCCGTTGCGACGGTAGTGGGACCAGTGCGGTCTGCGGAACGTCAGAAGTACGCGGCCGGGTACCTGAATCCACGGATCGGCCACCCGTGGGCCGCCGCGCTCAAGTTGATCATCGCGCGCGCAGCCGGAGGCGCTCCCAGCGGCCCACCCGCACGGGAGACGGTCGGCGGGGCGGGTTGCGGGGCCGGCCGAACTGCGAGTTCGACACGAACGTCGGCTTCCGTCATCGTTCACTCGCTGTCCCGTCAAGTCTGGCGGCAGCTGGCAAGCACGGCAGGACGTTTAGCTGACGAGCTCAGAGAGGAGGGGTCATCGTGAAAAGAGCAAGGATGTTTCTGTACGGGCTCGGCGCCGCGGCTGCGATGCTCGGGCTCGCACTGTCACCCGCGGTCCCGGCCGGCGCCAGCTCCAACGAGGGGACGATCCTCGAATTCGAGAGCATGGTGGGCGTGTCGGGCCAGTTCGTCGGCGCGACCGGTACGCCGATCCGTGGGCTGCACGGCGGCGGTTTGCCGTGGGTCATCACGCGCGGCGAGGGTGAAGTCGATTCCGCTGGGAACGTCGAAGTTGAGGTAAGAGGCCTGGTCCTGGCCAACACGCCGCCGGTGCCGCCCAGCTTGAGACTGACCAACCCCATCGCCAACTTCCGAGCCGTGGTCAGCTGTCTCGATAGCAGCGGCAACGCAATCAACGTCGCTACCGGACCGTTCCCGGCAAGCCCCCAGGGCAACGCTGAAATTGAGACCGCGGTGCAGCTTCCATGGCCCTGCCGCGACCCGATTGTGTTCGTGACGTCGCCGGGCCTGGCCTGGTTTGCGATGAGCGTGCACCAGGCAGAGGACTGAGCGCCGCTCGTACTCGACCGTCGACAAGACGGCTTGTGACGCTGCTTGCCAGGCTCCTGTCGGGGCAGTTAGTTGTAACTTGACGTGGTGCGAACGGCGCTGACCGTGGCTGCCGCCATCCTGCTCACTGCATGCTCGAGCGGGGCGGCCGGGGGGCCTGCCGTGCGTGCGACCGCCACCCTGCCGCCCACCGCGGCGGCCAGTCCGCGGCCACCGTCCCCGGCGGCTCCGGCACCCCCCTTCTACCTCGAGGCGCTGCGAGCCAGGCCCCCGGTCGCTGGGAGCATCGAGATCGGCGACGTGATGTGGCGCGGCCCTGGCTTCACGAAGTCCCACGTGCAGTGGACCAGCGGAGGCCAGCCCATGACGGGAACCATATCGGTGCCGGATGGCAACGGGCCGTTCCCGGTCGTTGTTGTCAACCACGGACACATACCGCCCGAGCGATACTGGATCGGACAGGATTCAGGCATCTTCGGCGACCCGATGGCGGCCCACGGGTTCATCTCGATCGCGCCCAACTACGTCGGATACAACGGATCGGGGACTGGCGAGCCCGGCCTGCCGACCAACGAGCAGATAGCCATCACCGTTGTGGATCTGATCTCTTCGCTCGGCTCGCTGCCGCCGGCAGACCCAGCCCGCGTCGCCGTTGTCGGCCACAGCCAGGGAGGAGGCGTCAGCCAGATCCTGATGGTGATCGATCCTCGTATCAAGGCGGTTGTGCTGCATGCTCCAGTGAGCAGCGACGAAGCCGAGAACGCAGTCCGGCTTCACCAGCGAACCGGCTCATGGCCCTCGCTTGGAGATCCTTCGCAGAACCCGGAGGCATACCTGCACGTCTCCCCGCGCGCGTACTTTGCGCAGCGCCAGCCGCCGGCGCTGCTCGTGCAGGGCACTATGGATCACACGATCCCGGCGGCGCACACCCAGGAGACTTTCGACGCGCTGCAGGATGCTGGTGTTGAATCGCGACTGCTCTGGATCCCAGGCGGCGACCACGATCTGGTGGGTGCCAACCTCGCTACAGCGGTCGACGCACAGGAGGCGTGGATTCGGAAGGCTCTCGGGCTGTAGACCCCATGACCGACAGGGGACGACAGGAACGAACTCGAACGCGGGAGGACAGGAGACCGCCATCATGAGCACCGCTATGCCCCAGCCTGAACCGGTCAAGACCAGCATCGCCCCGTGGCTGTCCGTCAGCCGGGGCACGGACGCGGTGGACTACTACAAAGCTGCATTCGGCGCTGTCGAGCTCTACCGCCTCGAGGATGACGACGGGAAGGTTGTAGTCGCTCAACTGGCCATCGACGGAGCCGACTTCTGGCTTCAGGAGGACGCCGACTCCAGCCCCGAAACCCTCGGGCGCCTGCCGGTCCGGATGATATTGACCGTCGAGGACCCGGATTCATTGTTCGAGCGGGCGGTTGCCGCGGGCGCATCAGAAGTCGGCGCCGTCTCCGAGGACCACGGTTGGCGAGTCGGCCGCGTTGCCGACCCGTTTGGCCACCACTGGGAGATCGGCAAGCCACTTCACTGATCGGAGCTCCAGTTTGAGGGCGACGCTCGAGCAAGCGGAGGTGGGCGGCTTGGCCGCCCCGGTCGCCAGTACGGGGGCCCCTCCCGCGGGTTCGTGAGCTCTCCGGTCCGACCTCTGGACAGCGCGGGACCTCGGTCCTTAACGTTACGGTGGGCGCTCGGGGCGCCTCCGGGTCCGCGGGAAGGACGGAGTCCACCCCTGAGTCACTGACGGGATATCGGCGATCTCCGTGGAGGGCCTGGTACGCGGACCGCAGGCCACCAAGAGGAGACGTCATGCCAGATCTTCCGGCTCGCCCCAACCTGGACCAACTGCGCCACCAGGCCAGGGACCTGCTGCGCGACGCCCGCGCGGGTGACGCTTCTGCGACCCGACGGATCGAGGCGGTGTCCCATCGGCTGACCCTGGCCGCGGCACAGCTCGTGGTGTCGCGCGACTACGGGTTCTCCAGCTGGTCCCGACTCAAGGCGGAGGTGGACGCGCGCACCTTGGACCTCGCCCAGAAGGTGGAGGTCTTCCTGGTTGCCAGTGTCCGCGACTGGACCGGCCGCGCCGCCCGACTGCTCGCCGCCACCCCGGAGATCGCCGCTTACAGCTTCGCCACCGCGGTGGTGCTCGGCGACGCCGACCGCGTTCGCGAGGAGATCGAGCGTGACCCCGCGGTGGCGACCCGGCCCGATGACCGGTCCGGCTGGACGCCGCTGCACGCGGTCTGTGGCTCCCGCTGGCATCATCTGGACCCGGCCCGGGCGGAGGGGCTGCTGGCTGTGGCCCGGTTGTTGCTGGATGCAGGCGCCAGCCTCGAAGCCCGGGCCCGCGGCGGCCGGACGTCGCTGGGCTGTGCGACCGCCACTGCGAGCGCCGGTACCGGCAACGAGCCCGTCATCCGGCTGCTCCTGGAGCGCGGTGCCGTTCCCGATGACGACGACCTGTACCTGGCCGGGTTCGCCAGGAACGCTCACCGCTGTTTGCGGCTGCTGCTCGACCACACGCCGAACGTGGCCGGCACCGTCCAGACGGCCCTCGGCGCCCCTATCAGCATCGGCGACACCGAGGGGTGCCGGCTCCTCCTGGAGGCCGGCGCCGACCCCCGCCGGTACGTCGAGGATCCCCCGTGTCCTGCCGCGTATGCAGCCGTCAGGTCGGCCTGCTCCACCGAGCTTGTGGAGCTGCTCCTGACCCATGGGGCAGACCCGGACGCGGCCGGGCCGGATGGCCGCTCGGCGTACCGGCTCGCCGTCGGGCAGGGCAAGGCCGACCTGGCCGCGCTGCTCCGCCGGGCCGGCGCCAGGGACGACGCCACTGACATCGACCGCTTCCTCTCCGCCTGCCTCCGCGCCAACCCGGCCGAGGCCAGGCGGCTGGCGGCGGACCACCCCGGCCTTCTCCACCGGCTGACCGAGACGGAGCAGGGCGCGGCCATCATTCAGGCCGCCGAGGTCGGTCGCACGGCGGCCGTGGAGTTGATGCTCGACATGGGTTTTCGAATCGGGGCCCGCGGTGGCTATGACGGGGCTACTGCCCTGCACGCCGCCGCCTACGCCGGCAGTGTCGAGACCGTCCGGCTGCTCCTGGATCGGGGCGCTGACATCGAGGCCCGGGACACCCACTGGGACAGCAGCCCGCTGGTCTGGGCCACCATCGGCAGCGGTGAGCGGCCCAGACACAATCCCAGGCCGAACTGGGTCGCTACCGTGAGAACTCTGATAGAGGCTGGCGCTTCGTGCGAAGGTCTCACGCTTTCTCCCGATGACCTCAAGCCGCCCAGCCTGGAGGTGGCGCAGCTCCTGCGTGCCCATGGCGTCGGTGGCGAGCCGGAAAAGTGACGCCTCAGCCTGGCGGTTGGCGAGGCACCCCACGAGCAAGCGTGGTGGGTATCCGCAGCCGAGCTGGCGGAAGGGCCGGGATTCGAACCCGGGAGGCAGGTTCACCCCACCTACCCGCTTAGCAGGCGGGCGCTTTCGACCACTCAGCCACCCTTCCGCGTCGTCGGTATGAACTTTGGCCGTCAAGCCGCCGGCGCGGCTCGCCGGCAAGATGGAACCAGGGAGGTGGGTTCACCGATAGCCACTCAGCTCGCGGGAACCTGCGAGCTCCGAGCCACCTCCCCGTGATCCCGAGGCTCCAACGGGCCCGTGCGAGTCGCCTCAGTTTACCGGGGAGTCGCTTGACTGGTCGACCCGGGGCTTCCAAACTTCTCGATTTACGATGCGGTCATCGGAAGGAGCAAGAGGATCGCCACCAGAGAGCTGCTGACCGTCATCCAGCGAGCGCCAGGCGGGCCCGGCATTGCCCCTGGTTGGGGCCCCGGACGCAAGCAGGCCCTCGGTGCAGCTCCCGGGCCCCACAGCCACGTCTGGTTCACCATAGCGGACGGCAACCTCAGCGAGGTCTTCTATCCCTCAATCGACCGCCCGATCCTCCACAGCCTCCGGTTCATCGCCGCGGCCCCAGGCACGCCCCCGTTCGACGATGGCGACTCCAGCCATGAGGTGCGGTGGCTGGAGCCCGGCATCCCGTGCTTCACAGTTGAGGCCAGGCACCCGGAGTATGCCCTGACCACCGAGTTCATAGTGGACCCGGAGGGCGATGCGCTGATCGTGGCCGGGAACTTCCGGCCCGAGCTTCCCGACGTCCGGCTCTACCTTCAGGCAGTGCCTCACGATCTGGGAGATGGCCAGGTCCTCGATCGTGAGCCGCCGGGGCTGGCCGCACGGCAGGGAAGGGCCTGGATGATGCTGATAGGCCCCTTTAATCGCTGCAGCGCCGGCTACCTGAACAGCTCCGATCTCCTGCTCGACCTGAACGAGAACGATGGCCGGCTTACCGCCGAGTACAGCTCCGCCCCCCGAGGCTACCCCGCACTGGGCGCGGAGCTGGCCTTGCCGGGTGGCCCGTTCCAGCTCGTCATCGGCTTTGGCGGCAGCCTGGCCGCAGCCGAAGACGCGGCCATCTCAGCCCTGTCACGCGGCGCCACGGCGGTCCGCGACAGTCTGGGCCGCGCCTGGCGAGCGCAACCCAGTCCCGACCGCAACCTGGTCAAGGTGGCAGGAGACGGTGGGGCGCTGGTGCTCTCGTCGATCACCGTGCTGCGCTGTCTCGAGGACAAGCGACGACCAGGCGCATTCGTCAGCGGCCCGACGGCGCCCTGGAGCGACGCCATGCGGCGCGCGAACGTCGTCTGCAATCGCGACCTCTGTCACATCGCCACTGCGCTGCTGGACGCGGGCGATGCGGAGCCTGCGCTGCGCGCCCTCGCCTACCTCGAGACCACCCAGCGTGACGACGGCTCCTGGCCTCTGCGGTACGGGGTCACAGGCGTCGCCGAAGAGGGCGGATACGACCTGGGTCAGATCGCGCTGCCAATTCTGCTGGCCTGGCGGCTGGGCGTTGCCGGTGCGTTGAACCGCGACCCCTATCCTCGCTTGCTCCGTCAGGCCGCGGCCGGCCTTTTGAACCTGGGCCCCGCGACCGGCGCAGACCGCTGGCTGGACGGCCGCCCGGGTGCCTCACCCTCCAGCCTGGCGGCCGCAGTGGCGGCGCTGCTGGCAACCGCCGAGTTCGCTGACGACGCGCACGAGGCCGCCGCCGCGGAGCACTTACGTGTCGTCGCCGACTATTGGCAGGACTCGCTGGAGCGATGGACCTTTCTGGAGTCCGAGCACCGCTATGTGCGGCTGGCTTCAAATCTGGAGGGTGGCGCCCAGACGGCTGACGCCATCGGCCTGGAGGTCCTGGAGCTGGTGCGCAGGGGGCTCCGCCGGCACAACGACCCACGCGTGCTCAGTACCCTGTCCCGGGCCGACAGCGACCTGCGCGTCTCCCTGCCGGACGGCCCTGGCTGGCAGCGATTCAGCGGCGACACGTACGGCGAGGCGGCAGACGGCGCTCCCGGCAGCGGTGATGAGTCAGGTAAGGGCCACGCCTGGCCGCTGCTGACCGGCGAGCGGGCTCACTATGCGCTGGCCGCCGGTGCTCAGGTCGTCGACTACCTCCGCAGCATGGAGGCGTGTGCAGGTCCGGAGCTGCTGCTCTCCGAGCAGGTCTGGGATGGTGGCGACCTTCCAGAACGGGGCCTGGCCCCCGGACGGGCCAACGGCGGTGCCGCACCGTTTGGTTGGGCGCACGCTGAATATCTGCGCCTGGTTGCGGCTTTTGCTCGCTCCAGTCTGCCCGACAGGATCGAGCCCGTCATGCGCCGCTATCGGGACAAAGCTCCGGAGCGACCAGCGCTGGTGTGGCATCACAATCACCGATTCCACAGCTTTCCGTGCGGTCGTCCGCTGAGAATTCAGCTCAAGCGGCAGGGCGCAATCGTCTGGACGGTCGACGCCTGGGCCAGCTCGCGAGTGGAGCAGACGCGCGACACGGGCCTCGGCTACTGGGTGGCCGACCTCGCCACCGAGGACGTGCCGCCCGGCGGGGCGGTCGAGTGGACGGTCAGCTATGCCGACGGGCGATGGGAGGGCGGCAACTACAAGCTGACGGCCGTCGCGGCGTCTGGCGATTGACCCGTTCGGCCACGGTGGGGGGCCCCCTCCCCCGGCTGCGCCGGGGTACTCCCCCGACTTCGCGGCCCGACTTCGCGGGGCCCCCCTCCCCCGGCTGCGCCGGGTACTCCCCCGACTTCCCACCCCGCGAAGCAGGCTTCGCGGGGACCTCGGTCGCGGGGGAGAGGGCGGTCAGTCGTCGTCGCTGTTGAGGTCCAGTCGCAGCTCGTCCGCGGGGTCCTCGTCGAACTGGCTGTGCAGCTCGCCACAGTCCGCGCAGCGATAGAACTCCCCCACAAAGCCTTTCTGCCAGACCGAGTAGCTGACGACTCCAGGCTCCTCCACCAGGACCTCCTGCTCCAGCTTCCAGATCACCTGCTCCCAGGTGCCCCGGTCGCCCGCCAGCTGCTCGTCGAGCACGATCAAACAGTAGGGGTGAGGGTCACCCCAGACCATCGACACCTCGCCCAGGCGCTCGTCTTCGTCGTTGACGATCGACCACTGCTCTGCGGTCTGCGCGCGCGTCGCCCTGATCATGCGCAGGCCAGTCCAGAAACGCTCGGCGGCCTCACGCTCTGCCTTGTCGTGCTCGGCCTGAGCCTCCTGGAAGGCGCCCCACATCCGCATCAGGTGGTTGCGAAACCGGTGGTAGCTTGGAAGCAGACGAGGCTGACTCTTGGGCGAGCCGATGATCTGCTCGAAGGCGTGCTCGAACGCAGCTTCAACCCGCTCCTGGCGATCGGTCACGTCCGGTGCCCAGCTCTCGTCGTCCGACAGGCGCATCGACTCGTTGAGGACGACCTCGAAGTCGAGCCAGTCGTCGCCGAACTCGGGCACGAACACGCTCTCGACGATGTCGGCGAGCCGGTGCTCCTCGAGCAGCGCCGGGTTGACCCGGGTTCGCGCCTCCGGCCAGCCCTTCCAGCCCATGACGTTATGGATCCAGTAGTCGAAGATCGTGACCGCATACTGGAGCGCCGCCGGAGAGCTCCAGATGCCGGCCGGCCAGCTCCGTCGGCCCGTCCTCACCTTGTTGTAGAGGGCGATGACCTGCTCCTCGTCGAGGTATTCCGGTTCCATTTCTGGCGCCATTGTAGGAAGGCGTCAGTGAGGCGTCCGGGCCCCAGGAATAGCGCTGCGGACCGCTCGGTACTATCGGGCAGACATGACTTCGAACGGATTCACGCCGCAGCAGGTCCAGCGCTACGCCCGCCACCTGATCCTGCCCGAAGTCGGGGGCGCAGGCCAGCGCAAACTCCTCAACACGAGCGTGCTGCTCCTGGGTGCCGGGGGTCTCGGCTCGCCCGCCGCAATGTACCTGGCGGCCGCCGGCATCGGCCGGATCGGCATCCTGGACTTCGACGTGGTAGACGCCAGCAACTTGCAGCGGCAGATCCTCCACGGCACGGAGGACCTGGGCCGGCCCAAGGTCGAGTCCGCAGCCGAGACCCTCCGCTCGATGAATCCTGACGTCGAGGTGATCGAGCATCGCATCCACATCAACTCGGAGAACGCGCTGGACGTCTTCCGGCCCTACGACGTAGTGGTCGACGGCACTGACAACTTTCCCACCCGCTACCTCGCCAACGACGCCTCCTTCTTCCTTGCCAAGCCACTGGTGTCCGGCGCGATCTATCGCTTCGAAGGTCAGGTGACGGTCTTCGAGGCCGCCAGAGGCACTGGCTGCTACCGCTGTCTCTTTCCCAATCCGCCGCCACCGGGGGCCGTGCCGAGCTGTGCTGAGGCCGGCGTCTTCGGAGTGCTGCCCGGCATCCTCGGCTCGATGATGGCGTTCGAGACGATCAAGCACGTGCTCGGCGTCGGGCAGGGGCTGGTCGGCAAGTTGCTGGTCTTCGAGGGCATCGACATGGACTTCCGGAAGCTCAACCTGCGCCGGAACGCCGCTTGCCCCCTGTGCGGTGACAATCCGACAGTGACAGGCTTGATCGACTACGAGCAGTTCTGCGGCATGCCCGCTTCAGAGGCGTCGGTAGTACCCGTCTCCTAGAGGTGCGGCTGGAAAGCCCGACCGGACCTCTGGCGCCTATCCACCCCACGAAGCAGGCTTCGTGGGGGCCCCGGATGCGGCCCGTTGCATCCCCACTGCGTGGGGGCCCCGGATGCGGCCCGTTGCATCCCCACTGCGTGGGGGCCCCGGATGCGGCCCGTTGCATCCCCACTGCGTGGGGGCCCCTTTCCCCGGGCCATCTCCCACCCCACGAAATCTTGGATTTCGCGGGGACCCCGGGTCTGCGCTCCTCGCGTACGCATTGCTAATGCGCGTGCTCCGGTGTTCCCCACCCCACGAAACCCACGGGTTTCGCGGGGACCCCGAGTCGGCGGCCCGGGCGCATTCAGACCACCTGGACACCAGATGCCTCGGCCGGGTTTCCGGCCGCATCTCTAGGAGGGAGTCCATGTCGACCAAAGGCACG
>DATFWQ010000116.1:0-5874 GCA_035259145.1 Candidatus Dormiibacterota bacterium | reverse complement strand
GCATCAGGCCGCACGTTGTAGCCGTGAGGGTACGGCGCCAGATCCAGGCGGCGGTCGGGTGGGCGGTCACGTCGAAATGGAGCAAACGGCGGCGGCCGTGGCTGATCAGGAAGAGGACGTAGAGGGTCTGGAAAGTCAGGGTCTGGACCACGAACAGGTGAGCGGCCCAGATGGCCTGAGCGTGGTTGGTGAGGAAGGTGCGCCAGCTCTGGCTGGCCGGCCAGGTCCGCGGCGTCGGTAGCGGCGGATGGAGCGTGCGCTGACGGCGATGCCGAGTTGGAGGCGCTGGCGCCTATTCTGGCGCTGCCGGTCCGGCCGCGCTCTGGGCCGACCGCGAGTGAGCCCCGAGATTCGTGTCCTGATCGCCACCATGGCGGGCCAGAACCCGCACTGGGGCACCGCGCATGGACCTCTCGCAGGTTTAACCACCGGCGCCTGGTCGGCCCATCCGATACTGATGTATTGTTACGTGGACGATACATCTGTACCGGAGGAGGTGTGCGGCAGCCAATGGCGGACCCGGCGACGGCGGAGTCGCAGTCGCGGACCCGGATCCGAGATGCGGCGCTGAGGCAGTTCGCGGCTCACGGCTTCAAGGGCGCGACCGTCCGGGGGATCGCGCTGGAGGCGGGGGTATCGCCCGGGCGGGTCCAGCACCATTTCCGGTCCAAGCAGGCGCTGCGCGACGAGTGCGACGCGTACGTGCGCACCTTTCTGCGTATGGCCATGGGGCCGGGTTCGGTGAGCAGCGCGGTGACCGACGCCGCCTTTGTCGCCGACACCCACCGGGGGGTCGGCCTGGTAGTGCCCTACCTGGCGATGTCGCTGGTCAGCGATGCGCCCACCGCGTCGCGATGGTTCGACGAGCTGGCCGAGCTGTACCAGGGCGTACTGAGCAGCGGGGAGTTGGGGGTGGCCCTCCCGCCGAACGAGGACATCCCGGCCATCGTCGCCGTGTACACGGCCATGCACCTGGGGCTCGCCAGCCTCGCCAAGCACGTGTACCGCCGCCTGGGCGCGGACGAACGGGACCCCGCAGCGACAGCGCGTATCGGCCGGGCCCGGCTTTACCTGGCCGCCGAGCGGCTGATCGGTGCTGAGCTGGAAGCCGGCGTCCGGGCCGGGCTCGCTCAGTACCAGCGGTCGGGCAAGAAAAGGAGGAGTCGATGAGTATCAGGAGCGCCGAGCGTGCGGGAGCGACGGAGACAGGGGAAGCTGGATCCGGTCTGGAGCGCAGGCTGTTGGCGTGCGGGGCGATCGGTCCACCGCTCTTCGTGGCGGTGTTCCTGGTTGAGGGCGTAGTCCATCCGCCGGGTTACAACCCTCTCCGGCATACGGTGAGCGCGTTCGTGTTCGGCGATTTCGGCTGGGTGCAAAGGGCGAGCTTCCTCGTCACCGGTGGGCTGTTGCTGGCGTTCGCCTTCGGGCTGCGGCCGGCGCTGGGCCGCAGCGGCTACGGTGGAGGGCGCTGGGTGCCGGCGCTGATCGGGCTGTTCGGCATTGGCCTGATCGGCTCCGGGTTGTTCGCCGCCGACCCGGTCAGCTCTGGCGTCACCGCCAGCGCCCCGTATCCACCGGGAACGCCGGTGGTGGCGGACCGTACGCTGCACGGTATCCTGCACGACCTCTTCGGCACCCCGGTCTTCCTGGGCTTGCCGATCGCATGCTGCGTGATGGCCTACCAATTCGCCAGGGCGGGGCGCAAGGGGTGGGCCAGCTACTCGATCGGGACCGCCGCCGCGTACCTGACCGGCTTTGTCCTCACGAGCATGGCGCTGGCGCAGCCCTCGGCGCTGCTCCCACCCGTCGGCGGACTGCTGCAACGCCTCACCATCGTGGTCGGGTGGGCCTGGCTCACCGCGTTGGCCCTGCATCTGCTCGGACCGGCCCGCCGGTCGGCAGGGGCGGTTCGCTGATTCTGCGGAAGCAGCATGTATCCCACCATGCACCGGAGACCATGCTCGCCACGCTGTACGGCAAGGGCGCTCGACGGCCGCCGGGTGGACTCCAGTGAGAAATCCCTGCGCGAAGATTCGCCCTTCGGCGGAGGCTGCGCCACCTTCCAGCCGCCCATCTCGCGCCAGCGCTGGATGCCCAGGCAAGGTAGGCCGCGCCGGCGTAGCAAAGCACCGACATCGCAGCAATCGAGGTGGAGAGGAGGGTGGCGACACCTGTTGACCCGGCGGCGATCCAAACTACCTCGCCGAACTCGATACCAAATATCAAACTGAAGCCCGCGCGCCCCTGGTCCAGGCTGCGAGCCGCGACGCACAGCACGCCCGGGCCGGGGGAGACGGTGAGGATCATGGTCGCCAGCGCAAACAGCAGGACGGTGATCAGGCCTGGCATGCGCTCAACCTACGGGCCAGCCAGTTTCGGCTGCCCAAAGCTCAGCCGCCGCGAGAATCGCGCGAATTGCCGCTTTGGCTTCTGCGTAAGCGACCCGGTCATCGGCCCACTTCGCGGCTTCCTGCTGCTTCGCCTCGGTGTGGCTGCGCCTCGCCAGCTCTTCGGCGCGCAGTAGTCGACGAACAGGAGCTGCCGGCGATCCCATTCGCTTCCGATCGCGCACACGTGGATGTGAACCTCAGGCGCGTGTCCGCGAACGGACGAAGGTACCGATGTCATCCTCGCGGTTCCGCGGCTGGTCGGCGGAAACCTTCGGCTTCCATCTGATTGGGGCGGTTGCCATGGCTCTGGGCCAGCTAACAAAGCGAGCGGAGTACGCTCGCCGTAGCTGCGTCTGCCGGATAGAACGCTTCGATGGCCAACTCCTCGATGGTCACGTCCGTCGCTGTCCCGACCATCGCGCTGATGCTGAAGAAGGACAATGCATGCCCAGCGTGTCGGTACCGGAGTGGAAGCACTACGTCGGTCGGAGCAGCCGGCTCCGCTGTCCCCCCCGGATACCCGAGTAGCTCATCATGCAGATCGCTGAGCCGCTGATCGCCCAGTGACTTCGCCCTGCGGTTCAGCTGGGTCAACAGATGTGCACGCCATTCAGCGAGGTTGATGATGCGCGGTGCCATTCCGTCCGGATGCAAACTGAGCCGCAGAACATTCACCGGTGGCTCGAGAAGCTCGGCGGAGCACCCCGCGACCAGGATAGCGATAGACGCGTTGCCCTCGACTAGCTCCCACCAGCGGTTTACCAGGACCGCCGGGTACGGCTCGTGGCCGGTGAGCACCTGGCGAAGCGCAGCGCGAACTGTCGCCAGATCCGGCTCCTCCAGTTCGTGCTGCGGATAGGCCGGTGCGTACCCACCGGCGAGCAGCAGGATGTTGCGGTCGCGCAGCGGCACATCGAGTTGATCGGTCAGTCGCAGGATCATCTGCGGAGTCGGACGCGAGCGACCCGTCTCAACGAAGCTGAGATGGCGGGTCGAGATGTCGGCCTGGAGCGATAGCTCAAGCTGACTCAGCCTGCGCCGCTCGCGCCACTCGCGCAGCAGCTCGCCGACGGACCGAGTACGTGGAGTACTCAGGGTCCGGGTGGTCACGCGCCTGAGGCTAGCGGATCCTGCGTGGCGCCGCCATTACCTCGAAGGTCATGTTTCTCACACTACTCCCACCTATGGCCACTGGGACGGCTGGTGCTGAGCTCACCGCAAAACACAAGTCGCTAGCGTTCGGCCTTACCCTACCTCGCTCTGCATTTCTTCGAGACTCCCTAGCTGGGGACTCAATTGGCGGGCCGACAAGGCAAAGCGTGACCACCTACTGCATGTCTGAGTCGCTATGGCCGCGCTGTAATCGATACCTGACAGGTAATTGCTGCTCGGCGTTTCGCTTCCGATACTGCGTCCATCGACAAAACCTTCCGACATATTTCCAAGGAGGAGCTACCCATGAGCGACTGCACACGCACTATCGACACGTACCTCGAGGCTTACAGCGAGACCGATGCTGCGCGACGCCTCGCGCTGATCGAAGAGGTCTGGGCCGTGGATGGTCAACTCATCGATCCACACCTCTGGCCGCGACCGGTCATGAAGCGATCAGCGACATGGCCTCGGCCGTGCAGGATCAGTTCCCAGGCCACCGCTTACGATCCACCCACGTCGACACACATCACGGCTTCGGGCGCTACGCCTGGGAGCTTGTCGCCGGCGACGGAACTGTGACCATCAGCGGTTTGGACATCGCCGAATTCAACGACACGGGTCTGCGGCGCGTGATCGGTTTCTTCGGCGACCTCACCGCGAGCAAGGCCTGACCAGGGCTTATCGAGGAGTCGAGGAGAACGCCAATGCCAACACTCACCACTGCGGACGGCACCGTCATCTTCTACAAGGACTGGGGATCCGGTCCGCCCATCGTGTTCTGTCACGCATGGGCGATGAGCGGCGACATGTGGCAGTATCAAATGAACGCGCTCGCCGGGCAGGGATTCCGGTGTATCGCCGCTGATCGACGCGGTCATGGTCGCTCCGACGATCCCGGCACTGGCTTCGACTACGACACCCTCGCCGACGATCTCGCCGGCTTGATCGAGCATCTCGACCTGCACGAAATCACCCTCGTTGCGCACTCGTTCTCCGGCGGCGAAGCCATCCGGTACATCACTCGACATGGATCTGGCCGAGTCAGTCGCGTCGCGCTGGTTGCGGCGACGCTGCCCTGCCTCCTCCTAGGTCCCGACAATCCCGGGGGCGTTGAGGGATCGATCTTTGAGGCTGTGCGCGACCAATGCCAGCAAGACTTCGGCCGTTGGGTCACAGCTGGCGCCGCCGGATACGTCGGACTAGGTCTGCCCGGCTGCGACGTGTCCGATGCTCTGGTCGACTGGCAGATCCGCGACATGCTCCGCACGTCATTGCGCGCTGTCATCCAAACCAGCCGGTCGATGGTCGAAGCTGACTTTCGAGACGAGCTGCGCGATCTCCATCTTCCCGTGTTGGTCGTGCACGGCGACCACGACCTCTCGGCGCCAATCGAGATCACCGGGCGAAGAACCGCCGAGCTCATTCCCGATAATCGCTTCATCCTCTACGAGAACGGGCCTCATGGTGTGTATCTCGCCCACCGAGACCGACTCACGCGTGACCTAATCGAGTTCATCAAGACCACGAATGGACGAGTCGGTGGGTCTCTCCGGAACGAACGCGTTGATATTCAGGGCAGGTTATGACGAAGGTCGGACCACGGCGAATCCTGCAATCGGCTCCGCATGGGTCTATCAAAATCCTAGCCATGACGTTCGCAGATCTCGTCGAGGATGTGCGGCGCGAGGCCAACGCAGATGCCCCACCGGAGGAACGCGCTCGACGACCTTCTCCGCCAGCGCGGTCTGACCAAGCCGCTGTCCACGGACGACCGCGCCATCTGGGGCTTCGCGGACGCGGCCGTGCGCCGGTACCACGACGCCACGGCTGACGATCCGGGGCTCCCCCAGCTCTCCAAGGTCCAGCTCTGGGAGATCCGGCAGCGCCTCTATGTGATGCACGGTCCGCTGGGGCCGCTCGGCGACCTGCTGGCAATCGAGGGGGTGGAGGACATCCACATCAACGGCACTCGCGGCGGCTACCTGGTCTTCGGCGATCGTCGTGAGGAGCTGCCGGCGCGCTTCGACTCTGAGGAGCAGCTGATCGAGCTGGTGCGTCACTACGCCGAGCGGGACGTCGGCATCCACACCCCAGGTGCGGGATGGACCAGAAGCGACTGCCGAGGCGGCGGTCACGTCATTGCCGGGCGCAGCCCTGCGAGCGTGACGCTGACGAGTCGGCGGACGGCTTCTTCTGTAGGCGAGCTGCTGGCCGCGGCAAGGGCGTAGAGGCAGTACTCGGCAAGCTCGTCGGCAGCGATGTCGTCGCGAACGTCGCCCGTCTCGACGGCCTCGAGCAATAGGCCGCGGACGAGATCGTGGAGGTGCTT
>DATFWQ010000115.1:0-12498 GCA_035259145.1 Candidatus Dormiibacterota bacterium | reverse complement strand
GACACCTGCCTGAAGAACCCCGGCCACGCATTCGTGTTCGATCCCTTCTACTCGGATGCGACCGGTTCCCTGATCCCCTACTTCCACGACATCCACATGCAGAATGTCCACATGCTGACGACGGACAGCAACTCGACATTCGTGGGCTACGATGCGTCCCGAGTATTGACGATGACCATGGACGACGTGGTCTGGGACGCTTACAGCTCTTCCGACTTCACGTCCGCCCTTACGAGCAACGCAGCCTTCACCCTCGGCCCCGGAAAGGTCAACTTCGCCTCGACTCTTCAGGCAAATGCGTCGTCGGACGCCAACGTCACGGTCACCAACAACATCTCCAACACAAGTGTGCCGACGTACGACTGCACCGGCCGCTACACATATCTGGCCGGTGAGCTGTACAGCAAAACGAGCTCGGTGACCACAGGGTCGCCCGTGACCCTGACCTCGATCCTCCAGCCGACCGTCTCCGGGTCCACCGCGCCGGCGGGCACCATCAGCATTCTTGAAGGGACCACGGTAATTGCCGCGGGACCGGTTGCGGGGCGCCTCACCTATCTAACGGTTCCCAGCGTCGGCGCAGGAGCTCACATCTACACCGTGCAGTATTCGGGAGACGCCAATTATGCTCCTCTCAGCTTTGGTCGATTCACGGTGACCGGAACCTAAAACATGAGGCCCTCCCTAGCCCTCGTAAGTGCCGAGGAGACGCGCACCGTTGTCGCCCGAATGTCCACGATGATGAGGACGGGCTGAGCAAGACCACCGGCGAAGTTCGATCTCTGCCCCTAGACCGTCTCGAAGATAGCGACTGCCTCGGAGCGGATGAGCTTGCCGCTCACGTTGCGAGGAATCGTCTCAACCAACGCGATCCGTCGTGGCCGTTTGTAGGCGGCAAGCTGCGGATGATCCCGACAGAACTGTTCGATCTCAGCATCAGTCACCGGCATGCGTGGAACCACCAGCGCTGAAACCGTCTCGCCCCAGACCGGGTCTGGGACCCCGATCACAGCCACATCGGCGACCGCGGGATGCGCCGACAGAACCCGTTCCACCTCCTCTGGGTGCACCCATTCGGCACCGGTCCGGATGATGTTCTTGATCCGGCCGGTGATCGTGTAATCACCCGAAGCGTCGCGTCGGGCCGAGTCTCCCGTGAAGTACCAGCCATCGATCACTGACTCGGCAAAGCTCTCCGGGTTCCGCCAATAGGCTGCGAAGCACTCATCAGAGGCGCCCGGTCCGGCGGCCTTTACGATGAGCTCGCCTTCCTCGCCGTCCGAGACAAGCGCCTTCGGGTCCCGAACCCCGGTCTCCGCGACACGCAGCCAGTGGTGGAGGCCCGGCCGGCCGGTGATCTCCGGCCGGGTCCGGGTGTCCGGGTTGATGAGGGTCCACATGGTCTCGCTCGTGCCGTAGACGTGGATCAGTTCGCTGTCCAGGCGCTGGTTCCAGAATTCGAGCTGGTCCAGGCGCATGGCGGCGCCCGCGTAGGCTCCCTTGCGGAAGGATGTGAGGTCGCGTTTGTGAAGGCTGGGGTCGCCGGCCAGCATTGCCCAGTGGGTCGGCGAGCCGAAGAAGGCCGTGAGCCGCTCGCGCTCGATCAGCTCCAGCACAGCTGCCGGCAACATACGCGCGACGGGGTAGTAGGTCGCCCCCACCACCATCGCGAGCATGAAGTTCCCGATCATCCCCATCTGGTGGAAGAGCGGCATTGCCCCGAGGACGCGGTCGCGGCTGCTGACTCCTGTGTGGACCGTCCCCGCCAGAACCCGCTCATAGGTCTGTCTATGAGTGAGCGGCACGCCCTTCGGCTGGCCGGTGGTACCCGAGGTGTACATCATGTTCGAGAGGGCCTGCTCGTCAGCTGCTGGGAGCTGCGGGGACAGCTCGCCGCGGACCAGCCGCGACCACGATGCGTCGTCGTCGAGACGCACAGCCGCCACCTCGACGTCTGGCAGCTCGACGGTGCCTAGAACCAGCCCTGGTTGAGCGTCGTTCAGAAAGACGGCCATCTCCACCGGCTTTAGACGCGGCACGACGTGGACCGACATGGCGTGAAGAGCCTGGCAAGCCAGCGTGACAACGCAGTGTCTGAGGCTGGTGTCAGCGATCAACGCCAAACGGCCACCAGGCCCTATTCCCGCACCCTGAAGGCTGGCAGCGCAGCGCTCCACCAACTCGCGTAATTCGGCGTAGGTGAGGCGCGAGTCCCCCTCGACGATGGCCTCCTTAAACGGATACGCCTCAGCAGTCCGCTCAAACGCCTGCCAGATGTCCATCTACACCTCTCGTAAGCCCACTCTTTCGCACTCAGCAGTTAGAAGTGGCCAGCCGATCCTCACGTGTCGAACAGGACCTGCAGGGAGTCAAGCGCCGGCATAGAGCCCCCGCTGTGCTGGACCAACTTCGAGGGCGCGGCGTCCGGGTCTAGCCGGAGCCTGGGCAGGCGGTCCAGCAGGGCGTTCAGGGCGACCGTGATCTCCATCCGCGCCAGGTGCTGGCCCAGGCACATGTGCGGGCCGGCCGCGAACGTGAGGTGCTGCTGGAACGGGCGGTGTATGTCGAAGCGATCCGGCTCAGCCCAGCGGCTCTCGTCGCGGTTGGCCGAGGCCAGGCACAGCGTCACGAACGCGCCTTTCGGCACCGGCACGCCGGCTATCTCGGCGTCGCGCGTGGCCAGCCTCGAGATGTACACGACCGGGACGTCCAGACGCAGCGACTCCTCGATGGAGCCGGGCACGAGCTTCCGGTCCGCCACGACGGCTCGCAGCTGGTCGGAGTGGGTGAGAAGCCGGAGCATGAGCGTTGGGATGGCGCGGGAGGTGGTCTCCACCCCGGCCGGGAGCAGCAGCCGCAGGAACGAGTAGATCGCCTCGTCGCTGAGACGCTGGCCGTCGATTTCGGCGGTGACCAGGTCGCTGATCACGTCCCGCCGCGGGGAACGGCGCCGGTCGCTCACGATGCCCGCGAAGTAGTCGCGGAGCGCGCCGGAGGCGGCGAAGCCAGTCTCCAGGTCGCCGGCAATGCCGATCAGCTCCATCGACCAGCGTTGGAACTGTGCGTGGTCGTCGGGCGGGAGGCCCAGCATGTGCGCCGTGACCCGGATCGGGAACTCATTGCAGAAGTCGCCGACGAGCTCGGCTCGCCCGCTGAGCTGAAAGCGGTCGATCAGGTCCTCGCAGACGGCCCCGATCACGTCGCCGGTCCACGCTGTCAGGACTCGCTGGTGAAACGCGGGGGCCACCAGGTCGCGGTGGCTTTTGTGTTCGGGGTCGTCCATGCTCAGGATGGTCCGGCCCATGACCAGGTCGACGCCCTGTTCGTAGCCGCGGGACGAGAAGGTCTGAGGGTCGCGGAGGATGCGGGCGCAGTCGTCGAACCGGTACAGGGTGACTCCGTCGCCCGTCCCCGGCGCCAGGGATTGGGGCCACACGGGCCTGCTCCTCCGCCGCTCCGCAAAGAGGCGGTGCTCGCTCTCACCCAGGTCGGGCGCGCCCCTCTCCGTCACCACCTCAACCTACTGGTTCGGATATGCGGTGCGAGCTCATCGAGGAACCGCCCTCAGGCGCCGGCTGGGCCAGAGCGCGGCGCAGGGCTGACGGCATCTGACCGGTCTCGACGCGTAGAACTCGGCAGAGATGGCTCTGGTCTGCGAAGCCCAGTTCGAATGCCAGCCTGGCCAGGTCGCGGTCACCGGCAGCCAGCCGCTCGAGCGCTCTGCGCGCGCGAAGGCGCCTTCGGTACCGGGAGATCGTCGTGCCGGTGACCGAGTGGAAGATGCGGCTGAGATGGTGGGGTGAGCCGATGTCGGTGCGGAGCACACGAGGATTCTCGCACGCGAAATCGAGCACAAAAATCCAGGACCGGGCGAAGGGGAAGTCCGTATCGTCGACAGCCGGCCGCGGCTGCGCCAGCCGCTGAGACCGACCGCGGGGAGGAAACGCCAGGATGGCCAGTGTCCGGAAGGAGATCGTGATAGACGCCAGCCCGGACGACGTCTGGGCAGCGCTCCGCGATTGGGGTGCCGTACACCAACGCCTCGTGCCCGGGTTCGTGATCGATACCCGCCTCGATGGCGACGACAGGATCGTGACGTTCTTCAATGGGGCGGTCGTGCGCGAGCTGCTCGTCGACCTCGACGACGAAGCGAGGCGGCTCGTGTGGTCTGTGGTCGACGGCCCGTACACGCACCACAACGCGTCCGCGCAGGTCTTCTCGAGGGCTGACGGCGGCACCCTGTTCGTCTGGATCGCCGACCTTCCTCCCAACGACCTGGCTCGGCACATCAGCGCGCTCATGCACCGCGGGATCGCCGTCATCAAAAGGACGTTTGAGTCAGAGGCTCCGCACCCCGAGTCCAGCCTGCTGCCATCCCCGTAGGCCGCTGAGCAGCGTCACTTGTGCGGCCTAAATGCGCGGCGCGAGATGTGCGTCTACGTTGCGCTCCAACGCTCCGCCGAGCCAGGCAAGCGGCAGAGCCATGGCCACGAGCGTCGCATTGAACCAGAGGGGAGCTGCGCCGAGCATGGCAAGTGAACCCAGCAGGCTCACTGTCATACCCAGCGCACCCAGAATCAGCGCGTGAATCATGGGCCGGGACGGCGCTAACTTGGCCGTCAGAAAACAGCCCGCGATTGAAAATAGGGCGCGGTAGGCAAGAATGCCGATCAGCGTCGTTTCGGCGCCGTAGACCGGCAGTTTGCCCTTCGGGATTGCCCCTATGCTCTCCAGAACTGCATCAGTCACCGTTGAGAGCGCGGCGATGAGGACGAATCCCAGTATCACCGCACCAATGCTTCGCAGGACATTCTTCATCTTGCGTTCCTGACTCCTAAATTGGGTTTCCAGCCTGGAATCGCGGCAGGTTGTACCAGTTCACCGCAGTCGCTCGTGTCTGGCTCAGGCGGCCAGGGCCCGCTCCAGCTTGCCCAGCTCGTTCTCCCAGCCGGCGACCGCGAGCTGGGTGCTCCTATCGTCGTGCATCGCCTCCAGGGTGAGCCGCATCCGCACACCGTCCTCGGCGGCCTCCAGCTCAACAATGTGGGCGACGTCGTACGGCTCGACCCCTGGCATGAAGTCCACCCGGTGCAGGTAGGCCAGGCGCCGCCGGGGGACGACCTCGGTAAAGGTGAGATGAAGCTCCTGCCTGAGCGCCATCCCGGCCTCCTCCAGGAAGCGGACCTGGTCGGGGCCCACGGCGCTCATGGTGTAGGTCATCTCGCCCCCCGGGCGGAGATCGATCGCCTGGACCTCGACGCGGAACCCGTCCGGGCCCCACCAGGAATCGATCCCTTCTTTGGTCGTCCACAGCTCCCAGACCTCCTCCACGGTGGCCCGGTAGGTGCGCTCGAGCGTGATCAGCCGGCGCTGGCCGGCCTGCCGTCTCATCGCCCCGCACCAGCCGGGGTTCCCCGGTACGCCCGCTCGAGCGCCGCGATGTCGAGCTTGTTCATCTTCAGCATGGCCTCCATCGCGGCCTGGGTGTCGCCTCCCTCGTGGTTGGTCAGCAGCTCCCCGAGCTGGATCGGGATGACCTGCCAGGAGACGCCGAAGCGGTCCTTCAGCCAGCCGCAACGTCCCGGCTCGCCGCCTGCCGAGGTCAGGGCCTCCCAGAGCCGGTCGATCTCCGCCTGCGTCTCGCAGCTGGCGACCAGCGAGAAGCCGTCGGTGAAGTTGAAGCTCGGCCCCCCATCGATGGCGGTGTACTCCTGGCCGTCGAGCACGAAGGTGGCATGGAGCAGCTGTCCCTTCGGCACCGGGCCACCCTCACTTCGGACCTTGTCGATCACACGTGAGTTCTCAAAGAGCGAGACGTAGAAGTCGATGGCCTCCTCGGCACGCTCGGCGAAAGTAAGGCAGGGCCTGATCGATCGGATCGTCATTGACGTTTTCCTCCATTCGGGCTTGCGCCCTTGTTGCGCTGCCCGCCGGCCTTCCGGCGAGCTCTTTGCCGCCGGTCCAGCTCCGCGCCGAACCGGTCCAACCGCTCCTCCCAGATCTGGCGATACGACTCCGTCCACGCGTCCAGCTCCCTGAACGGCTCCGGTCGCAGTGAATAGAGCCGCCGCCTTCCCTCTGGACGGACGCTGACGAAGCTGGCGTCCTGGAGGATGGCGAGCTGGCGGGAGACGCCGGGCTGGCCGATGTCCACCATGTCGACGAGCTCACCGACCGAGAGCTCGCCCGCCCGCAGGGCTTCTATAAGCCGGTATCGGGTGGGGTCCGCCAGGACCTGGAAGACCGTGACCGCCATGGACGACATATTACTCGCGCGAGATATTTCGCGTCAACAATGCTTATGCCCATATGGGGGTAGGTCCCGACGATCGGGGGACGATCGGCCATGACGGCTCGCCTCCGGGGACAACTAGGATGCGAGAAATGCGAGATGCCCAGCAGGTTGAGCACTCCGCTCACCGCGCTGAACCGGGCGAGCATGCTGCGCGCGCGGCGAACCCGTTGCTCGGCGCTCATCGGTTCTTCAGACGAGGGCCGGTTTCCACCGAGGGTTGGAGTCAGCTCGTGGCCAGGAACCGTGACTGGGAGTCCCTGTACCGCGACAGGTGGCAGCACGACAAAGTCGTCCGGTCCACGCACGGGGTCAACTGCACGGGGTCCTGCTCGTGGAACGTATACGTCAAGGACGGGCTGATCACCTGGGAGACGCAGGCGGTCGACTACCCCTCGACCGGCCCTGACATGCCCGATTACGAGCCGCGAGGCTGTCCGCGCGGTGCTTCGTTCTCCTGGTACATCTACTCGCCGCTCCGCGTGAAGCACCCGTACGTCCGCGGCAGCCTGCTCGAGATGTACAGGTCCGAGCGGCAGCGCACCGGCGACCCCGTGCTGGCCTGGCAGGCAATCGTCGACGATCCCGTCCGCTCGCGCACGTACAAGGCCCAGCGGGGAAAGGGCGGCTTTGTACGCGCGAGCTGGGAAGACGCAGTGGAAATGATCGCAGCCGCGCATGTGTCCACGATCAAGCGGTACGGGCCGGATCGGGTCGCCGGCTTCTCGCCGATACCGGCCATGTCGATGGTTTCATACACCGCCGGCACGCGATTCCTTTCCCTCATCGGCGGTGTGATCCTGAGCTTCTACGACTGGTACGCCGACCTTCCGCCCGCTTCGCCTCAGACTTTTGGTGATCAGACCGACGTTCCCGAGTCGGGAGACTGGTGGAACGCGTCCTACCTGATCATCTGGGGCACCAACCTGCCGATCACTCGCACGCCGGATGCGCATTTCATGACCGAGGCCAGGTATCGCGGCCAGAAGGTGGTGGTCGTCTCACCGGATTATTCAGACCACACCAAGTTCGCCGACAACTGGCTGCCGGCGCAGCCGGGCACGGATGGGGCTCTGGCGATGGCCATGGGCCACGTCATCCTCAAGGAGTTCTACGTCGACCGCCAGGTCCCGTACTTCCAGGACTACGCCCGCCGGTTCACCGACCTCCCGCTTCTGGTCACACTGCGTAAGCGCGGCAACGCGTTCGCGCCGGATCGATTCCTGCGCGCATCGGACATCGATCCCGCGATCGACAAGGGTGACTGGAAGTGCGTGGTCATCGACGAAGCGACGGGGAAGCCGATAGTCCCCAACGGCGCCGTCGGTCACCGCTATCAGGAGGAGCTCGGGCGCTGGAACCTCGACCTGGGAGGCGTGGTTCCGGCACTGAGCCTGGAAGGGCGCGACTCGAAACCGGTCACGGTGGAGCTGCCTCGTTTCGACACCGGCCCGACCGAAGGTGGGTCCACAGTCAGGCGCGGTGTGCCGGCCGCCGAAATCGGGGGCCGCCCCGTCACAACCGTGTTCGATCTTCTTCTCGCCCATTACGGCGTCCCCCGCGACGGTCTGCCCGGCGATTGGCCCCGCGACTATGAAGACCCCAGGCCTTTCACCCCTGCGTGGCAGGAGCCGATTACGTCGGTCGAGGGGCACCTGGCCGCGCAGATTGCACGCGAGTTCGCCCGCAACGCGGAGCTGACCAGCGGGCGCTCGATGATCTGCATGGGCGCCGGCACCAACCACTGGTACCACTCGGACCTGATCTATCGCAGCTTTCTCAACCTGCTCCTGCTCTGCGGGTGTCAGGGAGTCAACGGGGGCGGATGGGCCCACTACGTGGGCCAGGAAAAGGTGCGGCCGCTCACCGGCTGGCAGTCGATGGCCTTCGCACTTGATTGGCTGCGGCCACCCCGCCAGCAGGCGACCACACCTTTCTTCTATCTCGCCAGCGACCAGTGGAGGTACGAAGCGTTCGGCGTCGAAGAGCTGGCGTCACCCGTTGGCGAGGGTCGGTTCCAGGGCAGGCAGCTGGCCGACTGCTACGCGCTCGCGGCTCGCCTGGGCTGGACGCCCTCGTTTCCGAGCTTTGACCGCAATCCCCTCGACCTGGCTGAGGAGGCCACCCAGGGGGAGGGCGATCCCAGGGAATTCGTGGTTCGGGAACTGAGGTCCGGAGGCCTCCGTTTCGCCGCCGAGGATCCAGACGCTCCGCAGAACTTCACGCGCGTCCTGACCATCTGGCGCGCCAACCTCCTCGGCTCCTCGGGCAAGGGACACGAATACTTTCTCAAGCACCTTCTCGGCACAACCGATCCCGCGGTTCGGGCGCGGGAAAGCCCAGAATCAATCCGCCCGGAAGAGGTGGTTTGGCGCGAACAGGCGCCAACCGGAAAGCTCGATCTGCTCACCACGATCGACTTCCGGATGACCTCGAGCGCGCTCTTCTCTGACATCGTCCTGCCGGCCGCCACCTGGTACGAGAAGTACGACCTGTCGTCGACCGACATGCACCCGTTCGTGCACGCCTTCAACCAGGCGATTCCGCCGCCGTGGGAGGCGAAGACGGACTGGGATGCATTCTCGTTGATCGCGGACAGGTTCTCCGAGCTGGCGCGCACGCATCTCGGCGTCCGCCGCGACCTCATCGCGGCCCCTCTCCAGCACGACACCGTGGACGAGGTCGCGCAGCCGATGGGGAAGGTGCTCGACTGGAAACGCGGCGAGTGCGAGCCCGTGCCCGGCGAGACGATGCCGAAGCTGATCCTGGTTGAGCGCGACTTCGGCGCAGTGGGCGAGAAGATGCACGCCATCGGGCCGCTGCTGGACGAGCTGGGAAACCAGGTCAAAGGTGCGAGCTGGAAGCCTCTCGAAGAGCTCGACCACCTGGCGGCCAACAACGGACGAGTCCGAGGCGGAGTGGCCGACGGACGGCCGCGGCTGGACCGCGCGGAACACGTCGCGGAAGCGATCCTCGCGCTGTCGGGGACCACCAACGGAAGAATCGCAGTCGAGGGCTTCCACGCGTTGGAAAGAACGACGGGCCTGAGTCTCGTCCAGCTGGCCAGCTCGCGCGCAGGCGACCGGATCACCTTCAAGGACACACAGACCCAGCCGCGCACCGTCATCACCTCGCCCGAGTGGTCGGGCATCGAGGCGCACGGTCGTCGGTACTCGCCGTTCACGATGAACGTCGAAACTGGAAAGCCCTGGCACACGCTCTCGGGCCGCCAGCATTTCTACCTGGACCACGAGTGGATGCGCGAGTTCGGCGAAGGCCTCGCGCTGTACCGGCCTCCCCTCGACTACCGCCGCCACTACGGCGATCAGACCACCGGCGAAGAGGGCCGGGTCGAGGTGACGCTCCGATACCTGACCCCGCACTCGAAGTGGTCGATCCACTCCGAATACCAGGACAACCTCCACATGCTGACTCTCTTCCGCGGCGGCCCGGTGATCTGGCTTTCGGTCGAGGACGCAAAGGCAGTCGGAGTCAGGGACAACGACTGGATCGAGGCCTTCAACCGTAACGGCGTCATCGCCTGCCGGGCCGTAGTCACGCACCGTCTACCGAACGGGACCTGCCTGATGTACCACGCGAAGGACCGCCACGTGAACGTGCCCCTGACCGAGATGCACGGCAACCGAGGCGGCATGGACAACTCGCTGACGCGGATCATCTGGAAGCCGACGCACCTGATCGGCGGCTACGCGCAGCTCTCCTACGCCTTCAACTACTACGGTCCGACCGGGTCGCAACGCGACGAGCTGACCGTGATTCGGAAGCGGCTGAAGGAGGTCGAGTTCTGATGCCCGTCCGGGCCCAGGTCGGCATGGTAATGAGCCTCGACAAGTGCATCGGCTGCCACACCTGCAGTGTCACCTGCAAGCAGGTGTGGACGAACCGGCCGGGGACCGAGTACGTGTGGTTCAACAACGTCGAGACCAAACCTGGACTTGGATACCCACGCCGCTGGGAGGACAACGACCAGTGGCGCGGCGGCTGGGAGCTCGATCGTCGGGGCCGCCTCCGACTCAAGGGTGGGGGACGGCTGCGCAAGCTGCTCAGCATCTTCTGGAATCCAGACCTGCCCACCATCGATGACTACTACGAGCCGTGGACCTACGACTACCAGACTCTGATCGACGCGCCGCTGTCGAAGCACGACCCGGTGGCGAGGCCGCACTCGCAGCTCACAGGCAGAGAGATGAGCGTCGGTTGGGGGCCGAACTGGGACGACGATCTGGCCGGAGCCCCCGAGAGCGCACCTCGCGATCCGCTGCTCAAGGGCATCGAGGAACAGGTCAAGCTCGCCTACGAGAGGGCGTTCATGTTCTATCTGCCGCGCATCTGCGAGCACTGTCTGAACCCGTCGTGCGTCGCCTCGTGCCCGTCGGGCGCCATGTACAAGCGGGAAGAGGACGGCATCGTACTGGTCGACCAGGACAAGTGCAGGGGCTGGCGATTCTGCGTCAGTGGCTGCCCCTACAAGAAGGTCTACTTCAACCATCGCACGGGCAAGGCGGAAAAGTGCACGCTCTGCTATCCGCGTATCGAGGCCGGGCTGCCGACCATCTGCTCCGAGACCTGCGTCGGGCGTGTCCGGTATCTGGGCCTGATCCTTTACGACTCCGACAGGGTGCTGGCCGCGGCCTCGGTCAAGGAGCCCAGGGACCTGCTCGACGCGCAGCGCGGGGTGTTCCTTGACCCGGCTGACCCCGCGGTCCAGGCCCGGGCCCGCACCGATGGCATTCCAGAGGACTGGATCGCCGCCGCCACGCGTTCGCCCGTGTTCGCGCTCGCGATGCGCTATCGCGTCGCCCTGCCTCTCCATCCCGAATACCGGACACTGCCCATGGTCTGGTACGTGCCGCCCCTCTCACCGGTGATAAGCCTGCTCGAGGGTGACGGCTACGAGGCCGATCCCGACGAAGTCTTCCCTGCGATCGACCTGATGCGGATCCCGCTCTCCTATCTGGCCAATCTCCTGTCAGCGGGGGACGCCGATGTCGTGCGGGACGTGCTCAGACGCCTCGCCGCGATGCGCGCGTACATGCGCAAGCGCGAAGTGCTTAGGGTCGAAGACGAGGGGGTTGCCCTTGCGGTGGGTATGGAGCCGAAGCAGCTGGAAGACATGTATCGCCTGCTCGCGATCGCCAAGTACGAGGACCGCTACGTCATTCCGCAGGCGCACACCGAGCTGGCGAGGCAGCTCTCCGAGATGCCGACCTCGTGCAGTGTCGATCATTCGGTGCGGCCGCGTAACGAGAACTTTATGGTCCTCCGGCCGGTGGACAAGCGCCGCTCCGAAACCGAGGGAGGCTGATGGATCAAGATTCCGCAAGGCGCTACGAGCTGCTCTCGCTGCTGTTCAGCTACCCATCCGATGAGATAGTCGCCGCGCGAGAAGACATCGGGTTGGCCGCATCGAAGTTGCCGCCGGGACGCGCCTCCGCCTTGAGCCAGCGCTTCTTCGATTACTTTCGCGCCACCCCCGCGCTCGAGCTGCAGCAGCGCTACGTTGAAACCTTCGACCTGCAGAAGCGATCCAGCCTGTATCTCACGTTCTTCTCGCACGGCGACACCCGGAAGCGCGGGCAGGAGCTCCTCAAGCTGAAGCGCCTGTACCGAGCCGCGGGTTTTGTCCTCGAAGACGGTGAGCTTCCCGACTACCTTCCCGTGGTTCTCGCGCTTGCCGCCCTCTATCGGGAAGGTGGGGAGTGGGTCTTGCACGAGTACCGGGCGGGGCTCGAGCTGCTGCATCGGCGCCTGAGGGAGGAGCTGAGCCCATACGCAGAGCTGACCGACGCTGTGCGTGCAGGACTTCCCAGGCTCGGCGTGGCCGACGCCGCCGCGGTGCGGTACCTCGCGGCGAACGGTCCGCCACGAGAAGATGTCGGACTCGAACCCTTCGCACCACCTGAGGTCATGCCGATTCCTGGACGTCGCCGGTGAGGTACGGAGACATCTTCGCCTGGGTGGTTTTGCCCTACGCGGCGATCGTGCTGTTCGCGGCCGGACACGTCTGGCGATATCGCTACGACAAGTTCGGATGGACGGCCCGATCGACCCAACTTCTGGAGAGCGGCTGGCTGGCGTGGGGCAGCAACCTCTTTCATTACGGCGCCCTGGCGGCCATCGCCGGTCACGTGCTGGGCATTTTGATCCCGTCGCAGGTGACCGCGTTCTCTGGAGTCTCAGAGCAG
>DATFWQ010000114.1:0-19574 GCA_035259145.1 Candidatus Dormiibacterota bacterium | reverse complement strand
CTTGGTGATCACGAACTCCCGATGGCCGAGCGATTCGGCGCAGGTGAGCCGTCCGCTCGCCACGCGGTCCATGAGCCGCATGAGGCGGTCGCCGGCTTCCCGGAGGTTGTACTCGCCCCAGAGTAAGCCAGAGACGTCCAGGTCGACGTGCTCCGACATCGTCCGCGCCGTGAGCGGGTTGGCGGTGATCTTGATCACCGGAACGATCGGATTGCCGATGATGTTGCCCTGCCCGGTGGGGAACAGGTGGACCACCGCTCCAGCCGCGCCCATCAGGGTGATGAATTCGGCGGCCGCCGAGGAGGAGTCCATGAAGCTCAGACCCGGCCTCGACGGTGACTCAGCCATGGCCAGGGCATCTACGACCGGCACCGTGCCGGTCTTCGCGATGTTGCCGAGCGCCTTCTCTTCGATCGTCGATAGGCCACCGCGGATGTTTCCCTGCGTGGGCTGCGAGCCGAGCAGGTTGGCGCCGGACGACTCGATCTCCTCGACGTACGCGTCAAAGAAGGCCATGAACTTCTGACGGACGGCGCCGGTCGCGCAGCGCGCGGCTATCAGATGCTCGCCCCCGGTCAGCTCCGACGTCTCACCGAAGATGACCGTCCCACCGTCTCGCACGTGGCGATCGACCACCTCTGACACGGTGGGGCAGCTTCCAAGCCCTGTCGTGGTGTCCGACTCGCCGCACTTGATCGAGACACACAGCTCCCGATGTTCGACGGGCTCCCGTCTCAGCTCGGAGGCGGCCTGCAGGAACTGCTGTGCCGTGCGTGCGGCCGCCGCCAGCGTTTTCAGGTCGCCGAACCGCTCGATCGAGTACGCCTCCACCGGCTTGCCGGTGCCGGCGATTCCGTCGGCCACACGATGGGTCCACTCCGGCTCGATACCGACCACCACCGCACAGGCCACGTTCGGATTGGAGCCATTTCCAATCAGCGTCCTGAACGTGAGGTCCAGGTCGTCACCGTATTGAAGCCGCCCGTAATGATGCGGCAGCGCGAGCGTTCCGGGCACCACTCGGGCCACGTTCTCGCAGACGGCGTTCGAGAGGTCGTCGACCGGCACAAGCACAACGTGGTTGCGCACGCCGACGCAGCCGTTGCTGCGCCGATAGCCGAACAGCTCGGAGCTCACACGTTATGCGTCGGCAGCCTGCCTCGCCAGCGAGTCTGCTCGCAGCCGCTCTCCGACTGCGACCATCACCTGATGCAAGAGGTCATCGCTGCCCTTGATGGCGTCCCGAAACTGGGAGTGGCTCATCACCATAAGCCGTACCGGGGTTGTCGTCACCACAGTCGCGGTTGCGGGACCCCGATCCAGCATGCTGATCTCGCCGAAAAAGTCGCCCGGTTTGAGCGAAGGCCTCCGCTTGCCATCGACTTCCACGTCGGCCTCACCGTCCAGCAGGACATAGAAGGTGTCTCCTGGACGTCCCTGGCGCACCAACTCGCGCCCGGCCGGCGCATCCACCTCGTCCGCCCTGCTGGCGACGAAGTCGAGATCCTTCCTCGTGCAGTGGGCAAAGAGCGGGACCTTACCTAGAGCCTCGGTCTTGGCGTCTCCCATCGCGAGCAATATACTCAGATAACCCCGCGCAAGCGCCGAATCAGGTCCCATTGCCGGCGATGGGGCCTGTCCCGAGCACCTGGGAGGTCGTTTCGCCGGGAATAGTACGCATCGCGGGCCTCGTACTTGCAGGCGAATTGCCGACTGGTGACACTAAAATCGCACCACCATGGATTTGCGCTCTGTGAAGCTCTTCGCAGGAATGCAGGAAGGCGATCTCAAGAAGATCGCCCAGCAGGTGCGCGAGGTGCGACACAGCAAGGGCACACAGATCGCCGTTCGAGGTCGTGAGGGCGTCGGTTTCATGCTCATCCTCGATGGCGAGGCCGAGGTCATCACCCCGGACGGCCGCAGCCGTCCGCTGGGCCCAGGCGACCACTTCGGTGAGATGGCCCTGCTCGACCAGGGGGGCCGCAGTTCCACAGTCGTAGCCACAACGGACCTGGTCGTGGCTGCGATACCAGAGTGGCACTTCAAGCCTTTCTTGATGGAGCACCCGGAAGTCGCTTATCGCATGCTCCAGACGCTCAGCCGGCGCTTGCGCGACGCCGAGGCGCGATAGAGCACAGCTCGGGCAGGGATCGACCGCCCAGTTGCAGGTCCGCGGCCCGGGACCGCAGAGGTATTGATAGAGCGGAGTGACATGAGCTGTTCTGTCTGCGGTCACCCACTCCCGGAGAGTGCTCGCTTCTGTCCGAACTGCGGCGCCGCAGTCGAGTCGCTCCTTGGGACCGAAGAGCGCAAGATGGTCACGGTTCTGTTCGCAGATCTGGTCGAGTCGACGAGCCTCGCACAGAAAATGGATCCCGAGCGGGCGCGGGAAGTCCTCGGGAGCTTCTTCGACGCGGCCGCCATGGAGCTTCAGGCCCTCCGGGGCCGGATCGAGAAGTACATAGGGGACGCGGTGATGGCGGTCTTCGGGCTGCCACACGTCCACGAGGACGACGCTCTGCGCTCTGTCCGCGCCGGCCTCGCAATCCGGGGTCGGACCCGAAGACTGGGCCAATCGGTCGGGCTCACCCAACCGCTCGAGGTACGGGTCGGCATCGAGTCGGGGGAAGCGGCCACCGGGCTGGGGCCGGGCGGCCAGCTCCTGGTCACCGGTCCGGTCGTCAACGCCGCGGCCCGTCTCCAGGCCGCTGCCCAGCCGGGGCAAGTCCTGGCCGGGCAGACCACCTATGCGCTGACGCGCACAGCGGTCTCGTACGGGCGCCGGCGCAGGGTCAGGGCCAGGGGCTTTGATGACGTACTCGCCGCGTTTCCCGTCGAGGGGTTGACGACCCGTTCGGCACGGCGCACCATTCCCTTCGTCGGCCGCGCCGGAGAGCAGGCGATCCTTGGCCAGAGCCTGGGTCTGGCCAGCACGACCGGCAGACCGGTGCTGGTGACTGTCGTCGGCGAAGCGGGCATCGGCAAGACGCGGCTGGCCGACGAGCTCGCAGCCGGCGTCAGCGCAGCGGTGGCCGTCCTCCGCGGCTGGGCCCGGTCTTACACCGACACCGCCACGTTCGCCCCGGTCGCCGCGATCGTGGGCGACCTCGCCGGCATCGACGCCGGGCAGCCGCCGGACGAGGTCAAGCGCCGCCTGCGCGAGCTCGTCGATCTCTGCTGTCATCCATCCGAGAGCAACCGGATCGTGGAGCGGCTGGCCCTGCTCTTCGGTCTGGCCGACAGCCCCGAAGAGTCGGCGTTTGTGCATGACGTACAGGCAGGCTTCATCGCGCTGGTCGATGGGCTTGCTCGCGATCACCCGGTGGTGCTGCTGTTCGAGGACGCGCACGCTCTCAAGGCACCGATGCTGGACCTGATCGAGCGCCTGGGTGCTGCGGGTCGCGGACCGCGCCGCGCGCTGATAGTTGCGCTTGCGCGCAACGAGCTGCTCGAACAGCGACCGGCGTGGGGATCCAGCAGCGGCAACGCCGTGCTCATCCGGTTGGATCCGCTGTCGATCGAAGAGTCGGCTCGGCTCGTCCGCCAGGCCAGCGGCGGCAGCATCGAGGAGGGCCAGGCTGTCCTGATCGCCGAGCGTGCCGGCGGCAACCCGTACTTCATCATCGAGACGACGGGCATGCTCACGCTCGACACCGACGGTGGTTCGCCCGCAAGCCGGACGACCCTACCGCCCACGGTGCAGGCAGTCGTCAGTGCCAGGCTCGACCACCTGCCCGAAAGATTGCGCGAGCTCGCACGGCACGCGTCGATCTTCGTGTACTCCTTCGATCTCGACGAACTCGCAGTGGTTGATGAAGCAGCCACCACAGAGGAACTCCGGCAGCTGCAGGATGCCGAGATCCTGGTGGGCGATGACCGGAGCGGAGCGGCGCCGCGATGGCGGCTCAAGCACGCGACGCTCAGGGAGGTCGCATACACCAGCCTGCCGAAGCGGGAACGGATGCGGCTCCACCAGCGCCTGGCCGAACACCTCCAGGATACGGGCCACCACTCATGGGCGGCCGACCATATGGAGCTTGCGGCGCTCGCCGCGCTCGACCTCGATCCCAGCGATCGCACCGCGTCCGAACGAGCCGTCGACGCCCTCCTGTCCGCCGCCGACCGCGCCCGGAGGCGGATGGAAAGTCGCTCGGCGGTCGACTTCTACGAGCGGGCGCTCGCGCTGGCAGGACCAACTGAACAGTGGGGATTGCGCGAGGCGCGAGGCCTCGCGGGCCTGGGGGAGGCCCGCTACTGGCTTGGCGAATACGCTCCGGCAACTGACGCGCTCAATCGAGCGGTGAGCCAGGGCGAGTCCTGCGGGGATCCGTATGCCCTGGCGCTGGCCCTGGGCTTCCTGGGCGACATCGCGATCAACGTCGAGGCCGACGTGGACAAGGCCGAGCGGTTGCTCCAGCGCGCCCTGGCTGCTGCGGACGAGCTCGGCGATCCCCGGGTCATAGTTCGCACGCTGCTGTTCGCAGGCTGGGTGCCGTGGACCCGAGAACGGTTCGACGACGCCGAGGCCGTCTGGCGACGTGCGCTCTCCCTGGCTGACCCCAAAGACCGCTGGGCTCGGGTCAGAGCGCTCACGTCCCTCTCCATAAACCGGACCGAGATGAAGGACCTCGAGGTTGCTCTCCAGCTGATCGAGGAGGCCAGCGTGCTCGCCGACGAGACAGGCGACCACTTCAGCGTCGCGGTCACCGCTGTGCAGAAGGCACGCGTGTTCGAGGGACTCGGCCGTCTCGAGGAGTCGCTGCCCTGGTTCGATCGTGGGATAGAGATCTTCGCTGAGTTGGGGGCACGGTGGGAGCTGGCGGATGCCAGGGCTGAGCGCGGGATCGCAAAACGCGAACTGGGCCGCCTGGACGAGGCCGAGGAGGACCTGCGATACGCCATCCGGACGTCACAGGAGCTCGGCGAGCGCCAGCTCGCGGGCTGGGCGTGGCGCGCATTTGCCCGGCTGGCTGAACGACGCGGCGACCTTGGCGAGGCCGAGGAAAGGTACCGGCGCTCGCGTGAGGCTGAGGCTCAAGGGCCTCACTAGACGTAAGCCTAAGGGGTCCCACGTGCTCCAGCCACGTAACGAGCGGCCGATAAGGTAACCAGAACCGGCAAGCCGCACCGCGGCATGGTTCACATCAGGAAGCCAGCTCGCGAATCTCTTGAGCCCTCTCACCCGCCGGCTGCTCGCCGGCGCTCTGGGCGCGCTGCGCTATGAGAATGCAACTCAGCGCACCGATCAGCAGGCTGGCCACCGCCACCGCCAGCGTTGGCCGCATCGCCGTCGTATAGGCGTTGACGAAGACGTCGTGCGCCAGTCGCTGCACGAGCTGCAGGGCCTGCGGGGGCAGGCCTGTCGGGAGCTGGGCTGCTCCACTCTGGCCGCGACCCACTTCGAGGCCGCCCCTGGCGGCACTGGCAAAGCCGTCGATGAAGCCCTGGCGGAGCTGCGGTGGCAGCTGCACCGCAGCTGTCAGCGCCCTCTCGTGCAGGGCGCTGGCCAGCTGGTTCTGCAGGACTGCCCCGGCTATCACGGCACTGCCGATCGCGCTGCCGATCTGGCGGCTGGTGTTGAGCGTGCCCGACGCCGCACCGCTCTGGACCGGCGGCACCTCGCGCATCGCCTCGGTCGTCAGGGGCGCGATGATGCAGCCCATGCCGAGACCAGTCACGGCCAGAGGGAGGGTGAACGTGAACGAGGTTGAGGTGACCGACTCGACCAGGGCCAGGCCGGCGAGCCCGCCACCGAACAGAACAAAGCCGAGCATCAGGATGTAGCGCCCTCCGATCCGATCGGTCAGGCGGCCGGCAAAGGGCCCGACGAGCACCATGCACAGAGTGAGCGGGGTGGTCGTCAGCCCGGCGCGCACCGCGCTCATGCCGAGCACCGACTGGAGGTAAATCGTCGTTGTGAGCAGCATGCCGATCAACGCAAAGCTCCACAAGGCGCTGAGCCAGACCATGACGGAGAAGTTCCGATTCCGGAACAGCGAGAGAGGAACCAGTGGCTCGCGCTGGAAGCGCTCCCAGGCCAGGAAGACTCCAAGCAGCACGACGCCGGCCGCAATGATCTCGGGGATCGTAAGCGGGGACCCGGCGATTGCGCCCCACTCGTATCGCTGTCCTTCGATGAGTCCAAAGACCACTCCAGAAAGGCCCGCGGTTGCGAGCCCCACACCCACCAGGTCCAACCGATGCCGCTTGCCTGGCCGGAGATCAGGGACAAGCAGGAAGGCAAGCGCGATGCCGGCGATTCCGATCGGCACGTTGACGAAAAAGATCCATCGCCAGTCCAGGTAGGTGACGATCAGGCCGCCAAGGGTGGGCCCGGCGACAGCCGCCAACCCTGTGACGCCGCTGAGAATGCCGAACGCTGCACCACGCCGGCGGGCGGGGAAGATTGCCGAGACGATGACCAGCGTCTGGGGCGAAAGTATGGCCGCACTCACGCCCTGGAGGGCACGGGCCGCGATCAGCTGGTTGGGATCCTGAGCCAGGCCGCAGAGCGCCGAGGCAACCGAAAACCCCCCCAACCCACCGACAAAGAGGTTCCGCTGACCAAGGATGTCCCCCAGCCGCCCACCGGTGACGAGCAGCACGGCGAAGGTGAGCAAGAAGGCGTTGACGACCCAGAGAATCTGGTCGAGACTCGCGTGCAGCGAGTCCAGCATGGTTGGAATCGCCACGTTGACGATCGTCGCGTCCAGCAGGACGACGAAAAAGCCGAGGCACAGGACCAGCAGTGCCAGCCATGGGTTTCGCCTCTGTTCCACTGATTACCTCCAGCGAGCTCCCGGCGCCGGAACCGCCCCCCACGACACCCGTGGAGGTTGGTGCCTTGCATTACGCAAGAGACTCTAACAGAGGTGACTTGCGTAGTGCAAGGAGGCTCAGTACCGATCGGGCCGACGTGCCCGCTCGAAATCTCTGCTCGTCCATGCATCGAAGGTGCCCTGACCCCGGCTGCATGGGCCATGAGACTCTCCTCCCCTCGTAAGTAATTGGGACAGCTGAACCATACGCACAAGGACGATGCTGGGGGAGTGGCGCAGTGTCCTCGATCCATGTCCAAGACGCCGTGGATGCCCTCGTCGTGGGTCGAGGCTCCTCTGGCCGGGCCTGGCCTGGGCAGGTCGCGGGCAGTAACTCGGTCGGTCGGGCGCGATCTTGTCCGACGCTGTAGCGTTCAGCCCACCACATGAACGTCAATGTGAAACCCGGGTCGGAAGAGAAGCTGACGCGAGCTCGGCAGGACTACCTGAAAGCGCTCTACCACCTCGGAGGCGGAGCGGGCAGCGTCAGCACGACCCAGCTCGCGGAACGGCTGGCGGTGGCGCCGGCGTCGGTCACGGAGATGCTGGCCACCCTCCGAACTCTGGATCTCGTCGTCTACGACCGTTATCGGGGGGCCAGTCTCACCAGGCAGGGCATGGCAGCAGCCCTTCAGACGATTCGCCGGCACCGCCTGATCGAGCTCTTCCTGGTGGAGATGCTGGGCTACTCGTGGGACGAGGTGCACGACGAGGCCGAGCGCATGGAGCACGTCATCTCCAGACGCATGGAAGAACGCATCTTCGAAGCCCTTGGCCGGCCGGACCTCGATCCGCATGGTGACCCGATCCCCAGCGCCTCGGGCAAGATCGCGAGAGCCGCTTACCGAACCCTCGCCGAGACGCGGACTGGCGAACGGGTGACCATTCGACGGGTGTCGGACCGCGATCCCGGCAAACTGCGCGTGATGCGTGAGCTCGACCTCCGGCCTGGGCGAGCTGTCGAGGTTCTTGCGGAGAGCCTCTACGAGAGTCCGATCGAGGTCGCGGTGGGACGGCGCCGGCGCCACGTGCCGCTCGGGATCGCCCGCGAAGTCTTCGTCGATTAGCCCTCCCAGCCGGCCCCTTCATCACCTCACCCCTCCCGAGACGGCTGGCTTTCCTGTCAGCCTAATTTCGGCTATCCTAAGAACAACATTCAACTGGAGGGTACGTGATGGCGGTAGAGACCGAGGTGGTCGGGGGGCGGCCAGGGCAGATGAGCGCGAGGACTCTGACAGCCGCTCGGGCGGTGCTGGAGGAGCGACGGCGCGGCATCCTCGCCCTCTTGCCGTTCCTGGGCCCCGCCTTCATCGCCTCGGTCGCCTACATGGACCCCGGCAACTTCGCCACCAACATCGGCGCCGGCTCCCTGTTCGGCTACAAGCTGCTCTGGGTCGTCGTCTTCGCGAACCTGACGGCCATGCTCTTCCAGGCGCTCTCGGCCAAGCTCGGCATTGTGACCGGCCTGAGTCTGCCGGAGGTGTGTCGGGATCACCTCCCCACACCGGTCACCGTGACCATGTGGGTCGTCAGCGAGGTCGGCGCCATGGCGACAGACCTGGCTGAGTTCCTGGGGGCGACAATCGCTCTCAACCTGCTCTTCGGCATCCCGATGCTGGCTGGTGCCGTGATCACCGGAATCGCCACATACGGCATCCTCAGCCTGGAGCGCCGGGGCTTCCGCCCCCTCGAGGCCTTCATAACCGCTCTGGTCGGGGTGATTGCGATCTCTTACCTGCTGGAGGTCGTCTTCTCGCATCCCAGCTTTGGCCAGATGGCGCTCGGCTCGGTCAGGCCCTGGCTGGGTGGGTCAGAGAGCGTGCTGTTTGCGGTCGGCATCATCGGTGCGACCGTCATGCCCCACGCCGTCTACCTCCACTCCAGCCTGACGCAGGACCGCGTCCGGCCGCGCAACCAGACGGAGCGCCGCCGGCTCGTACGCCTTTCCAATATCGAAGTCCCGATCGCACTCGGGCTGGCGGGGCTTATCAACATGGCCATGCTCTCCATGGCCGCCGCCACGTTCCATAGCGGCAACTCCGGGGTAGCCGACATTTCAACCGCTTACCGCACGCTCACGCCCCTCCTGGGCCCTGCCGCCGCCACGGTCTTTCTGATCTCACTCCTCGCCTCGGGCATCTCCGCTTCCTCGGTGGGCACGATGGCCGGCCAGGTGATCATGCAGGGGTTTGTGCGCGTACGGATCCCTCTCTGGCTGCGCCGTCTGGTGACCATGGCACCGACGCTCGTCGTGATCTGGATAGGGGTCAATCCGACCCGGGCACTGGTGATCTCTCAGGTCGTCCTGAGTCTGGTCCTGCCAGTGCCGGTCATCGCTCTGGTGGCGTTCACACGGCGCCGCTCCCTGATGGGCCAATTCGTCAACCGCCGCCTTACGTCAACAGTGGCCATCATCGCCGCTGGTGTCATCCTGGTTCTCAACGTGGTCCTGCTGGTCCAGGTCTTCGGACTGCCACTCCCCCTCGGCCTGTGACGCTTGGGGATCACGGGAAGGTTCCCTAGCCCATCCCTAGCCCGATCACTCCGGTCGGTCCGCTTGGGAGCGACTCAGAAGGCGGGACCGCTGCCGGGCGCCAGACCGTGAACGTCGATCCGGCCGTGGAGGCAGACGAACTGCATGTTCCAGCCGACTACGAGCTGGGTCGTCTCGTCAGGTGGGGTGATCTCCACGTAAACGGGCTGCGGTTCGCACTGGGCAGTCTGAGATTCACCCGGACCTGCGACCACCGTCCAGTGCAGCAGTGTGAAGGCAGATTGCCCGGGTGCCAGTGAAACGATCTGCGGTCCCGGATTGGCGTTTCTGACGACATCGGTCGGCAGTGGCGTGCCGTTGCCGTCCAGCAGAAGCATCCCCACGTACCCGTAGACCTGACAGACATGCCCGGATCGGTTGGTCAGGCTCAGGGCCGCGTAGCGCTGACCCGCCCCCGAATTGAGGGGCCTGAGCGAAGCGCTGAGATCGGACGTGTGACATCGCGGCGTTGCCGTCGGTGTGATCGCGGCAGACGGCGGGACCAGGCCGGGCACTGGCGGCTGCGGCCCTGGGGTCCCTGGAGACGCCGCCGTCGCTGCCGGCGGCCGGGGGGTGACCTGGGTCGCGGGTACGGATGCGGACGAGAGGCCACGCACCCACAGCATCGAGCCGACTGCCGCCAACGCCAGAAGACAGGCCGCTGCGATCGCGACGGCCTCGCTCAGTCGCGGTCGGCGTGTTGAATCCTGAAGATCAGGAATGGTGAGGTCTTCTGCCGGTGGTGTCAGTGCGTTGAGCGCGGTACGCAGGCGCCCTCTCGCCTGGTCATTCATGGCTGGACTTGCTCGAGGTACGGTCTGATCCGCCGCAGCGCTCTCCTTTCCCGCGAACGGATCCCGCGCTCGCTAAGCCCCAGGATGTGGGCCGCTTCCGCGTGGGGCACGTCCATCGCGTGGAGCAAAAGCAGTGTGATGCGATCGGCGGCGGGCATTCGGCGGAGGGTAACGACCAGGTCGAGCCGGTCAGCGACTCCCTCGAGCGCATCGCCCGCCAGGTCGCGGCCCCTCTCAGCCAGGCTCGTAGACCGGATCACAGTGAACCAGCGGCGGCGGCGGATGGCTCGGGCCTTGTTGAGGGTGATCTTGAGAAACCAGCTCCTCAGGCTCGGTCCCCGCAGCTGGCCACGCCGCTGCCAGGCCGTGATGGCCGCCTCCTGAGCCGCGTCCTGCGCGGCTTCCCTGTCTCCGAGGACCTGATACGCGACCTGGTAGGCGCGATCCATCAGAGGCTGGATCAGGTTCCCGAACTGCAGCTCGTCCAGTGTCACGCCCGCTGTCGCCGAGCCATTGGAGACTGCCATCACAAAGAAGATGCCCGCACACGGCCGGAATGATTCACCTCGCACCGCCCAGCCGCGGTCGGGCTCATCGAGCGCCTGACCTGCGGCGGGAAGCGCGGCCAGGAGGTTTGGCGCTCAGGCCGCCCGGGTGCCGATCAGCGAACGATCAGAAACGCCAGCATCCCCAGGCCGGCGATCATATAGCACGCCAGGAAGATCGCCCGCAGCCGCGGGGACACGGAGCGGCGCGCAATCAGGTTGCTCGTGAAGATGGGGGGTCGTGGGGAAGTCATCACGACCTACACAACGGTCGCGGCACTGCTCCGGTTTCAGTCTCGCTGGGAGCGGATGGTCTCGTGGCTGCTGCCAGGCTCGGCTCTTCGCCGGCCGTCCATACCGGCTGATCAGCTCGTCGCGGTCTGACCTCCGAGCCGGGCGACTACAAAGTCAACCGCGAGATCCAGTACCCCCTGGCCAGAGCCGGCGGCAAGAGGGTTGTTTCGATACTCGAGGTGGGCGGAGCGCTGGCGGTCAAAGAAGTCCTGGCTGCACACGTGATCATGCGGCAGGCAGTACGACCTTATCCGGGACGACCGGGCAGGAAGCACCGGATCGGCCCAGGTCTGCCTCCCAAGATCGATTCCCATGCCCATCCAGGGGACGAGTGACCCGTTGGAAGTCGGTCCGAGATTCTCGTTGTAGGGGGCGGAACTGAGATGGAGTGGATCGCCGAGCAGCACTATCGCCTGCACCCGGTCCGCTATACGGGGAAAGGCCAGGTGCGTCAGCCCCGCGCCCTCGCTCTGTGCGATCACGACCTTTGGCTCTGATCGACACACCGCAATCCGGTCCTGCAGGTACTCGTCCAGTGTGCGCGCCCCGTTGCTGATGTCCCTGGGCACCCACAGGGGAACGATCCCGAGGGTGGGTCCCTGCTCGTACGGCAATGAGACGACGTCTGTCTGACTGTCCTGGCCGAGCCTGGCCTTGAGCCGCAGGATCAGCGCGCGGACATCGGGGCCGACCTCCGTCGAGGGATCGCTGTGGCCCCGGACCCCAACCAGCTGAAGTGGCGCACAGGGCCTGCTTGCAAGCGCGCGCAGCGTGGCCCGCAGCGTTGGGGATGGCGCGGACGACTGCCTCACCCAGCCGAACCAGCCGGCGGTGACCAGCACCACGAGGCCCACCACGGCTCCGGCGACACGGAGCGCTACACGCCCCTTGCCAGTCGCCATCGGCTGCCTGCGGCTGACCGACGTGGACATCGCGAGAGCGCCAGCATACATATTGGGCCTGGCAGTGGGGCGGTTCTACCCCCGGGTCTCTATCTGATGACGACGTCATTCCCAATGTCCTGAGCCGGATGCCCTACGAGCACGCAGAAATACCCATAGCGGCCGTCTGATGCGCGGCGCATCATGTCCCGGTTCCGTCTGGCAGGCCGGGCGCAACGCCGTCGCATGGCGGGGGGATCGGGGTCCCGTGGGCGAACTGCAAATAACTTGGTCAGGCGCCACCGCAACACTCCTGTGAGGGGTGGTGGTGGGATTGGCACGGATGGGCCGAGCCGTCAGCACCGGCCTCTGAGCCACCCACCGGCACCGCTCAGCCCACGGCGGCCCCGAGTCCGCCGTGGCCGCCGGCGCAAACCTACCCCCGTGCCGGCGGCCACTGCAGCTCTGGTGCCCCCTTCGTAGACACCCTGCGTCGATCGCCATCTGTGGCCGGCTCACGCGCCGTCCCCGCCGGCTCCAGAACCTCCCACCTTCCCGGTGAGGACGACTCACTCCACAATTTGGATTAATCAGAGGTTATGAATCCACTCGGTCAACCACTCTCCTCACCCAATCCGGCCGCTGCACTCCAGCTGCCGGCTCGCCCGGCGACCGCCATCGTTCTGGCGGCGGGTAAATCGGAGCGAATCGGCGCTGCCACCCAGGGAACATCCAAGGTCCGCCTCCGCGTCGGCGGGTTGGGCATCCTTGAGCGAACCCTGCGCATGATTCAAGCCGCGGGCATCGAGAAAGCGGTTGTCGTGGTAGGTCACGACGCGGATCGAGTCGGCCGGCTGGCCACGACAGCCATGCCCGGGAGGGTTGAAGTCGTACCCGCGGAGGGCTGGGAAGCCGGCAACGGCGACTCACTGGCCGCCGCTGAATACGCGGTGCGGGACGAAGGGCTCCTGTTGCTGTTGATGTCCGATCACCTGTTTGGGGCAGACGCGATCGAGCAGCTTCTTTGCGTCCGGGCCCCCGCTGCCCTCGTCGACCCCCACCCCAGCCCCGACGTGCTGGCAGAGGGTACCCGCGTAGTGGTAGCCGACGGCTGCGCCGTGGCTTTCGGCAAGGAGCTCGAGTCCGCAACCGTCGACTGCGGCGCGTTCCTGGTTCCTCGCGACATCTTCGACTGTCAGCGGGCAGCAGCGGCCGACGGAGATCACACCGTGGCAGGCGCCCTGACCCGACTGGCGGCGCGGCAGCCAGTCCTGGCGGTGGGGCTGGCCGGCGGCAGCTGGTGGGTGGACGTCGACACACCAGCCGACCTCGTGCGAGCGCGGGGCCAGCTTCGCAGATCGCTGGTCAAACCCGGTGACGGCCCGATCTCACGCCTGCTGAACCGGCAGCTGTCGTCCCGCATCTCGATGGCGCTTGCGGCGCTGAGGATTGCGCCGGATCTGGTCACGGTCTTCGTCTTTCTCATCGCGGTGCTCGCGGCCCTGGCGCTGGGAACGAGTCACGGCATCCTCGGTGGGCTGCTGGCTCAGCTCTCGTCGGTTCTCGATGGTGTGGACGGCGAGCTCGCGCGCCTGCAGTTTCGCGCCAGCTCTCGAGGCGCTGTCCTGGACGCGGTCCTGGATCGCGTCGCCGACGCCGCCATCCTGACGGCGCTGGGGGTCTGGGCTCAGTCAAGCCACCTGCCCACCTCGGCGCTCCTCGTGCTCACCGGCGCTGCCGTGTCGGGCTCTTTTCTCTCGATGGCGCTGAAGGACCGTGCAGCTGCACTGGGCCTGCCGCCGTTTCCGGAAAGAACCTTCGGCTGGCTGCTGGGAGGCCGTGACGGCAGGCTGCTCCTGATCGCGGTCTGTGCGATCCTGGGCCAACCGGTACTGGCGCTGACAGCCGTGGCAGTGACCTCATGGCTGGCCGCCGCGGCACGACTGTGCTTCGTTTGGTGGCGGCCGGCGTCTGTCCGGTCGGAGGCAAATACTGCCGTTAGCTCGCGTCAACGGTAACCTGCGGTTCGCTAGCCCATCTCTGCTTCTTCACCCGTGCCTAACCGCGACTGATCAGGCTGGGCATGAGGGCCCGTGCACCTGCGTTTCCCGTTCGCGGAGCCCGCAGTCGTGGCTCACCGAGGGGCGCACTGCTGCGGTCACGATGAGAACTCGCTGCCGGCCATCGCCCACGCGGTCGAGCTGGGCGCTCATGGCATCGAGATCGACGTTTGCAACATGGCCGATGGGATGCTCGTCATCTCCCATGACGCGTGCGTTTCAATCGCGGGCGCCTCGATCCCCCTGTCTGCACTGACCCAGAACGAGGTCGGCGCGCTGCTGCGGTCGGGCGAGCTGATCCCTGTCGAGGTAGCACTCGATCTCATCCGACCGGCCAGTACGTTCCTCTGCCTTGACTGGAAGGGATGCGGCGACGAGGCCAGGGTCGTCAGGCGAATCGGTGAGTTCGGGCTGGGTGAGCGCACCATCGTGTCTTCGCTGCAGTGGGAGGCCCTTGCAGAGATCAAAGACAGGCGCCCAGATTTGCTCACGGGGCTCTCATTTCCGGCCATGCCGGGGGCGAAGGATGGATCCGCCCTCGCACCGCGCGATCAGATCCTCGAGAGGGTGCGCGCAGCCAGGGCCGACGCGGCAATGCTTGAGCGGGGCCTCGCATCGCCCAGCATGGTGACCGGCCTGCGACAGAGCGGAGCCGGGGTCTTCGTCTGGAGCGCAGACGATGCCCACACGTTCGCCTCACTTGTCGAGCTTGGGCCTGACGGCATCATGTCGGACGCGGTGCATCAGCACCTCGGCTTCGGCTGATCGCCCGTCAGCTCCCAGACGAGCAGCTCTATCCGGGCACGAGCCCGCGAACAACCCATGAGCACGCACCAGCCAAATGCGCGAGCATTTGGATTGAGAGATGTCGTCGATTGAGCTCGTCCTCGGCCTGCTGGTGGCGGTGACGGCGCTGGCCCTGCTGGCCGGCCGCCTGAGCGTGCCGTACCCCATCCTGCTGGTTCTCGGAGGCCTGGGTCTCGGCTTCGTCCCTGGGCTTCCCCCCGTCAGCCTCGCCCCCGACGTCGTTTTCCTGGTCTTCCTCCCGCCTCTGCTCCAGGCGGCGGGTTGGTACACGTCTGTCCAGGACCTGAAGACCAACCGGAGGCCGATCGCCTTGCTGTCGATCGGGCTGGTGCTGTTCAGCACGTTCGCCGTGGCCGCGGTGGCTCAGGCCGTGATCCCCGGGCTCGGTTGGGGTCCTGCCCTGGTGCTTGGTGCCATCGTCTCCCCCACCGACGCCGTGGCGGCCACCGCCATCATGCAGCGGTTAGGTGCTCCGCATCGCCTCGTGGCGGTGCTCGAGGGCGAGAGCTTGCTCAACGACGCCACGGGCCTTGTTGCTTACAGGTTTGCCGTGGCAGCAGTCGTCGCGGGCACCTTTTCCATCCTGGAGGCCGGGATCCAGTTCGCGCTCTCCGTGGTCGCCGGGGTGGCCATCGGACTTGCGGTGGGCTGGATTCTGATCCAGGTCTGGCGGCGAATCGACGACCCGCTGGTGGGAATCATGCTCTCGTTCCTCGCTCCCTACGCAGCGTATCTGGCTGCGGATCGGCTGCATCTATCGGGCGTGCTGGCCGTCGCGGTATGCGGCATATACGCCAGCCGCCGGAGTTCGCAGGTGATACCCGCCGCGGCCCGCGTTCGGGCGGTGGGGGCCTGGAGTCTGGTGATCTTCGTTCTCAACGGCCTGGCATTCATCCTGGTCGGGCTGCAGATGCGCCAGCTACTTGCCTCCGTGAGTCAGGTGCCCGCATTGGACCTTATCCTCAGCGCCGCCGCCGTCAGCCTTGCCGTGGTCGCGGCGCGATTCATCTGGGTGTTCCCAGCGACCTACCTCCCTCGCTTCCTCAGCCGGCGCGTGCGTGAACACGACCCTTACCCGGGCTGGCGAAACGTGGTCGTCGTGGCCTGGTCAGGCATGCGCGGAGTCGTCTCGCTGGCAGCCGCTCTGGCGGTGCCACTGACGGTGCAAGGCGGTGGGTCATTTCCAGAGCGGGACCTGATCATCTTCCTAACCTTCTGCATCATCCTCGTCACGCTCGTCGGCCAGGGCCTGAGTCTCCCGCCCCTGCTGCGCCTCCTTGGGGTGACCGGCGACGGAGCAGACCTGCACGAGGAAGCGCGGGCGCGGTTTCGTGCCATCGACGCAGCGATGAAACGCCTGGAGGAGCTCGCAGAACAGGATTGGGCTGGCGAGGCGGGCGTCGGCTACCTACGAGCCTACTACGAGAAACGGCGGCAGAAGCTGAACACCAGGTTCGGGAAGCTGGATCATGAGCACTCCGACGCGGCAGACGGTCACCGTGGCCACATGCACCCTGATGGGGCGGATCACCTCGAGGATCACAGGTCTCGCCAGGACAACCTGCGCCGGCTGAGGCAAGAGCTTCTCGATACCGAACGTGCGACCGTGATTCAGCTCCGAAACGTGGGGGCAATCAACGACGGCGTGCTTCGCCAGGTCGAATGGGAGCTGGACCTGGAGGAGCTCCAGCTCGCGGGATCGTAGCGACCGCGTCCAGCAGCCGCTGGGTTCAGGCCTTCGCGCTGCGGTCAGAGGATCTGCAGCCGTGCCGCCACGGCTACAGCCTCCGCTCGAGTGTGGGCCCGCAGGCGGGCGAGCACGGAGTCCACGTGGCTCTTGACGGTGCTCTCGCTGACGTGGAGTCGGGCGGCGATCGTCGCGTTTGAGCAGCCCTGCGCCAGCAGACCGAGGACTTCCCGCTCCCTCGGCGTGAGCCGGACCGTCTCCGGGGCCGGTGACGGCATCGCGTCCTGGGCCGCTTTCTTGCGCGCATAGGCCTGGACGAGCATGCGCTGGGCCATCACCAGGCAGCCGGAGGTCACGGCCATGATGATGATCCAGCCCGCCGCCTCGTTCCTGTGCAGCGGAAGATGGAAGACGGTCACGCGCATGGCCCGGAGGGTGACCAGGTCGACGACGAATAGCACGAACGCTGCTCCGACCGCGGCCACGCCGGCGCCGAGAATGGCCTCGAGGAGCACCCACACGAAGATCGCGTAGATCTCCTCCGGCTCCGTCCCAGCGTATATCGCTATCAGCCCGAAGAAGCTCAGGGCATCAAGGACCACAACACCCAGCAGATAACGTCTGACCCTCGTGGCGCTGTGTGTCACCCACAGGAGCAGGCTGTTGTAGGCGGCTACACCGACGATCCAGCTCGCGAGCAGGCTGACCACGGGGGGTGGGCTGATGAAGCCGACAACTCCTACCAGCCCGATCGCGTACCATCGCACCACCGTGCTGCCGGCCATGACGGCGCGGGCGTGACCACCATCGTGCGCAAACCGTTGCAGTGGTTGCACCTACCCCCCTCCCAGGGCGTCCTGCCCGCCAGGACATGACAAGTTAAGCTGCCATCGGCCGGGTTGTCAAGACCATTGTCAAGTAGGTTGCTCGAGGCTGCCCTGGTCGCGACCAGCTCCCCGGGAACGTGAGAGCGCTGACGGCGTCTGGGCATTGCCGAACATCTGCGCCCGGCCTACCCCGAACAGGTCCCCCGATCGGTGCGCGCCGCTGACGCCGTACCCCCTGTCCGGGGGATCGAAGATCCACCGTTCAGTGGATTGACCCGCCCCGTGAAAGGCGATTGACTGGGCACGTTCTTTAGGAGGGGAGGACGCGAAGCCAATGGGCGCTCAGCCCGCCAGTCGCGCTCGGCATCGAAACGTGGAAGTGGCTGCTCGCCACACTGGCGAGAAGGTCGTCGTCGCAGGCGTCAGCACGCTCGCCGTCCTGGTGGCCACCGCCGGCTTCATCGTGCTGGGGTGGCGGCTCTCGGACACCGGGGACACGCACGGCCATCACGCAGCCGTAAGCGCTGCTGGGGCAGACCAGCACGCCCAGCACGCGGGCGCGTCGACTGCGTACGAGGCGGGTGGGATGCAGCTCACGGTCCAGGACGTGGGCTGGATGAGCCACGACATGTTCGGCGGACCCGCTCCCGCGCAGAACAACTTCCCCATGCCGGCACAGATGATGCCCGGCATGCAGAGCGACGACGTAAACCGTCTCCACGTCGAGGTGACGGTGACCAACCGTAGGGATACGCTCGCCCCCTTCCGGCGCAGCAACTTTGCGGTGGAGTCACCGCAAGGCAAGCGCTGGGGCGCCAATCCAGGAGATCCTCAGATCGCCGATATCCCGGCGGGGGCGTCGATGTCGATCGACCTGTTTTTCGACGTTCCGCTGCAGGAAAGGGTGGCGAACATCCTGTTCGCCAACGGCGGCGGCCTGGTGAGGATCCCATTCCAGGGAGGTGAGCCGCAGCACCAGCACGGCTAATGACTTGATCCGCGGGGCTGGGCAGACATCGACGGTACGGCATCAGGCGGCAGTACGGAAAGAGAGTGAGAGGAGGTAACCATATGAAGGGTCAGACCCGGTCGACGAACCGGCAGGTGCTGCCCGGGTGGCGACAGCTGTTCCTGGTGGCGGCGACGCTGACCTTCGCGGTCATCGCGTGGGAGCAGCTGCTGCACGCCACGGTCCTCCACGCGGAGGAGGGGGGGACGCTGCTCAGTGCCCTCCTTCACGGGGTGAGGGACGGCGTGCTGGCGCTCCCGCTTGGGCTCGCAGCGGTCCTGGTGGGCTACCGGGTGGCTCGCCGGCTTGGAGTCCTGGGCTCCGGCGCCACTGCGGTGATGGCCCGAGCGAGCGTCGTCTCGCTCGCGTTCACCGTCTGCCTCGCTCCCGGTGTCAGCGTTCATGACGCGGCTGACAGCTGGTTCGCGACGCACCTGACCGGCACGGTGCTCGCCCCGGACACGCTGGCCGGCGCGGCCGTCCCGATCGCCGGCGCCGAGGGGTCGGGGTCGCTGATCGATGAGCTCAGCCACTCCGTGAGCGATGCGGCCACGGCCCAACTGCTGGGGTTCGTCCTGCTCCTGCTGCTGTTCCGCCTGGTGGCGCGACGCGCCGCCGGTGGGCTGAGGCTGCGGCTGGCATCGCGGTTGGTGCCGGCTGGCGGCGGCGGACGGCGCCGGGCCCCCCTGGCCCGCGCGGCCGTCGCGGTGGCGCTCGGGATGATCCCCGCGCTGGGGATCACGAACGCCATGGCGTTCACGAGCGTCAACCCCCCCGCCGTCCCAACACCAGCCCCCCAGTGCGGGTCGGGCAGCACTGCCCCGCAGCGGACGTACAACGTCGACGCCGTCAACGTCCCGATCACACTCAACCGGTTCGGCGTCCACGACCCGTTCGGGTTCATGTATGTGCTGGACCAGAACGAGCAGTCGACAATCAACTTCGCCAACGCCGCGGTCACCAACCCGACGATGCTCAGCAACGGGCTCCAGGACGACCCCCTGCAGCCTCTGGTGATCCGGGCCAACCTCGGCGACTGCGTCACCATCAACCTGCGCAACGACCTGACCAACGGCTACGACGTCAACCTCCAGGGCTACACACAGAACGTCGTCCCCGACGTGTCTATCCACATCTCGGGACTGTCCCAGACGATCGCTAACTACGGCGGCGAGGTTGGCAACGACGCGAACTCGTTCTCCTCGCCCAGCGCGAACGACAAGAACCACACGGTGACCTACTCCATCTTCGTGGACCCCGCCATTGGCGAAGGCGCGCACCTCTTCCACAGCCACGGCGAGCAGCGCGAGCTCGAGGTC
>DATFWQ010000113.1:0-4852 GCA_035259145.1 Candidatus Dormiibacterota bacterium | reverse complement strand
GCGCTTCGACCTCGATGCCGTGGTCCTCCGGCTACTCGGCGCGTCGGCCGCCCGCTTCGAGCCCGGTGCTGAAGTCACCTACGCCGTAGAGGCGCTGGGGGACCTCCCATCGAGGCTGCCCCTCGCGCCATGCGAGGGCATTGCGCTCGGCGATGATGCCGACCCACTCCGCATGCCATGGGCCCGGGTCGGGGGTGTGGCGGCGGCGGTCGCCTGGGCCGCCCGCGAGCTTGCCGCGCTTGGACGGCGGCGAACTGGCCCGGCAGAACAAATGCGGAGCTGGAATCTCTCGTTGCTGGTCCGGCTGGCAACCGACGCCGGCACCGTATGGTTGAAGCAAGTCCCGCCCTTTCTCCGGCATGAAAGCAGTGTCATTGCGCGGGTCCGCGAGTTCGGGGCCGCTGTACCCGATTTGCTTGCCTCCGACCCAGGCGCCAGCCTTGCGCTTCTTGATGATGTGCCGGGGGAGGACACCTACTTTCCGAATGAGTATTTGACGATCCGCATGGTCGAGTCACTCGTCGTCCTTCAGCGCCGCATGACGGCATGCCGCGACGCTATATTGGCGGCCGGCGCGCCGGACTGGAGTGGGGCCACGGTGATGCGAGAAGCGTCACGCTTGGTGACTCGCGAAGATGTCCGCGCCGAGCTGGAACCGGGTGAGCAAGAAGCCCTCGAGGAACTCATCAGCAACCTGGGGGCCAAGCTCGACGCACTCCACGAATGCGGCCTGCAAGACACCCTGGTCCACGGCGACTTCCATCCGGGAAATCACCGTTTCGATGGCCACAGGCTCGTGCTCCTCGACTGGGGAGACAGTGGGGTTGGTCACCCGCTCCTTGACATGACCGCATTCATCGAACGGGTGCCACTTGATCGGCTCGACCGTGTTCGCGCCGCCTGGCTTAACGCCTGGCGGAACGCTTACCCATATGCCGACGTATCTCGCGCGGCCATGCTGATCCGATCAATCGCTGCCCTACGGCAGGCGCTCATCTACAGGCGATTCCTCGACGGCATCGAGGCATCGGAGCGCATTTACCACGCTGGTGATCCAGCCACCTGGTTGCGCCGTGCGATCCGCGCTGGCGACCGCTAGCTTGAATCCACCGACGATTGCGGATGCGTGGCCCGATGGGGGTGACAAGGGGTGTCGGGCGGCAGAATGAGACCGAGGAGTGGTCTGCGCCGATGCGTGGCCACAGTCCCGTGGTGCGGACGCCACAGCCAGCGGGGCGGACGATTAAATTCGCCATGCCTTGCCGGCACCACGGACTATGAAAGGCGGCGCTTGAGGAGGTCGCCTGAGCCGAATCGGAGAGCTTTCGGGTTAATGCACCCCACGACCGGACCGGCTAAGATCCGCCGCCGTCCATGCTCCTCTACGTTCCTTACGCCAGCCTTCCGGCTCCTCATCGACCTCGCGGTAACACCATCGAGACGGCAGGGCCGTGCTACCGATACTGATGGCCCACGTCTTCACCTCGACACTGTCGGAGTCAGCACCTACTGGAGCTATGCCAGGCGGATTCAACCGGCTGGCGCAATACCCTCCGGATCTGACGACGTTGAGCCGGGATTCCCTTCCGCACAGATCAGATCGTCGCCGCGCGCCGCGGACTAGGTATCGCTTGTAGGTAGAAATCCCCCTTTACAGCCGCAGCCCCACCGTGCGAAGCTCGCGGGCAGGGGAACGAACGGGTCTGCAGGCTGCCGCGACCTGGGAAGCAAATTTGCCGCCATGGGTCGCGCCAGGAGGAGTAAGCCTCAGGGGAGAGCGTGGGCGGCTCACGAACCGTGTATCGGCCAGGCTACACGAAGGACATCATCCTGGCCAGCCAAGTCGCAGGAGGTGAGCAACCTTGTTCAAGAGGATTCTGATGGCCACGGCGCTTGCCGGAGCCGCACTGCTCGGCGGCGGGACTGTAGTCGCCTACGCGGACAGCCCCCACTTCATCAGCGAAGGGACTGCAAGCATCAATAGCTCCGGCAGTTACGTGGTCACGAATTTCAAGGAGGCCGGGCTCGGCTCGACCGGCGCGACCGAAAAAATCACCCTCAGCGGAACTGCGTCCGCGACTTATGCCTGCATCAACGGCGGCGGTAACCACCCGAGTGCTACGAACAAAGAGACGGTGACATCGCCGGTTAGCAACACTGGATCCTTTCCCGTCCGCAACGGGGCGACGACTGGCACGATTTCAGTCGGACCGCCAGGGCCGGGCACCTTCAGCTGTCCGGGAGGACAGACGCTCGTGCTCTCTTTCGTGTCTTACACCGGCGTTGAACTGACAGGGCTGGCAGGTGACACCTCGGCTGAGCCCAACCTCAGCGCCTGCGTCACAAGCGTGAAGGGCATCTGCTGATCGTCGAAGTCGAAGTTTTCGGACACGGCGGAGCCGTTCTCCTGGATTCAATCTGGTCGGCTGCCTTCATCCAGCGAGCCGGGGAATCCAAACCCATGCCGGCCTGACTGCTCCGCGAACCCCGTTAAGGTCAAGTCACAGAGGGCCAAGGGAGGGGTCTCATCAGGCCCCTCCCTTGATTCTGGGAAGCACTGCCTTTTCCAAGCTCGCGGACCGATCCCCGGGCTCTCGCGGCGCCCACAGCGCTATATGGAGCGCGGCCGCCAAAAGGACACCGACAGTTCTTGCTCACGAAATCCTGCATCGAGCAGATGATCCGCGCGCGCCGAGCACGCCGGCGCCAAGGGAAGGAAAGTCACGGCGCGTGCCTATCACGGTCAAGCTGGCGGGTGCGATCGATCAAGCGCTATGAGGGGCGGCACCAGCCGGAGACTGAACAGCCGCACGTACTGACCAACGGAAGGGGGCAGCCGCACCAGCGCTATGGGATAGACGCCATGATGGACCGGCTCCGGAGCGGACCGGCTTCCAGGTGCCCGCCCATGCATTCCGCCATACGTTCGCCGTGTCCCGTTACATGTGCGGAGTCGGATCGCTGTGGCGACGACTTCGATCACTGTCGGGGACGATAGTCTGGCCTTCCTTTACGACGCGCGCGCGTACGCGCACGTCCTTGATTGATGACGACACCGGATGATGACGACACCGGATTGATGACGACACCGGATTGATGACGACACCGGTCCACGCCCTGGGCTGCGTGATGACCTGGGCGATCCTCGCGGGGTTGAGCCACGCGGTGCCCGTGGGGTTCACGACCCGGGGTGGCAGCAGCGGAGCCTGCCGGGTCTTCTCTAGCCGAACTCCCTCTACACGCCGGTGCCGGTTGGGTCGAGAAGCTCTCGTCAGCCCCGACCAGGGTCAACAACGGCTGGTCGACGTGCTCAAGGATGGAGCCTGTTCCGCGCTTTGAACAGTCCGAGTTCGTCGTGGACTCATCTGGACGAAGGTCGGACGTTTCAAAGCACGAACGAATGCTCCGAGCATCGATGCAGGTCAACATGGATGTGACAAGGGTCCCCACGACCGGGGGCCACGCGGGACTCGCCACCCGGCCCGGCACGAGGTGACGCGGCAGAGGCTGACGGGACACGTGACGCCGGGACCGACCTGGCGGCGTGATGCACGAGTACGGCTGGGCCGCCCGCCGAGGGACTCAGGCGATGTAACGGGACCCGTGGAGGTACGTGTGGACGCGGTCATCTTCATCGTCCACCCGCTGGACGCCCATCCACACAACCCCGACATCCGCGACCCTTCTCAGAATCTGCAACCTGCATGACGTGCCGCTTGCGATCAACGTGGCCGCCGCCGATCGTCTGTCAGCTCGTCGCTGCTTCTTAGTGGCCCCGACCAAACTGTGGCCAGCGACGTTCGGCAGGGACGCACGAAGTTGAGGAGGACAAAAGCGAGCAAGCTGGAACAATGTCGTACGACATGCTGGAACCAGGGCAGGGAACGTTCGTGCTGCGGCGGTGGCTGCACGTGAGTGGAGCCGAGCCGGTCAAACGACCCGGTCGCTCGATGGAGCGGCGGCTCGGTACCGCGGGCCGATTCGCAGTGTTCACTGAGAGCGAGAATCATGAGGATGCGTTGGCCACTGATCCGGCTTCGCCCGCTGGTCGCCAGGACGTACCCGACCTCATTACGTGACGGGACACCTGCGTGCGCCGTGTCTAACCAGGCTGTTTTGCAGTCAAAGCCGAGAACACCGTAAGCCGTGTCCCAGCCGTACGCACTGTGCTTTTATGGCCTCCATCGCGGCGTAGGGCCAAGACGTCCACCTGGTAGTCGTGTCGGACGCTCGGGAACCCCAGCAGCTCCGGTTCGAGCTCGTGCAGCCACACACGCAAACAGAACTGCCTTTACATCGAGGGCGCAGACGGATGGCGGGATTGAGATAGAGAGAAGCGAGAAGCACGATTGGCCATCCTGGCAGGGTTGGACTCTCTCCCGCGCGGGAGTCTGCGAAGTTGTGAGGTGCTGGTAGGTTTGGCGGCCTATGCCCACCTGCCTGATCTGCCGACAGCCGCCCACCAAGCGCGACGGCTACGATCGCTGCGGTCGTCAGCGCTACACCTGTCGCCGCTGCCGTCGAGACTTCACCCAGCTCTCCGGTTCCGCCTTCTCCGGCTACCGTTGGCCGGCCGAGGTGATCCTGGCCGCCACGCGCTGGTACCTCCGCTACCCGCTTTCAGCCAGGCAAGTTGCTGAACTCCTGGCCGAGCGCGGGGTCGACGTCTCGGCCCGGACCGTCTTGACCTGGGTCCAGACTTTCGGACCCCTACTGGCCAAAGAGTCCCACCGCTATCGGCGGCGGCTGGGCAGGCGTTGGTACGTGGACGAGCTCTTCTTATGCCGGGGCGGCAAGAAGCACTACCTTTATCGAGCCGTCGATCAGCGCGGGCAGGTGGTGGATGTGCTCT
>DATFWQ010000112.1:0-21498 GCA_035259145.1 Candidatus Dormiibacterota bacterium | reverse complement strand
AGGAATGCTCCTCCCTTCGCACGACCTCGGCGAGCGCCCGAATGAACACCGGTGAGACATTCGGGAGGTCGATGCGATGGAAGCGCAGCCCGGCCTCCTCCGCCTCCCGCCGCGCGGCCACGTCGATGTCGTAGAGGATCTCGAGGTGGTCGGCCAGGAACTGAACAGGGACCACCAGCACGTCGTCGCAGCTGGAGTCGCGCAAACCAGGCAGGAGATCCTTGAGGTCAGGTTTCAGCCACTCCTCAGGGGTATGGCCCGCGCTCTGATAAGCGAACTGCCAGCGCTCGCGAGGCAGGCCGGCGCGCTCGACGACCAGGTGGACGGTCTCCATGAGCTGATCGATGTAACCGGGGTCGCGGTCAACGACGGCTTTCGGCAGGCTGTGGGCTGTGAGGATGAGCGGCACCCGGCTGGGTTCCGGGAACCTGGCAAGAGCCTCGATGACGCTGCCCGCCAGCTCATCCAGGAAGCCGGGCACGGTGTGCCACGGTCCCGCAACGCGGAACGGCGTCCCCGGCAGGTGACGGCTGCACGCGCCGGCCAGGGCACGGTCGTATCCGCCCATGATGATCTGCGAGTACTGGGGGGAGAGGATGATGCCGATCACCTGCTCTACTCCGCGCCCGGACAGAGTCATGACGGCCTGCTCGATCCTGGGGTCCGAGTGGAGCATGCCGACCGCGACGACGTAGCGACCTCGACCTTGGGCGTCCAGTAGACGCTGGAGGGCGCTGCCCTGCTGCTGGGTGATCCTGACCAGCGGCGACCACCCGATCGTTTCGTAGCGGCGCTGGAACTCGGCTACGACCGCCGGATCGGGATCTCCCCCGCCACGCACGCTGCGCAGATAGGCCGGGACCTCCCTGGTGTTTTGCGCTGAACCAAAGGTCATCAGCAGGACCCCCGTAGGCCGACTCTGCACGCTGCGAAAGGATAGGCGCGGTCTCGAGAGCGGGCCCACGGCCGCCACAGCGGGGAAGCGGGCGCAGTTACCCCCGTCGGTATACGAGCTTGGGTCATAGGGCACTGAACAGGAGGGGATTTGATGCCTGAAAGCTCTCGATGGCGCACGTTGGTGGCTACCGCCGTACTCGCCCTGGCTTCGGCCTGTGGCGGATCATCCACTTCGACGGCTTCGACGCCGGCACCTACGCCAACGCCTACGCCGGCGCCGGTCGTGCTGAGCGCTACGGCCACTGTGGCCGGCGCGTCGCAGACGATCCTCACCGACACCAGGGGGATGACGCTGTACTACTTCACCCCTGACAAGGGCGGAGTTGTGACGTGCCTGGCAGCCTGCGCGCAGAACTGGCCGCCGCTGAAGCTGCCCGCAGGGGTGACGACCCCGACGGGCGACAAGGGCGTGACCGGCACACTGGGGACGGTCAGCAACCCCGAGGGGGGCACTCAGATCACGTACAACGCCTGGCCGCTCTACACCTGGCTCAAAGACCAGAAACCAGGCGACACCACCGGTCAGGGTGTAAGCGGCAAGTGGTTCGTGGTCACGCCCACCACCGCATCGGCCAAATAGGGTGAGCCTGCCGATGACGTTCGACAGGTAGCGCCTGGCACGGTGATGGTGGACCGGCGGCGCCCAGCCGCCGGTCCACCCCCCCTCCCCCGGCTTCGCCGGGTACTCCCCCGACGGCCGGGGGAGAGTTCCGGCTATACGAAGAGGGGCTCTTGCTGGACGCGCTCGGCCAGGGCTCGCATCTCTGCGTCATCGGGACCCTGCTCGAACCTGCTGGCCGCGTCCAGGACCCTGGGCAGCAGATCCACGTCGCCCACGCTGTTCAGGAAGATCCCGGGCCGCGCGAGCACCCACCACACGGCGAGGTCGATGTCCGGCTGCGCCTGCAGCGGCTCGTACCAGGTGCTGTTGGTGCGAGGCCGGCCCAGCCATGGCCGGAGGGCAATCGACTTGATCGTCTGCACGGCCACCTGGCGCTGACGGCAGATATCCACCACCGCCTCGAAGTTCTCCGCGTAGTAGGGCAGGTGCATGGTGAGGTAGTTGCAGGGCAGCAGGACGGAGTCGAACTCGAAGCGGCCGAGGCTGCGGCGGATGGCGGCGGCGATCTGGACACCGTGGCCGGTGACACCGATCCAGCGCACGAGGCCCTCCTCTCGTGCCTCGATGGCCGCATCTATCGCGCCGCCAGGGCTGAGGGCGGTGTCCCATTCGATCGGATCGGCCAGGCTGTGGAGCTGCCACAGGTCCACGTGGTCGACTCCGAGGCGGTCGAGCGAGCGGTCGAGCTCTCGGCGTGCGGCCTCCGCGGTCCGGGCACCGGTCTTGGTGGCCAGAAAGAACCGGTCCGGGTGCTCTTTGAGCCACGGCCGCAGCCGCAGCTCGGCATCGCCGTAACTGGCAGCGACGTCGAGATGGTTGACGCCGTGCCGCAGGAGCAGGTCGAGCGTCCGATCGGCGACGTTCTGTGAAACGTGCGAAAGCGCCGCGCCTCCGAATATCACACGTGTGCTCTGGTGGCCTGATCGACCGAATGCGAGTGTCGGAATGCCCATCGCCTCTACGCTACTCCCGCGGACATGCTGTGATCGAGCGCAAGCACCGCCCGTTTGTCGTACTTGGTTGACACACGTGCGAATATTCCGTGTGCCTACTGCGCTTCGAGTTTGACAGGCTCGTGCGCGGGTCCCACACTTGGCGGGCGGCTGGCTTTGGGGTGAAGCCAGTCGCCAACGAGAGGGCGGGTTCCCAGCACGTGGCCTGGGTCCAGTCGCAGCCCTCCCGTGCGCTCGTTCACCCAGAGAGGTGACGCATGCAACGGATCTGGACCGGCCGTCTGCTGGCGGCCGCTGCCGTCATTGGACTCACGGTAACAGCAGCCAGCGCCGATGAGGCGACAGTCCAGGCGACTGCCAAGCTGAACGGCTTCCACGAAGTCCTCCCGAAGCTGACTGACGGGACCGGAACATTTTCGGCCACTCTTAAAGGTGACACGCTGACGTACACACTGACCTATTCCGGCCTCTCGACTCCCGCCTTCATGGCGCACATCCACTTTGCACAGCCGGGTGTGAACGGCGGCGTTTTTATCTGGCTCTGCGGCTCAGCGGCTGCGCCAGGCCCGAAAGACACTCCGCTTTGCAAACCAGGAGGCGGAACCGTGACCGGGACGGTCCATCCCTCTGCAATCCAGGCCGTTTCAACCCCTGGTGCAGGTGACCAGGGCATTCCGGCTGATGGCACCACCTTCGCCGGCGTGCTGCGAATCCTTGAGAGCGGGGATGCCTACGTGAACGTGCACACGACCCGGTATCCCGGCGGAGAGATCCGCGGGCAGATCAAGACGGAAAGGTCCGACTAGCGGGCGGTTCGACACGGAGCGGCACTCCGATCGGGTGCCGCTCCGTTCTGGCAGTCGCAGCGCCGCCTGCTCAGAATCAAGTGATGCGAAGCATGGTGCTCGACGCGCCCGGCCAGCCGCTGCAGCTCAGAGAACTGGCGGTGCCCAGCCCGGGCCCCGATCAGGTTCTCCTCAGGGTTTCGGCCTGTGCCGTCTGCCGCACGGACCTGCACATCGTTGACGGCGAGCTCGACCAGCCCAAGCTCCCTCTGGTGATCGGCCACCAGATCGTGGGCAGGGTCGTCGCTGCCGGCGAGCGCGCTGAGCGCTTCCAGACCGGTCAGCGCGTCGGCGTGCCATGGCTGGGCTGGACCGACGGCGACTGTCGCTTCTGCCGTCGAGGCCTGGAGAACCTCTGCGAAAGAGGACGCTTCACCGGCTATCAGATCGACGGCGGCTACGCCGAGTACGCGGTGGCCGATCAGCGCTTCTGCTTTCCGCTGCCCGGGGATTATCCGGATCTGCCGGCAGCGCCACTGCTGTGCGCCGGCCTGATCGGATACCGATCCCTGGTCATGGCAGGGGACGCACAGCGGCTCGGCCTCTACGGCTTCGGCGCATCAGCACACATCATCGCCCAGGCAGCCCGCCACCGCGGGCAGCGGGTTTTTGCCTTCACGAGGGCGGGCGACGTCGACACCCAGCGCTTCGCGCTCGAACTCGGCGCCGACTGGGCCGGCGACTCCGACCGCCTTCCACCAGAGCAGCTGGATGCGGCGATCATCTTCGCGCCGGTTGGGCCCCTGGTCCCCGCCGCACTGCGCGCCCTCGCCCCGGCAGGCGTCGTCGTCTGCGCCGGCATCCACATGAGCGACATACCCAGCTTCCCCTACGAGCTCCTATGGCAGGAGCGGCAGGTCCGCTCGGTTGCCAACCTGACGCGGCGGGACGGAGAGGAGTTCCTCGCACTCGCCCCAAAGGTGCCGATTCACATGGAGGTCGAGACGTACCCTCTCCAGGCGGCCAACCAGGCCCTCGATGATCTGCGCAACGGCCGGTTTCGGGGCGCCGCAGTCATCGCAGTCGGCACAGAGTGAACGTGGCGGCCTGATCGCTTCTCGCGGGGACGCTGCGTTGGGACTGAAGGGGGCGAGGTTGAAGACCTCGCCTCCCATAGCCTCAGCCGACCGCCGCGGGGACCGGGCTCAGCGCCTTTATCACCGCCTTGCAGAACACCGGCAGATCACCCGGCACTCGAGAGGTGATCAGGTTGCCGTCCACGACGACCGGCTCGTCCGACCACTGGGCGCCGGCCGCCTCGAGATCGTCACGAATCGAATAGAAGCAGGTCGCCCTGCGACCCTTCACGACCTTCGCCGAGACCAGCATCCAGCCTGCGTGGCAGATTGCCGCCACGGGCTTGCCCGCTGCGTCCATGTCGTGCACGAAGGCGACCATCTCCGGGCTGCGCCGCATCATGTCCGGTGCATAACCACCGGGGATGACCACGGCGTCGAAGTCGTCGACCTTCGCATCACCGGCAGCGAGGTCGGCGGTGACGTTGTAGTCGTGGCTGGTGAACGTATCCTTCCGCCCGGTACCAACCACTTTGACCTCGGCCCCCGCCTCCTGGAATCGGTAAAACGGATACCAGAACTCGTGCATCTGGTACTGATCTTCAACCAGGATCGCCACACGCTTGCCTTCGAGTCCCATCGCCTCAGCTCCTGTTGAACACTGGCCGTCTCCTTAACGCTGTCCTCAGGCTACCGGGAGTCACGTTAGACGTGGGCAAGTACAGGTTGCCATCGAGGCGCTTGTCGGGTAGCATGCGCCCGTCAAGCGAGCTGGCATTGTGAAGCAGTTCTGCCTGGTTGCGCTCCTTTTATTCATCGCAAGCGGCTGCGAGGGGGACGGCGTGGCGGTGGTCACCAGCTCCCCCAGCGCGGCGCCGGCGAAGGCTGCGGCCGTCAACTCCGGAAGTCAAACGAGCACCGCACAGAATTCAACGAGCGTCTCCGTTGGGGGCGGATCGACGAACGTGACTGTCAGAAGCGGGTCATCGACGGCCGTTTCAACGTCCACCGTGACCATTTCCGGCGGATCCGAGTGCACGGTTGCGGGAGCCGTCTCACCGGGACCGGCACGCATAGTGTCCAAGTCGGCCAGCGGCGACACTTTCAGTCTCACCTTTGATCGCGGTGTCCCGAACTTCCTGGCGGTGTCTCAGACGTCGCCCCGCTTCATGTCGGAATCAGGCGCGCCGGTCCAGCTTGCTGGTTCGGCCGGGCTCCGCATCACGCTGAGCGGGCTGCAGACACCAGGCGACCCGACTGTCGGCGCCTCTCTCATGCCTGGAGGTCAAGAGCTCGTGGAGGTGCGCAGGATCGCTGACGCGGGCGGCGTCGTGATCTGGGCTGTCGGGCTGCGCCAGCCGGTCTGCCCCACTGCAGTCGCAAACGGCTCGACGTTGACATTTCGCTTCCACTAGTCGGCGTCGCAGGACGCGGCTCGCGAACCGCCGGATTTGCCCAAGCGTAATTGCGCCATGCGCAGCACTAATGTGTTATTAACCAACACGGCGAGACGCGTCACATCATCGACACGACCCGTGGCCCGGCTTCCCAAGCCAGGCCCGTCCAGACAATCCGGAAACCACTCACCACAAGGACGTGCGCTACGACGGCGACGGCGGAGAGAACCTCGTCACGGCGGAGGGCGGATGAGGCAGGGCAGCGAGGGTAAGCGGCTCCAGTTGCGGGCGGCCCAAAGACGCGTGCTGATCCTCGACCCCGATCCGCTCGAGGCCAGCCTGCTCATGTGCCTGCTCACTGAAGCGTCCTACGACGCCGTGCTTGTCGACGGAATGACTGAGCTCATCGACCAGGTTGCACGGCCCGACACACACGCTGTGCTGCTGGAGGTGGACGTCAAGGGCGTGCCCGGGCACCAGCTCTGTGAACAGGTCCGGGGCTGCGGCTACCGGGGACCCCTCATATTCGTGAGCCGGCAGCACGACCCCCAGGTCAGAGTCACGGCGCTGCGGCGTGGTGCGGACGACTTCGTAGTCAAGCCCTACGACCCACATGAGCTGATCGCCCGCGTCGAAGCGGTTGCGCGCCGCAGCTTCGTTTCCGACCGCCTGGCCGCAGGCAATGTGGTCCGGGTTGGCGACGCCGAGCTGGCCATCAGTGAGATGAGGTTCACAGGCGACAACCGGCCGCCCGTCTACCTCACCCCCACCGAGATGAGACTGCTCGAGTGCCTGATGCGCAATAGGTCCGTCACCATACGTCGAGAGACGCTTATAGAACGGGCCTGGCCGGACGACTACCTGGCCGACACCAATCGCGTCGACGTGTACGTGGCCAGGCTGCGCAAGAAGATCGAAACCGACCCGCTGAGGCCCGAGTACATCAAGACCGTACGCGGTTTTGGATACGTGTTCCGCCCCCGGACGTCTGAGGCCTCGCTCCAGGCGCGCAGAGAGACCAGCCTTCGCGGTGAGCACATCGACGCGGTTGCAGCTCGGGTGCCGTAGAGGCCAGGTCGTGTCCACCACCGCCTCAATCGAGCCGGCGCACTTTCCATGCCGCGCGCACGGCGTTGACCTGCTGGGCCCCACCGACGCCGGCGCGCACGGCGACCACTGGCTGGTTTGCGTCGAGGGCTCACGGTATGTCCAGGCGACCAGACGCCTCTACCTCGTCTTGCTCCACTCAGACGGGCAGACGTCGGTGGACGAGATCGCACGGCGGGTCAGCTCGAGCCTTGGCCGCCGCATAACGCCGGACCAGGTCCGGTGGCTGGTGCAGGAGCGTCTGGCGCCGGCAGGCCTGGTGGCGATCGGCCCGTCTCGAGGGGCCGGCCCGAGCGACAGCAGGCAGGGTCCCATGCAGCTCCGAACACCGTTGCTCGCGATCCGGCACCGGCTTCCCGTCCTGCCCTACCGGCTCACCGCACCCCTGACCGACCGGCTTCACCAGCTCTACTGGTCACCCATCGTCGTGCTGGTGATCGGCGTCGCGCTGGGCGTCAACGTCTGGCTGTACTCAGGGCCGGACCCAGGTGGAGCCATCAGCAGCGTACTCCGGCACCCGGAACTCGTCCTGGTCCTCCTCCTTCTGGACGTGCCGTTACGGCTGTTTCACGAGCTCGGGCACGCATCGGCAATGAGACGTGCCGGCGTCCCTTATGGAGAGATCGGCGTCGCCCTGTACGTGGTCGTGCCGGTGTACTACACGGACGTAACCCACTCATACCGGCTCCCCCGCGCGGATCGCGTACGAGTCGACCTCGGTGGCATGTACTTCGACTGCATCTCGATGATCGGGCTTTTCATTGCCTACCGCGTCACTGGCCTGGGGATTCTCGTGGTTGCGATCCTGCTGGTCGGCGTCAACATGCTCCGGGAGTTCACCCCGTTCATCCGCTTCGACGGCTACTACCTGATGGCGGACCTGATCGGGGTGCATGAGCCGCTTTCGCTCTTCAAGCCGTTCTTGCTCGATCACCTGCCGTGGCGGCGCGGTCGACGAACCTTCGCTGGCCTGGGCAAGGTCCGCACCGCGGTCCTGGCCGCCTACTTCATCGTCGTGGTCGCGTTCTTTCTGAGACCGCTGCTGCTGCTGGCCATAGTCGGACCCGGACCGATCGCCCAGTTTGCGCGCCTGGGAACCGCCCTGGTCGAGGCTGTCCTGCAGTCCTGGAATGCGCGCGATGGCGCGCGTCTGCTGGCAAGCGCCGCCGAGCTTCTCTTCTGGTTACTGGTCCCGCTCGGCATCGCGCTGTTCTCGGTGGGCGTATTGCGCATCCTCTGGCGCGCGGCGCGGGCCCTTGGGCGGAGCCTTCGCGCTCGCCGGGAAGGACCGCTGGTCGTCGACGCCCCCAGCGTGGACGCCGGCGACGGCCCGGCGTCCCCGGAGCCGGACGTCAAGGAGCAGCAGGTCGAGGAGCTGCTCCGGCGAGCCCAGGACGCGGAAAAGGAGAGAGACTCCCTTCGCGAGACCGTGCGCCGGCTAGAGGGCGCGTTCGCGCAGCACGTGGGCGAGATGGCGGCGCTGGGCCCGGGCTTTCTCGACCGCGCCGAGCGGGCGAGGCGCGAATGGCAGGGCGCCCTCAATCCAGGTACCTCTACGGTTCGTCACCACGGGGACGAGCAAAGTTCAGATCGCTGAAAGGTATCCCGCCGACACTGGTGGCTTGCGGCGGCGTTCGCCGCGCGGTCTGATCATCGAGCGGAGGTGGAGTCAATGCTGGCCAGCGCATCGAAGCACCGGCGGGCAGTCGCGCGCCTGGTCGTCGCGGCCGGCCTGGCGCCGCTCTTCACCTGCGCAGCCAGCCCGCCGGTCCAGCCGAGCCCCGTCGTAATCAACGTCCAGCAAACCGCAATCGGAATCAACGTGTGCCATTCAGGCTGCGTCCAGAATGTTCACGTCCAGAACATCTCGGTCGTCGTCGTCAACCAGGGCACGGGGAAGCCGGTCAGCCGTCCGGCGCCAAAGGCGCCACCCCGGCCGGCAGCCGCCAGTGCAAGGAAGGTCACGCCGAGAGCGGCCCCGCCGCCACCCCCAGCGCAGGACCCTCCGCAGCAGACTGGCACACCGGCTCCTGACCCGCCCGCCACGCAGGCCGGTCAGCCCGGCGATCAGGAGGCACTTGCACCTCGGGACATGCGCTTGCGGCCCATGAAAAAGGAAGCTGCGCTTGCAGGTGGCAGTGCCGCCGAACCGTCGAACCCGGGCTCGGCGGTAGACGCCAGGCGGCGGCGTTCAGCAGGACGCTGCCACCGGCCACGATGTCTGGGCCGTCGCTCCCAACACCGTGGCTCGCGGTCCTTGGCGTCGTGCTGACGCTCTGGATCTCACTCTTCTTCGTGCGCCGCCCGGCGCCCGCGACCGGACTGCTGGTCCTTGACGACGGTCCCGCGTCCTGAGCCAGCCGGTTGAGCACTACGATCCTGTAAGGGACGCCCCTCCCGCCGTCAGAAAGTTGACACCTGTTCCTGGCAGCATCGTATTGAGGTCGAGCGTATCGGCCGGTTTGACAGGAGGTGTGGCCGTGGGCATTGAGGACCTGGAGGTGGAGAAGCTGACCGAGCTGCCTCGGCGACTGGAAACGGCCACTCTCTTCAGCCCGGTCATCGTTGTGCAACCCCAGATTGCGATTGCAGTGAATGGTGTGAGCTTCGGCGGATATCAACACGCGGCCGGGACCAACCTGGCCGGGCTCGGCCTGTCGCTCAAATGACACAGGAGGTGAAGTGCATGGACATGGATCTGGAAGACGAGAGACTGACGGAACTGCCTCAGCGGTTCGAGACCTCGAACTCGGTCTTCCAAATTAGTCCCGTCACCGTCAACGTGATGCAGGTGGCTGTAGCCTTGAATGCCGTCAACTCGCGCGGCATCCAGAATGCCGCTGCAGCAAACTTCTCTGCGGTCAACGTGGGCTGACGACGGCAGCCTGGAACGACTACTCGATTCCGCGTTTGTGACGGACGGGCCGGCGCTCCAGCGTGACGCGCTGGCCCACTCGCCGACGGTCTCACAACGGGGCAGAAGATGCGAAGGGTGCTGATCACAGTCGTCGGCCCGGAGCGGCGGGTCAACGTCGCGGTTTCGGCCTCGGCGCCGATCCGGCGGCTCATGGGCGACCTGGTGGCCCGCTGCGGCACGGAGGCCGGCAATGGCCATGGGCCCTGGGTCCTCGCTCGATCGGACACGAGGCTGCCACTCGAACGCTCGCTCGAGGAGTGCGAGGTCAATGACGGCGCTGTGCTGTACCTGAAGACGCTGGCGGACGGCTCGGAATCCGCTGCCGGCCCAGAGAGCCCGCGATCTGACGGCGTGCCGGGTGACTCCGGACAGGACGTCCGGAGCGAGTCGAGGGAGCGGCGAGGACCGCAGTGGGGACCGGACGGTGACGAGGCCGCCCGCAAGGATGAGTGGTGGCGTGCAGGCCTGCCAGAGCGCCCGGGCCTCGCAGCCCGGTTTGCCAGAGTGGCCGGTGCGGTGCTTAACTCCAGCGAGGCGGCGATCGCGCGCCCGGCCTCGGGACCGTCCATCTCGCCCGCCGCGCTGACCCTCCAGCCGCGGCCGTCCCCGCTCTCGCGTGGACGCGAGGCCTGGCGTGCGACCGACTACCGTGACCGCCTCGACCGTGTCATCACCGAACCGCGACTCAGGCGCTGTGTGACCATCGCCGTCATGTCGCCAAAGGGCGGCGTCGGCAAGACGACGATCTCGGCGCTTCTGGGCATGATGTTCGCCCACCTGCGACAGGGTCACGTCATATCGGTCGACACCAATCCGGACTACGGTTCCCTTGGGCGCTGCCTGACCCCCGAGCACTCGACGTTCGTGGACGACCTCCTGCCTCTGCTGGACGATTCGTCGCTCACGGTGACCGCACTGGAGCTGTTCCTTGGACGGGGCCCGCACGGGCTGATGGTGCTGCCCTCGCCTACGGACCCCGAGCGAATGGCCCTCCTCGATGAGACGGCCTACGTCCGCGTCATCCGGCGCCTGCAGGCGATCGCCGGCGTGGTGATCCTCGACTGCGGGACGGGTCTCCAGGAGCCGCCGGCACGCGCCGCGCTCAAGACCTCCGACCAGGTCCTGCTCATCACTGACGCGGAGCCTGCCACCGCCAGCATCGTGGCCGAGGCAGCCCGGTCGCTCTCGCGCACAGCGCGGGTGCTGCTCGTCGTCAACAAGATGCTGGCGGCCCGCTCACGCCTCAACCTCGAGGCGCTCGCGACGCTGGTACCCCGGGCTCACGGTGTGCTCAGCGTTCCGCTGGAGACCGCCGCCGCCAGCCGCCTCGCGGCCGGCGACTTCAGCTGGCGCACGGCACCAAAGGGGTGGAGGCTCGCGGTGCGTGAGATCGCAGCGATGCTCGCGACGGGCTGGTGCGAGCTCGGGCTCACCACGAGTGAGCCGGGGGCGCCCACGACCTGAGCGGCGCCGCCCACGGGTCGCGAGCCTGACGCCTATTTTCGGGCTGCCGCCTCCGGTCGAACGCCGTGTCCCGCGAGCTGCTCGAGCACCTCGACGAGCCGCTCGCGACCATCTGGCGAACGGTCCAGCAGATCGGTGCCGCACCACTCCATTCCCAGCTCCCCGATCGCGGCCCCAAAGCAGGAATCTCGACCGTCGATGACGAAGGCATCGATCAGCCCTCGGTAGAGAGTCGCGACCGAGAGGGGATCATGTCCAAGTCCGAGCGCGCGCAAAAGGTGCTCACGGGACCGCCAGTGGTGGAGGTCCACCGGGTGCGCCGGGGGCACGGCAGCCACGACTGGGGAGAGCGCAACCCTGACGGCGGTGGTCGCCCTGAGCGCTTCGCGCACTCCCGCCAGCCCCAGGATCGGGAGCAGACTGGCGGCCGGGCTGCTCTCGGCCAGGACGACCAGGTCGGCCGTGGCCAGCGCGCCGAGCACGCCCGGTGCCGGCTGCGCCGCATCGATCCCCTCCCAGCGGACCTGGCTCGGTAGGAGCGTGGCCCCCTCGCGCACGTAGAACGTCTGAAAGTCCAGGTCGCGCCCGTCGACGCCCACTCGGGTCCGGACCCGGTCGTCCGTTGCCGGCAGCACTACGGCGTCGACGCCGAGCCCTCGTCGGAGCGCATCAATGGCAGCCGAGAGCGGCCTCCCTTCCTGGACCATGGAGGTCCGAAGGACGTGCGTCTGCAGGTCGCGATCGCCGATCCAGAACCAGCTCTCGGCGCGAGCCCCGGCAGCCAGCGTCATGAAGGTCCCGGTGTCACCACGCACGCCATAGCCGCGCTCCCCGTCGAAGCACCCCGCGAGCGCGTAGAGGACGGCATCGACATCCGGAGACACGTGGAGGCCCATCCACACGAGGTCGTCGGCGACGTTGCAGACCGCGGTCATTCGGTGGCGGCTCACCAGGTGCGGCGCGAGGCGGGCGCCGCCCAACCCTCCACACAGGAGGGTGACTCTCAACGGGCGAGCGCCTGGTCGCGGGCGAAGACGCGCGGCGACGAGGGGTCGAACGACTGCACGAGCAGCCGCGTCTGCACCTTCTCGGTAGCCGTCTTGGGCAGCTCGTCCAGGACCTGGATGTAGTCGGGGACGTAAGCACGCTCCAACCGCGCCGCGCAGCGCGCAAACAGCGCGGTTGCGTCCACCCGTGCAGGGTCGGCCGCCACAACCGCTGCCACGACCTCGCTCTCGCCAGGCGCCCGGCTGCGCGCCGGAACCCCGTAGACGTGCACGTCGAGCACCTGGGGGTCTTCCGCCAGAACCCGCACGATGAAGCCCGCGGGCACGAACTCGCCCAGCTTCCGAATGCCACCTTCCTCCTTCCGGTGGGCGAAGAAGAACCAGCCTTGCTCGTCTTTCCAGCCCATGTCGCCGGTATGCAGCCAGCCTCCTCTTACCTTCTCTGCTGAGGCTTCAGGGTTGCCGTGGTACTCGACCCGCGCCGGCTGACCCGCAGGGCGCGCCACAAGCTCGCCGATCTGGCCCGGCGGCACAGGCTGGTCGTCATCATCGACCACTTCCATCTCGATCATGCCGTCGGGCGGCTTGCCGAAAGAGCCGCGTGGTCCGACGCCCGGTGGGTTGATGGCAAAGCCGCCCTCCATCGTGCCGTACCACTCAAGGACGCGGACGCCGAACCGCTCCTCGAAAGGCCCCCAGAGCTCTCGCGGCATGCCTGCGCTCACGACCAGCCGGACTCGGTGCGCGCGGTCGTGTGGGGCTGGGGGCTCGCCATAGACCGCCGTCGCGATTCCGCCCAGGTTTGACCAGGTCGTGCACCCGTGCTCGATGCACACATCCCAGAGGCGGGACTTCGTGAACCACCGGCTGAACACTGAGTGATCGACCACTCCCCACAGCGCCGGCATCAACGTAGCCACCAGCGCGTTGCCGTGGATCAGTGAGAGGCCGGTGTAGGGGACGTCATCGTCGCGGTAGCCGAAGAAGCCGGGCGTGAGCCGGTAGAAGAGCATCCGGTCGTATCCGAACGCTATGGCCTTGGGGTCACCGGTTGTGCCCGATGTGTAGCTCAGAAGCCAGGGGTGGTTGAGCGACTCCACGTGCTGCCCCACGTCGTCTCGCACTGGCCCCTGGAGCGCCTCGTCGAGGCTCGGCCAGCCCTCAACGGTCAACCCCTGCGCGCGGCCCTCGGCGGTTGACAGCGCGTAGGTGCGGATGCCGGTCTCGGAGATCACCCGCGCCGCTTGAGGGTCCGACAGTGTGGAGTCGGCCACGACGAGGGCATGGCAGCCTGCGAACGTGAGGAAGTAGCGAAGCCGTTCGCCGCGAGCCCGGGGATCGATCGGGACGGTGGTGAGCCCCAACTTCGAGCTGGCGACCATGGCGTAGACGAATTCGGGATGGTTGCGCAGCATGACTGCCACCCTGTCGCCGGCCCGGAGGTCCACCCGCCGCAGCTCCCAGGCGAGCTGGTTCCCATTCAGCGCCAGGTCCCGGTTGCGCACCGTCTCGGCGGGCAGATCGCCGTTCTCGAAGACCACGGCGATCCGGTCCGGCTCATCCTGAGCCCGCCTCGCGATCAGCCGGGCGAAGACCGCCAGCTCGTGCTCCGGCTGCATGTGCCCTCGAGCCTCAGCTCACGAGCACGTGGACGGCGCACGCGGCCGCGTCGGTTCCGATCCAGCCGCCTCCGTTCTGCGCCAGCGCCACCCTGGCCTCCGGTACCTGACGCTGGTCGCACCGCCCCTGGAGCTGCCAGCTGAGCTCGACGACCTGGGCCGCCCCGGTCGCCCCGATCGGATGGCCGCGCGCGAGCAGGCCACCGCTGGGATTGACCGGCAGCCTGCCTCCCAGCCAGGTCTCCCGGTCCAGGACCAGGCGCTGCGCTTCGCCGGGGCCGCACAGCCGGAGCTCTTCATAGAGCTGGAGCTCGGCAATGGCGGTGGCGTCATGGAGCTCGACGACGTCCAGGTCGTCAGGCCCGAGCCCGGCCTTTTCATAAGCCAGTCCAGCGGCCCGCGTGACGGCGTCAGGCCTCGAGCGGTCGTCGCCCCGTCCTGAGGCGAGGACCGAGGCCGCGATTCGCACCGGGCGCCCGGCCGGCGGGCGCGAGGAGAGCACCAGTGCTGCCGCCCCATCCGAGAGTGGCGAGCACATGAGCAGCGTCAGCGGCCCGGCGATCTGGCGAGAGCTGAGCACGTCCTCCAGCGACACCTCCTCTCGGAACTGCGACAGCGGGTTGAGTGCTCCATGGTGATGGTTCTTGACCGACACCATCCCCAGCGCCTCAACGTCGGGACCCGCGCCGCTCGCCGGTGCCTGCTCTGAGAAGGAGGCGTATAGGTCCATGAAGACGCTTCTTCCCTCTCCCCCCTTCGGAAAGCGGCGCCTCATCTCGTCCAGGTCCATCGACGCGTTGAAAGCGCGGAACGACTTCTGCCGGTCTTCGTCGTAGAGCTTTTCGTAGCCGAGCACCAGGACCCGCTCATGCTCTCCGGAGGCGATCGCCTGCCGGCCCAGGTAGAGGGCCGTGGACGATGACGCGCACGCATTCTCGACATTCACGATCGGCACGCCCAGCAAGCCTGTGTTACGCAAGACCACCTGGCCGCGGATCGACTCCTGCCCGGTCATGAGCCCGCTGACCGCGTTACCGACGTAGCAGGCGTCGATGTCCCCAGGCTGCAGCTCCGCGTGCTTGAGGACGGCGGTCACCACCTCCTCCACGAGCTCACGGGAGCTTCGTTCCATGTGCTTGCCGAAGCGCGTCATCGCCGCTCCGGCAACGAAGACCTCAGGCATGGTGTGACACCTCAGCGGAACGGGGTGGCCGTGAGAGCAACGCCGTTGTGGATGAAGAAGCTCCTGACTGCGTTGCCCGCTTCCCGGCCGGCACGCGCGTCGCCGCCGGCCACCAGCTGCTCGAACTGGTCGATACGGGCCATCTCAGCGCGCCGCCGTTTGAGCCAGATCTTCTGCCCCGTCGGCGTCTCGCGCAGCAGGTTCGCGACCAGCGCGTCGGGGTCCCGCTCCACGAATGTGCAGTAGCGCTGCAGAATCTCCAGCTTGCGGTGCTGCTCAGTCTCTCCGGCATCCCGGTTCCAGTGACTGCCGAAGGCACTCAGCCACTGCTTTACGGCGGCGAACTGCCCGACCTCGTCGATCGTCATGTCCCCATCATCACTCCGGCAAGCCGAACATCCGCGCAAGGGCTCGCACTTCGTCCTGACGCCACGGCCGGGGAGCGGTCGGCTGCAGCATCCCCTCAGCGGTCAGCTGCTCGACCACTTCAAGGTCTCTCTCAAACGGCCGCCCATAGCGGCCCTCGAAATAGAGGCTCTCGAACGGCTCCCGCGGACGCTGGCCACCTCCGTCAGAAGACTCGGCAGGATAGCCAACCAGCTGTACCCACAGGCCAATCAGGTGGTCGGGGACGCCGAACACCTCCTTTGCCTTAGCCGCGTTGAAAGCATTGATCCCGGTGCCCAGGCCGAGGTCGACGGCCATCAACATTGCCTGACATATCGCCAGCCCCGCCTCCACGGCGGTAACGACGGCCAGCGTGCCCTGGTCCGACATGATGGGGGTGAGGACCTGGGTCCAGATCACATTGTCCACATAAGCGTGACTCCACCCGTGGCTTGGGTTGAGCGCGCCCACATCGACAAGCTGCTTCAGTGTCGTCTGCCCGCGCGAGGGGGCAGTCGTGTCGCCGTACCAGAAGATCCACGTGGGCGCGAGATCCAGCTGGGCTGTTGTCGTCGGGGTCTTGAGGGCATTTCGGTCCTCCTCCGACATGTCGTCCCGATTGACGACTATTGCCTTGGCCCAGTTCGAGTTGACGGCCTGGGAGGCGATGCGTGCCGCCTCCAGGATCGTCTGGATCTTCTCACGCTCCACAGGCTTGTAGGGCTGGAAGTAGCGGATCGACCTCCGGCTGCCGATGACATTCTTGAACTCCACGACCGCCTCCTCTTCTCCTTCAGTTGCTCAGTGCCACGTGCGCATGTGCTCGCGTATCTGCGGCGTGATCGAACCGCCGACGTAGTACTTGTCGTAGAACGCGGCGTCCACGTGGTGGACGACAGCGCCGAACTGGCACTGCATCGGGTTGAAGTAGACGGGACACTGGCCGTAGCGATCGACGCAGTAGTCGACATAGGCAGCGCAGGCTTCCACCGCCCAGTCGGATACGCGGACCTCCGGATGGTTGACGATCTCTCGAACCACATCGGGCTTGAACGGGCCTCCGTGGGCGAGCATCCAGTTGTCGTCGCCCCGGGACATTGTCGCGCCCTTCCCGTACTTCTCGTCCATCATGGCCTGCATCACGGCCTGGCCGTCGCGATATCGCGGCGACGGCACGTAGGTGGCCTCCTTGACGCCCTCCACACCGAATATCTTCAACGCGCCGGTCGCCGCCGGGGCCTTCATGTTGAGCGGCTCGTGCCGGAAGCCGAGACCCTTGGCGAGGTCCGGAAACGCCCCCATCAGGACGTCGTCGAAGTAGCCGCAAAAGATCCAGTTGCCAAGCCCCATCGCTTCGGCCGCAAGCCGCATGTTCTGGACGTAGGAGCCCGGCGGGTAGGTCTCGACCTGGAACAGGAACTGCTCGATCTGGCTGATCATGATCGGGAACTCGAGCTTGCCCTCGCCCACCCACTTCTCCACGCCTGCCGGCTGCTGGGTGGCATCGTCGAGGAAGTAGATGTGCCAGGCGTCGAAGAGGTTGAGCAACACGCTGAAGTAGAGCCAGCCGACGTCCGTGATCGGGATGAACCAGGTCTGTCCGTCCCGGTTGAGGTTGAACTGGTAGGGCCCGAACAGCGAGGCGTTCGGGGCGCCCGGCGCCCGCAGCCCCCAGTCGACGTCGGGTCGCCCTTCGTGGACCTTGGTCATGCCCTGGCGGTACCAGTCGAGGACCTTGTCGTAGTCCTGCTCGGACTCGATCTCGACCATCTTCGAGCGCTCGGTCCCGGGGTTGTAGATGTACGCGCCATCGTCCTTGATGATCAGCAGGTCGTGCGCAAAGGAGTTGCCAGGCGCGGCGGCGGTGCGGCCGGCGATTGTCACCAGCTCGTGGAAGCCGCCGTGGATGGCGATGTCCCAGTGGGCCATTCCGTTCGGCCCGCAGGCCGACCAGGCAACGAGCGCCTCTTCCAGCTCGCTCAGGGGCACGACGGCCTGGTCCGACCTGAACGTCAGCGGGCCCTTCTCCTGGATCAGCGTCCGCCCGCTGGCGCGGGTCTCGGGCTCGCCACTCTCGATCGCGTAGCCGAGGGCCACCCGGCGGCTGCGCAACGTGGCGAGCAGCTGGGGGAGTGACCTCGTCTGCTCGAAGAACATCTTGAGCTGTCGTCGCTCCGCGTCGGTGAGCACGCGTGTCTCGACCGCCATCTCACAGTCTCCTCTTCTTGTATCGAGCTCCTGCTCCGGTCACGCGGGGATGCCCTAACGAAGGCGGGCCAACGGGAGCGTACCCTGCGGCTGTCAGCCGGAATTCGGCTCGTTTCGACAAATCTGGGCTCACCGATTGTCGCGGCGCTACAAAGGGTCTTGTTCGTGGCGCCACACCGAGGCAGCATTAGATGGTGGCCGGCCGGGACGCAGCGCGTATCTTCGCCGACGCCTGCCTGTGGGTTCAGGAGGCGCAGACTGCCGAAGACGTTCTACGGCGCGCCAACGACGCGGCGCGCCTCCTTGTCCAGACGAGCTGCAGCTACTGCGCCGTGCGCGATGGAGACGTACTCCGGCTGGTCGCCCACTCGGGGTTCCGAGACCCGGAGACCGCGCGACTGTGGCGACTGCCGTTCGGCAAGGGGATCGGTGGCCGGGTGGCCGAGCGCGGCGAACCGATCGTCGTTCGTGACTATCAGCATGACCCCAGGCGCGAGCGGTACTCGAAGATGGTGATCGACGCCGAGGGCCTCCGCTGCTCGATTGCCGTGCCGATCCGCTCGGCCAGCACGGTGGTGGCCGTGCTCTACGCAGCTGAGCACCGCCTGCGCCGCTTCACGTCCAGCGAGGTAGAGCTGATGACGCTGTTCGCCCGCTCGGTCAGCGCCTCCCTGACGGCGGTCGAGGACCGGCAGGCGCTCCGCCGGCGGCTGGCGGCCGCTGACGAGCAGGCGTTGCGGGTCGAGTCAGGCAGGCGGCTCTTTGCCGAGGTGGCGGCGGCGCTCGCGGGAGGCGGGGGCCTGGAGGCTGCGTTGGGCGTGCTCGACGGCCGGCTCGGCTGTGCCGTCGAGCTGCGGGACCCGTTCGGACACGTCGTCGCTCATGTGGGTGAGCCCAGCGGCAGGGAGACGCGCTTCGTCGTTATGGCGGGCCGGCGGCAGCTGGGCACGATCGTGGTGACGCGGCCGGCCGCGCTGGATCGTGCGGAGCAAGCCGGCCTGCGGCAGGTCACCCAGCTCGTCGCGCTCTGGCTGCTGCGGGAGCGGACCGCGCTTGAGGATGAGCTTGGTCTTGGCCCGCGCTTTCTCGACGACCTCCTCCATGGCCGGCTGGGCGACGAGGACCTGGTCGCCCGACAGGCCTCGATACTGGGCGTTGACCTGGACGTGGCGCGAGCGGTGCTCTGCATAGGTCTCGAGGTGGAGCGCGCGGGCCAGGAGGCGGCCCCGCTCGTCACCCGCCGAGCGGCGGACGTCATCAAGTACGTCGCCCAGGCCCGCGGGTTGGAACCGGTCCTCGACCTGCGCGGCAGGGACGCGGTGCTCCTGGTGCGCGCCGAGGAAGAGCCGAGCGTGCTCAGGGGAGCGATTGCGACGTTCCTCAGCGATGCAGGATCGGCGCTCGGAGGCGTGCGTCTCGCGGGCGGCCTGGGGCGCGTCTGCCACGTCCTCGGCGACTACGCCGAGTCCTACCGGGAGGCCGCGCTCGCCCTCGGACTGGCGCGGGCGTCCACCGGAGAGGGCCGTCTCCGCACCCACGAGGAGCTCGGCTTCTACGGGCTCGTCGCCCGAGCGGTCGATCCTGAGATGCTCGATGCTGTGGCCGAGCGCGCTCTCGAGCCGCTGACGCGGGCCGACGCACGGACCGGTGGGCAGTACGTGCGCACGCTGGCCGTGTTCCTACGTTCTGACCGGCGTCTGAAGCCCGCCGCCGGAACGCTGCACGTGCACGTAAACACGTTGCGCTACCGCCTTGCTCGCATCGAGCAGCTGCTCGGAGCCGACCTGGAGGACGTCGAGGCGCGCTTTCAGCTCGAGTTCGCCGTGAAGCTGCTCGAGGCGCGCGGCCGCATAGCGACGGATCAGGCCGGGATCGCTCACGCCGGACGGTCTGAAGGTCTTCACTACGTCGCCCATTGACGGGGGATGTCAGGGGCTGGCCGTGGACTCGACACGGGTCAACCGCCCTGCCGACCATTTAAGGAGACAAGGTTCGTGCCCGATCTGGACTCCCGTCGACGGATCGATCCGGAACGGGCCGAACAGTGTCGTTGCACGCAGGCTGGCGGCGGCGCGCCAGAGCGCTTCGACGTCTGTGGCCCCCGTGGCTCGCGCGCAGTGGGCTCCGATCACCGCGCAAGCCGCCGCCTGGACCGCGGGATAGTCAGGGATCGTGCCGGTCAGCCGGCTGTAGTTTTTAATGAACGTGCTTTCGGAGGGTCCCAGCTCGGGCGCCTCACCACTCCCCGGGGCCCACTGAGCAATCCCGTATATCCCCTCAGGATCGGTCAGTGAGCGGCCAAACTCCTGAACACCAGCGGCTACGGCGCACAGCGCACGCGGGGGGCGGCCCAGAGTCAACGCCTCAGACGTGACGGCGACGTCGGTCTCGAAGGAGCCGGCCGAGAACAGATCCCACACCGGTGGAAGAGCGAGGTCCGAGAGCCGGGCTTCTGCGCCGACCAGGACCGTCTCCAGGCCGAGCCGGCTGGCCGCCACTGCGGCGCCGCCGGCCACCTGGCGCCCAAAGCCTCCTCTTCCCTGCACGATCCAGAGCGGCACGCGCTGCGCTTGCCGGGCCAGGTGCTCCACAAACGGCAGCGCGTATCGGCTGGCCGGCGCCAGGACCGAGACGATTCGACCCGGGCACGCCTTCGCTACATCGTCGCCGGCAGCGCCGTGGTTCCAGAGAAGACGATCCAGCCGGGGAACCAGGGAGACGGCGGCCCGCATCAGGCCCGTAGAGTAGGGCCCCAGCAGGACGTCGCACCTCGGGGCCATTCGCGCGAGGCAGTCCGGCAGCCGAGCGGGATCGCTGCCGTCATCTTCGACGGTCACCTGGGCCGCGCCGTCGAGTTCGCGCCAGACCTGCAGTCCGCTAGCGGCCTGCGTTCCGAACAGGCCGTACCGACCCGTGAGCGAGAGGCAGGCCCCCACTCTGAGCGGGCGATATGCAGCTCCCTCACCCGAGTAGTTAGACTTCTCGACCGCTCGACGTCCAACCGGGTCAGCTTTGCCTCTGTTGGCGGCCGCGCAACGATCGGGAGGGGTGATCATGTCACCTGAGCGCCTTCCATCCGCCGCTGGATGAGGCCAGCGTCGCACTGCCTGCCGAGAAGGCTGTGCGGATCCACTACGCTCGGTAGGCCAGCGGCACGACAGTGATCACCCCGCCGCCTCGTCCTTGGTCTGGTCGGTGAAGACCACCTCGTAGAGGTGCGGTTCGATGCTGGTGGCGAGCTTCGAGGCCGATCGCATGTGCTGCTGTGCGTCGGGATCGCGAAGCATCGCCTCGAAGTCCTCGACGCGCCGCCACTGAGCGTAGTTGACGACTCTGGTGCCGTCCAGGCTGCGATGGATGTTGGCCGAAACGTAGCCGGGGAGCCGGTTCATCACCGACGCTGTTGCCTCGGCCAGCAGGTCGGCGAGACGCTGCTGCTGCTCGGGGGTAACGGTGAAAACGTTGACCAGGGTCACGACGTCCCGGTCGGTCGCAATCGTTGCCATCGGGTTACCTCCATGTGACGAGATATCAGCATGCTGATATTATACCAGCATGCTGACAAAGTCGGTCCGGGAGGAGAGAGGAGGGCGAATGGAGGACGTCGGATATCTGCTCAAGACCGCTCAGCAGCGCCTTCGCGCTGAGATGGACGCCTCCCTCCGCGAGCTCGGCATCACTACACCGCAGTACGCCGTGCTGGCCTTCCTGGACGAGTCACCAGGTCTGAGCAGCGCCCAGCTCGCGCGCCGGGCGTTCGTGACCGCACAGACGATGAACCGGATCGTCGGCAACCTTCAGTCTCGCGGTCTGATC
>DATFWQ010000111.1:0-17593 GCA_035259145.1 Candidatus Dormiibacterota bacterium | reverse complement strand
CACGGTGGACATAGCCATCTACGTGACCCTGCGCTCGATCCTGCTGGACCAGGCGACGCACGAGTACGTGCCCCAGAACTCGGGGCTGGTGCGGCCGATCCGGATCGTGGCCGAGCGAGGCTCGCTGGCCAATCCCACCTTCCCCTGCGCCACCATCGCCCGCGCTGCCCCGGGCAACATAGTCGCCGACACCCTGATGGCGGCGCTGCGACCCATCTGCCCGGACCGAATCGCGGCCGGAATGGGAAACATGACGGCGGTTGCCTACTCGGGCGTGGTCGACGGGCACCACTGGGTCTACATCGACATCACTGAAGGCGCCTACGGCGGGCGCCTGGGCAAGGACGGGATCGACGCAGTGGACGTGCTCTATGCCAACACCCGGAACAACCCCATCGAAGACATCGAGGCTCACTACCCGCTTCGAGTCACCCGCTACGAGCTGCGCACCGACAGAGGAGGCCCGGGCAGGTGGCGCGGCGGCGTCGGTTCGATCCGCGACATGCAGCTCCAGACCGATGCCCACGTCAGCGTGGAAGGCGACGGGCACAGACACCCTCCGCAGGGCGCCTTCGGAGGCGGTGAGGGAACCCCTGGCCAGGCTCTGAAGGTCGCGGCCGACGGCCGGCAGGTGCGCCTACCGTCGAAGCTGCAGTCGCTCTGGGGCCGTCCGGGGGAGGTCATCAGGACGGTGAGCCCCTGCGGCGCCGGCTACGGCGACCCCCTCCAGCGTGATCAGCGGAAGGTGCTGGACGACGTGCTGGATGAGCTCATAAGTCTGCAGTCGGCGATCGACCGATACGGCCTGGCCCCGGACCAGGCAGCGGAACGGCTCACATGGGCGCGTATCTGATGGCGACTCCGGCGGTCATGCCCAGCTTCAGCGACAGCGATCGCGCCGAGCTGGCACAGGAGGCAGACGCTCTCATTCAGCGGCTGCGCCTGCACGGCCGTGGCGAGGATGGTTCCGTCACCCGGCTCGTGTACACCGGAGCCTGGCAGGGAGCCATGGCGGAGATAGAGGAATGGTTTCACGCCGCCGGGCTTCGGGTCCGGGCCGACGCGGTCGGCAGCCGGTTCGGGCGCCTCAGCGGTGACAGCCCGGGAGTCGTCCTGAGCGGGTCGCACATCGACTCGGTCGTTCGAGGCGGGGCGTACGACGGCGTGCTCGGCGTCGTCATGGCCGGGTCTGCCGTGCAGTGGCTGGCCGCCGCCTTTGGAAGGCCCAAGCGCACGATCGAGGTGCTCGCCAACTGCGAGGAGGAGTCGAGCCGGTTCAGCTGCAACTTCTGGGGCGGCCGTGCCATGACCGGCCGCATTCTGGAGGGCGAGCCCGATCGCTTGACTGATTCCCAGGGCGTTTCGATCGGGGCTGCGATGCGAGCCTGTGGGCTGGACCCTGAACGGATCCCGGAGGCCCACAGGTATGATCTGGTCGCGTTCGTCGAGCCCCACATCGAGCAGGGCCCGGTGCTGGCAGCTGCCGGCGACGTGATCGGGGTCGTCGACCAGGTCGTCGGTGTGCGCGGCCTCAGCGTCTCCATTCAAGGCGCCGCCGGGCACGCTGGCACCATCCCGATGGCGCGGCGTCGTGACGCGCTCACCGGTGCGGCTGAGGTCGTGCTGGGGGCGGAGCGAATCGCGAAGGAGCAGGGAGCGCCTGCCGTCGCCACGGTCGGTCACCTGACGGTGGAGCCAGGTGGCTTCAATCAGGTGCCAGGCTCGGCAGACTTCACCATCGACTTCCGCCATCCCAACGAAGCGACGCTCGACCGGTTCGAGGACAGCCTGCTTCGAATGCTGCAGAAGGTCGCTTCCGGCCGCGAGCTCGAGGCACACACCAGGCCGCTGATCGGACAGCCGGGCATTCGCTTCGATGACCGTATCTGTGGCTGTCTGGAGACCGCGTGTCAGGAGGCCGGCGTGGCATGGCGGAGGATGCCGAGCCATGCCGGGCACGACGCTCAACTGCTGGGCAGCATCTGTCCCGCCGCCATGCTCTTCGTGCCAAGCCAGGGCGGCCACAGCCACCGGCCAGACGAGTACACCGAGGTCGCGCACATCGGATACGGCATCGAGGTCCTGGCGCGGACGCTCTTCCGGCTGGCGTATCAGGACTGATGGGAGTGGATCCCGTGAAGCTCGGATTCGGCTTTCTCGGCGGACCCGACCTGCGGAGTCTGGTCGACATCGGGAGAGCGGCTGAGCAGGCCGGCTTCGACTCCCTCTGGCACGCCGAGACCCGCATAACGAGAGACTCCGTCACCGCCATGACGGCGCTGCTGATGGCAACCGAACGCGTACGCGTGGGCAGTGCAGCCATCAACGTCTACACGCGTGGCGCCGCGCTGGTGGCGATCACCTGGGCTGCCCTGGCCGAGGCCGCTCCTGGTCGAGTGGTGCTGGGCGTCGGTCCCGGCTCACCAGCTCCGCTCGGACAGCAGGGTTACGAGTTCGACCATCCTGTGACGCGCCTCGCGGAGTTTGTGACCGCGGTGCGGGCGGCCTGGGGTCAGCCGGCCCCGGTTTCTTTCGACGGCCGGCACACCCGCTTCCGCGACCTGGTTCCGGAGCTGCAGCCTGGGCCGTCCCCTCCTGTATATCTGTGCGTCACCGGGCCGCGAGCGCTCGATTGCGCGGGCGGGTTGGCGGACGGCGTGATCCTCAACGCCTTCATGCCCGTCTCCTACACGAAGCGGGCTCTAACGCGCCTGAACTCCGCGGCCGGGCCGGACGGATTTCGCGGCGAGGTGGGCCAGGCCATGGTGGTTGCCATGGCCGGCTCGGTCGCCGAGGCGACCGCGCGGGTGCGCCCGATCCTGGCCACCTACCTCGTCTACTTCCCCAATCTCGCCGCCGAGACCGGGCTGGATCCTGAGCTGCTCGAGCGGCTTCGCGTCCGTGCTCGCGAGGGTGGGCTGGAGGCGACGTTCTCGTGGTTGCCGGACTCGCTGGTGGCCGAGCACGCGCTGTGTGGCCCTGCCGCTGCCTGCGCGGAGCGGCTGGCGGCGTATCGAGAGGCCGGCCTGGCGCTGCCGGTCCTCTTTCCCGATCCACTGAGCGTGGAAAGAACCATCCGGGAGCTCGCCCGGTCCTGATGCTCTACCTGGGTTCCGCCGCGTGGATGCTCTTCATGGCCGCGCTGTCCGACTGGCCGCGGATCCGCGACCACCCCCTCACGTTTGGTATGGGCCTGGGCGCGATGCTTGCAGCGCTGCTGGTCGTGGTGCCCGCTGCCGGGACCGCGCTGGCGACCATGTTCTCGGGCTTCGGCAGCCGAGGTTTGTGGAACGCTCTGCTCGTGACCCAGCTCGCCTGGTTGGCGGCTGCCGTTTTCGGACTTGCCGGTTACTCCCTCTCTCGATTTGGCCGTCGCCTGCGCTCTGCGCGGGCGGCGGTCTTCGAAGTCATCGGGATCGGAGCCTCGGCGGCTCTGGTTCCAGCATCGGCTCATCACCTGACACTGCTGATCGTGCTGGTGCCCGCCGCGGTAGCGGGTGTTGCGACCACCCTGCTCGAGGGTGTGGAACGCCCGACTGCTGTGCTCGCCGGCCTTCTTGCCACGGCTGCGTTCGGGGTCGTCTTGGCGCTGTGCCGCGCCATCACGCAGCTCGGGCTGATCGAGCTCATGGTGGGCACCGGCGCGCTCGCCTACGTTGTCGGCCGGTGGACGGACCTCCATCCGGCATCGGCTCAAAAGCCCAGCCTGTGGCTCGGAATCGGGTTGGTCAGCGGCTTCGTGCTCGGCTACAAGCTTTGAGAATCGACCTCGTCGTGCGGGGCGGCACGGTGGTCCTCGAGACGGGCGCCTTTGCCGCGGATGTGCTGGTGGCGGGCCGGCGTGTGGTGGCGCTCGCCGCGCACGGCGCTTTTGACGCCGGATCAGCGCGAGTCATCGACGCCACCGGCGCGCTGGTGCTGCCCGGCGGCGTGGACGTGCACACCCACGTTGGGATCCAGTTCGGAGACTTCCGCACCCGCGATGACTTCACGTCGGCCACCCGCGCGGCGGCGTTTGGGGGCACGACAAGCATCCTGGAGTTTGCCTTTCCGGAACCTGCAGAGACACCTGAGACGGCCCTTCGGAAGCGGATCGGCGAAGCCACCTCTCGCGCCTGGATCGACTTCGGATTTCACGCCGCCATCGCCCGCGAAGCCGACGCGGCCGCGCTTGCGGACATCGAGACGGCGGCCCGCATGGGTGCGCCGTCGGTCAAGGTGTTTACGGCCTACCGCGGGATCATGATGCTGGAGCTGGGCGACGTCCTGGCCGTGATGTCGGCGGCCGCGAGGGCTCGATGCCTGGTCATGGTCCACGCCGAGACCGAATCGCTGGTGGAACGGGCAACCGCCGAGCTCCGGCGCCAGGGTTGCTCCCACGCACGCCATCACGCGCTGGCCAGACCGCCTATGGCGGAGCTCGACGCTGCCCGCAGCGTGCTGGAGCTGGCGCGCGCGTCAGCCGCGGCGGTGTACCTGGTTCACGTGACTCTCCCGGAGGTGGCTGGGGAGATCTCCGCCGCGCGTGCGCTGGGTGTCCGGGCCTATGGCGAGACCTGCCCGCACTACCTCCTCCTCGACGAATCCGTCTACGAGCGACGGCAGCCCGAGCGATACGTCTGCTCGCCGCCGCTCCGTCCAGCCGCCAGCGCCCGTGCGCTGTGGCGCCGGCTGGGCGCCGAGCTCACCGGCGTCCACTCCGACCATTGCTGCTTCGACGGCGCCCAGAAGGGGGTTCACGCCGGAGATTCCGCCCTGGTCCCGCCAGGACTGCCGGGCATCGAGACGCGGATCCCACTGATGGTCTCCGAGGCGCTGCGCGGGCGGATTCCGATGACGGAGGTGATCCGGCTCTGCGCTTCTGAACCTGCTCGACTGTTCGGCATGGCCTCAAAAGGATCGCTGCTGCCCGGTATGGACGCCGACCTGGTGGTGATCGACCCGGCAGCGCGCGGGCAAGTGAGCAGCCTGCACATGGAGACCGACTACTCGCCGTTCGACGGGATGGAGCTACACGGGCGGGTGGACACCGTCGTGGCCGGGGGCACGGTTCTTCTGCAGGACGGTGCCTGGTGCGGCGTCGAGCCCGCCGGCAGGTTCATTCGCCGCCGGAGGCTGCGGGCGGCGTGAGCGGTAAACCCGTGGGCCGGCGGTTCTTCATGGCCGGGACTGCCGCCAGCCTGGGTCTGGTCGCGTTCGGTGGGGGCGTGCCGGCCGCGCTGCGCTCCTGGGTTGAATCGCCTCTCGGAGATCTCACCCCGGGCGACGGCTTCCACTTCTACAGCGTCACCGGGTCGATCCCTCAGTGGAGTCCCGGGACGTGGCGGCTGGTCGTCGACGGTCTGGTCGACCGGCCTCTAGCCCTGTCCCGCGACGAGGTCGCCGCGACCCGGCTGGCTGGAGTCACCGCCGACTTCCACTGCGTGACGGGCTGGTCGGTCTCATCGGTTCGGTGGGCCGGTCTGCCGGTTCGGGGTCTCCTCGACCAGGCGGGCGTGCAAGCGCGCGCCGCGGCCGTGCGGTTCGAGTCGGCTGATGGGGTGTACGTCGACTACCTGGATCTGCAGACGGCGAGGACAGAGGGAGTCATCGTCGCGTTCAACATGAACGGGAGGCCGCTCACGGCCGAGCGCGGGGCTCCAGCGCGCCTGGTCGTTCCTTTCTTCTACGGATACAAGGGGGTGAAGTGGCTGCGCCGCTTGACTGCGGTGGCGGAAACGGGGACGGGCTACTGGGAGGCAAGGGGCTACGCCGCCGACGCGCGCATCCGCCACTGAGAAGACGCTGCACTGGTCAGTCGCCGCGTGCGTGGCGGTGCTCGTTGTCACCGGCACCGTGATGTACGTGCCCGTGCTCAGCCAGGTCTTTGGCCAGCGGTTCTGGGTGCGGACGCTGCACCTTGGAGCTGCCGCCGCCACGGCGATCGCGCCCGCGCTGATTGCCGCCCTGCGCTGGCCGGAGGTGACCTCTGTGGAACGGCACCTCAGCTTCTGGGGGCGCCAGGACTTCGAATGGTTCACGCAGCCGTGGCAGGTCTTCCGGAATCGCGAGATCCCCGTGGGCGCGCACCGGGAGGCGGCACGATTCAACGCCGGGCAGAAGCTGTTCGCCGCTCTCACAGCCGTGGCTCTCGTCACCCTCCTGCTCACGGGTGTCCCCATGTACTGGTGGGACCGGTTCAGCGCGGAAGTGGTGGCCCGAGCGCGTGAGGTGCACGTGCTCATGGCGATGGCGCTGGTGGCGTTGCTCGCCGGACACGTGTACCTCGGGCTCCTCAGCCCATACGGCTTGCTGCTGCGTTACCGGCAGGCGGTTTCGGCAAGGCCTGTAGGCGCCGACGGTCTAACGGGCTCGCCCAAGCGCGGCATCGGACGAGGTAGGTAGCTGCAGCACCGCGCTCAGGGCTCCAACGCTGGGCGACGGGCCGCGCCGATCCTGGCGAGAGCCGCCCCAGGCTGGACGCGGCCGAAGCCGCTCAGGATCGCCTCCAGCACAGGGAGCGCGTGCACCACCTGGCCGCTGCGGATGAGGACGTCCCACAGCGGCTCGAACTTCTTCCAACCGCCGGCGTAGGCGAGGTGGCGGAGCCTGCCTGTTGCCTCGGCCTTGGTGGCGGCTCCCCGCCAGATCGCGGGCCAGCGGTAGAACTCGCGGTAGGCGTGCCAATAGCCGTTCTCCAGAGTGCTTGGGTCAAGGCGCGCCGGCCGGAAGACCACGTGCCTCGTGTCGTACAGGTCCCAGTCGCGGTGCAGGATGCGGCCGTCGTTCGCCATCCGCTCGTGGAGGGCCGTGTCGGGGTAGGGCGTGAGGATGTGGAACGTGGCTGTCTCCATCCCATGCTGGATCGCCCACTCCACGGTGCGGTCGAAGACGTCCGGACCATCGTGGTCCATGCCGAACACGAAGCTGCCGTTGACCATCACGCCCAGGTCGTGCAGCCGGCGGATCGCCTCGGCGTAGTCCCGACCGATGTTCTGGTACTTCCGCTGCTCGGAGAGGTTGTCGGCGTTCACGGTCTCGAAGCCCACGAAGAGGCTGCGCAGCCCCGCCGCGACCGCCGCCTCCAGCACCGCGGGCTGCTCCAGTACCGCCTTCACGGTACCAGCCGCCTGCCACAGGCGGCCCATGCCGCGCATGCCGGCAAAGAGCTCGGCGGCGAAGCGGGGGTTGCCGAACAGGTGGTCATCGAGGAAGTAGAGGTGGCGGCCGGGCAGGCGGTCAATCTCGGCCAGAGCGGCGTCAACGGTCTGCGTGTAGAACTGCTTGCCGCCCTTGAAGAAGGCGACCTTGTAGCAGAAGTCGCAGACGTGGGGGCAGCCGCGGCTGACCACTATCGAGTTGGGCACGAGGTAGCGATGGCGCCGGATCAGGTCGCGCCGGATAGGCGGGACGCCGAGTAGCGTGCGCTGCCGAGAGAAGTAGAGCGGCGCCGGGCAGCCGGCACGCAGGTCTGCGAGGAACTGCGGCCACGTGTCCTCGCCGGGGCCGCTGAAGATGGTATCGGCATGCGGCGCGGCCTCATCGGGCAGGGACGTCACGTGGAGGCCGCCCATTGCCACGTAGGCTCCCCGGCGGCGATAGCGGTCGGCGATCTCGTAGGAGCGCCGGGCGGATGTGATGTAAACCTGAATGACGACGAGGTCGGGCTCGTCGTCCAGGTCCAGCCGCTCGACGTGCTCGTCCTGGATCGTGACGTCGTCGTCCGGCAAGTAGCCGGCGAGCGTCGCCAGCCCAAGCGGCGGAAAGAGCGAGTACTTGATGGGGCGGAAGAACGGGCTCTTCGCCTCGGTAAGCGCCGGGAGGATCATCTTCACGCGCACGCGACCAACGTAGGTCCGGCAGTCCGCGGTCGGAAGTCACCGGCGTCATCGACTGCACGTGATCGCCGTCACGGTGCCCATGACCGCGGTCACTGCCTCAGAGCCAGCCCTTTTCCTCGGCGATGCGGGCGGCGTCGAACCGCGTACGCACCTCGAGCTTCTGGATGGCGATCGACAGGTGGTTGCGGACGGTCCCGCGGGACAGGCTCAGCGTACGCGCGATCTCCTCCACGCTGGCGCCCAGGTGGCTGAGCGCCAGGACCTCGCGCTCCCGGGGCGACAGCGGGCTGACCCCCTCGTACAGCGCGGCGGTAGCCAGCTCGGGGTCGACCACCCTCCTGCCCGCGGCGGCATCGCGAATGGCCCGGACCAGGTCGCGAGGCGCCACGTCCTTGAGGATGTAGCCCTGCGCGCCGCTCTCCAGCGCCCGCTTCAGATAGCCCGGCCGGTTGAACACCGTCAGCACCAGCACCCTGCAGGACGGCAGGTGCTCGCGAAGATCCGCGGCGCACACGATGCCGTCGCGCCCGGGCAACTCGATGTCGATGAGGGCGACCTCTGGCCGGGTGCGCAGCGCCGCCGCCAGCACCTCGTCCCCGCGACCTACCTGGGCCACGACCGCGATGTCGTCCTCGCGGTCCAGGATCTCCGCCAGCGCCTGCCGGAGCAGGGCCTGGTCCTCAGCGAGCAGCACCGGGATCACGCGCAGGGGATCTCGACCTGGACGCGGAAGCCCCCACCTCCGTTCCTGCCCGCGCGCAGCAGGCCGCCCAGGAAGGAGACCCGCTCCTCGAGGCCGCGGAGCCCGCTGCCGGGCTCGAACTGCTCGGGGGCGCGCCCGTCGTCGGTGACTTCCAGGTGGACGGTGCCGCCCCGCTTCTCGACCACGAAGCGGCAGCGGCGGCAGCCGCTGTGCCGAAGGACGTTGGTGGCCGCCTCGCGGACCGTCCAGGCCAGCGCCGCCTCCACCGGCGGGGACATGCCGTCGGCCCGGCTTTCGACCAGGCACTCGATGCCCGAGGCCTCCAGCAGCGAGCGTGCGGAGTCGAGCTCCTCGGCCAGGGTCGGGTGCCGGAAGCTGGAGACGAGGTCGCGCAGGCTCTTCAGCGCGTGCCTGGCCGCCTGCGTCACTTCCTCGATCCGGTCGCGGCCCCCGCCGGGCACCTCGAGCTGGGCCAGCTCGCTCTTGAGGACGATCAGCGAGAGGGTCTGCCCGAGCTCGTCGTGGAGGTCGCGGGCGACGCGCAGCCTCTCGTCCCGAGCGGCCAGCCGGTGAATCTCGTCCCGGGCGGCCTCCAGCCTCTTGGTCGTCCCCACGTGGCGCCGCACGGCCATCGCCGACGCGCCCAGCAGGATCATAACGATCGCAGGGTCCGTCGCCGCCGAGACGCCGTCGCCGCGCAGCACCGCGATCCCGAAAGCGGTCGCGGTCACCGCAGCCAGGAGGAGCAGGCTGCGGTTCCACCGCAGCGCGGCGCCGGCGACGATCGCCGGGTAGTAGAAGACGTACGTCTCGGGGGACATGGTGAGGACGTACAGCGCGACGAGCAGCGTCAGCGCCGCGACCGCCAGCGCCGCCTGGTCGTCGTGCGGCCCGCCCGCCACCCGAAGCCAGAACCAGCCGTATACGCCGGTGATGGCGACCACCAGGGCGACCAGGAGCCCGAGCCGGCCGCCGCTCACGCCCGCCGCGGTGCCGAGGACCCGGTGGACGAAGATCGCGAGGAAGGCCACCATCAGGAGCCGGCCGACGCGAAGCTCGTTGGGCGCCAGGGTCACGCCGCAACGCTACTCCCGCCCCGGCCCAGAGCTCAATCGAGCAGCTCGCGGATCACCTCGTCCGGATTCGCGTTCAGAGGGGACGTCCGTTCTACCATTCGCGCCGGGTGGATGCGTACTCGACTGCCAACTGGGCGCCCGTATTCTCCGCAATCGCAAGCGCATCGGCGGCGCTGACCGGGCTGCTCTTCGTCGCCCTCTCGATCAACCTCAGCCAGGTCCTGAAGGGTCAAGGCCTGGTTGCACGGGCGATCGAGGTCCTCATCCTGCTCACTTCGTCGCTGCTGGTGTCGACCCTCAGCCTGATGCCGGGTCAGGGCCCACAGAGCGTCGCCATCGAGATCCTGAGTATTGCGACCCTCGTCGTCGCGACAATTGCCTACATCCACCTGCGCGCGCCTCGACGCGTGCTGGGCGTGACCCGAAGCAACTTTGCCATGCGGGTGCTCGGGGCCCACTCCGGTCCCATCTTCCTCATCGTCGGTGCGGTCAGCCTTCTGGCACAGAACGGAGGTGGCCTCTACTGGATTGTGCCTGCACTCCTGGCTGCCATGGTTGCGGCCATCGCCGGCGCCTGGGTGCTGCTGGTCGAGATCCAGCGATAACCCGCGCACGACAGATCTCTTGCTTTGCCGGTTGGCCGAGACTACTATCGGCGAATGCTGATGCAGGAGCTCGCCCGAGGGCAGCCTCTTCTCTCCGTACAGGGGGTGAGCGTCCGGTTCGGCGGCCTGGTGGCCCTCGACGGTCTCAGCTTCGACGTTCCCGAGGGGTGCATAGTCGGGTTGATCGGCCCCAACGGCGCCGGAAAGACGACGCTCTTCAACGTGATGACGCGGATCTACCAGGCCAGCGCCGGTGCAGTTCTTCTCAACGGCCGCAACCTGCTCGAGACGCGCGCCGACGAGATCATCGGCCTCGGCATGGCCCGGACCTTCCAGAGCCTGGCCCTCTCGCCCCGCATGACGGTGCTCGAAAACGTCCTCATCGGCTATCACTGCCGGCTGGCCCGCAACCCCCTCTACTTCGCCCTGGCCGGCATCGGCTGGCCGGCCGTTGGGCGGCTGGAGCAGGAGGCGGTCAGCCGCGCTGAGGAGGCACTGGAGTTCGTCGGCCTGACCGGCCTCGGACCGCGTCTGGCCACCGGCCTCCCGTTTGGCACCATGAAGGCCGTCGAGCTGGCTCGTGCACTGGTGTCGCGACCGAAGCTCCTCCTTCTCGACGAGCCGGCAGGAGGCCTCAATCACACAGAGCTCAACAGCCTCGGCCGCCTGATCCGCCGGATCAACACCGACCTCGGGGTTACACCTCTGGTGGTCGAGCACCACATGAACCTGGTGATGTCGATCGCCGAGCGGGTGGTGGTGCTCGACTTCGGTCGCAAGATCGCCGAGGGCACCCCAGACGAAGTCCGCACCGATCCGCTCGTGATCGAGGCCTACCTGGGCTCGTCAGACGAGGAAGGGACCGAGGACGACTGAGTGCCGCTCCTCGAGCTCGAGAACGTGACCGCCTCCTACGGCTCGATAGAGGTCTTGCACGGCATTTCGCTCGCGGTCGACGAGGGGTCGGTGGTGGCAATGCTGGGGGCCAACGGCGCGGGCAAGAGCACGACCCTGCGCGCAATCTCGGGGATGGTGAAGGTCTCCGGAGGCATCACCTTCAGCGGCAGGTCCATCGCCGGGCTTCCGCCCGAGGACGTGGCCCGCAGGCGCATCGCGCACGTTCCCGAGGGACGTGGGATGCTGGCGCAGCTGACCGTGCTCGAGAACCTCCAGATGGGCGCCTGCCTCAGGCGCGACGGAGACGGCGTGAAGCGCGACCTCGAGCGGGTATTCGGTTACTTCCCCTGGATGCCCCAGCGGTCGGCCCAGACCGCCGGTCTGCTCAGCGGCGGTGAGCAGCAGATGCTCGCCATCGCCCGGGCACTGATGATGCGCCCACGGCTGCTCCTTCTCGATGAGCCCTCATTAGGGCTCGCGCCCACCGTGGTCCGCTCGATCTTCGAGATCATCGGCAGGATCAACCGCGAGGAGGGCGTGACCATTCTGCTTGTCGAGCAGAACGCCCGGATCGCGCTCCGGGCGGCCGCTCGCGCATATGTGCTCGAGGTCGGGGAGATCGCGGTCTCCGGGTCGGGCAGGGAGCTGGCCCGCAACGAGTCCGTGAGGCGGTCTTACCTTGGCTACTGACCTGCTGCTGACCGTCTCCATCCAGGGCGTGGTTCAGCAGATCGTCTTCGGCCTGGCGACCGGCGGGCTCTACGCCAGCCTGGCGCTGGCCCTGGTTCTCATCTACCGGGCGATGGAGACGCTCAACTTCGCGCAGGGTGAGATGGCGACCTTCACGACCTTCATCGCGTGGAGCCTTCTGACCTACCTCCGGCTTCCCTACTGGCTCGTCTTCCCGGTCACGGTGGCGCTCGCGGTAGTGGGAGGGGTCCTGGTCGAACGTGTGATCATCCGGCCTGTCGAGCGCGCGCCCGTGATCACGCTGGTGCTGGTCACGATCGGACTCTTCGCGATCTTCAACGGGCTGTCAGGGATTGTCTGGGGCTACGTTGTAAGGCCTTTTCCAAGTCCTCTGCCGACCTCTCCGGTCCAGGTCGGCGGCGTCGGCCTCAGCTACCAGGACCTCGGGCTGATCGGCGTCTCCACCATCGTGCTGGTGCTGATCTGGCTCTTCTTTGCGCGCACCCGCATCGGGCTGATGATGCGCTCGGCGGCGCTCTATCCCCAGACCAGCCGCCTGCTCGGCGTCCGGGTGGGCTGGATGCTGGCCCTTGGCTGGGGCCTGGCGGCGGGCGTCGGAGCGGTCTCCGGGATGCTGGTCGCCCCGATCACAGTCCTCGATCCCAACATGATGCAGTCGGTCCTCCTCTATGCCTTCACCGCTGCGGTGCTGGGCGGCATCGACAGCCCGGTGGGCGCGGTCGTGGGCGGGCTGGTGGTGGGGGTCCTGCTGGCCCTCGTCGGAACCTATGTCCCGCACGCAGAAGACCTGCGCCTTGCCTTCGGCTTCATCGTCATCCTGGTCGTGCTGGTGTTCAGGCCTGGCGGCCTTTTCGGCCACGTGCACGTGGAGCGCGTATGAGCGCGGACCGGTCACTGGCGGGCTGGGCGGCGGGTGGATTCATGCTCCTGGTGGCCATCCTCGGTCCGCTCGTCGTGCTCGGCAAGTTCCAGTCTCTGGAGTTCACCTATGTGTGGGCGTTCGCCATATCCATCGTGGGTCTCAACCTGCTGACGGGCTACTGCGGGCAGATCTCGTTGGGCAACAGCGCCTTCATGGCGGTCGGCGGCTACTGCACAGCGCTTCTGGCGACAAAGCTGGGCTGGTCACCGCTGGCCACGATCCCGGTGGCGGCCGCGCTCTCGACGATCGGTGGCATCCTGCTCGGCATCCCGGCTCTGAAGCTCAGAGGGCTCTACCTGGGCCTGGCCACCTTCGCCCTGGCGCTCTGCGTACCCTCGGTCATCCGCCACTTCGACACGCTCACTGGAGGCTCCCAGGGAATCTTCATCAGCGGCGCCGGAAAGGATCCCTTCGGCCTGGTCGCCGCCGGCCAGCTGACGGCCGAGCAGTGGCTCTACTACTTATCGCTGCTCCTTTTAGTCCTCTTCTTCCTGTTTTCCAGGGCGCTGCTCAGGAGCGACGTCGGGCGCGCCTTCCGCTCCATCCGCGACGGCGAGACGGTGGCGGTCGCTTATGGCGTCAACCTGACCTACTACAAGACGCTGGCGTTCGCCATCAGCGCCCTCTTCGCAGGCGTGGCGGGCAGCCTGGACGCGATGGCGACCTCATACGTCGGCCCCGATTCGTTCGACGTGGGGATCGCGCTGGCCCTCCTCGTCGGGGCCGCCGTCGGCGGCCTGGGGACGCAGGCCGGACCGATTGTCGGGGCCCTGTTCACGGTCTGGGCCCCGTTCTACGCGCAGCAGGTCTACAAGGGCCGCCCTGACATCGTGTTCGGGGTACTCCTGATCCTCATCATGTACGTCATGCCGCAGGGCGCAGTGGGCGGCTTCTATCGACTGATGGGGTACCGCCGGCGCCTGCGCGAGCGCATGGTCGCGGCCCCGGCGCCGGCCCCGATCGGCCGGGCGGCGGCACCGGCCGAGGAAGACCCCTGAGCGCACTTGAAGCTCGCTGAAACCAGAGGAGCTACGCGTCTACCGACGCCCGGCGTTGCGCGGCCTGCCGCTGGGCTGTCTCTCGGACCAGCCTGGTCCCGCGGCTGACTAGCACCAGCACGTCGACGATCTCTTCGAGGCTCGGATACCGCCCGCTCAGATGGCCGAGGGAGAGGGCCTCGATGGCAGCGATGATGACGTCCGCGATCATCTCCAGCCGCCGCATGTCAGCCGGAGTGCTGGCTGGATAGCCGCGGTCGATCAGCTCCTGGACGACGTCACGCCGGGTGCTGCCGGCCAGGCGCAGGCTGGACTCACTGAGCGCGGAGCGGGGTTGATGGCGTACCCGCAACGCCAGGCGGAAAAGCCTCGGATTGGCTGCCAGCATTTCCAGCGGCACCCGGAACTGGCGCCGCAGCTTCTCCTCGTTGTTGGGGGCCTGGATCGCCTCCCAGCGCGGCCCGCGCACCTCCTCACGGAGCTTCGAAAACAGCTCCTCGGCGATGGTCCGCAGCAGCTCGTCCATGTTGGCGAAGTGCTCGTAGAAGGTGGCGTTGGCCACGCCGGCCGCCCTCGCAACCGCGCTCGCCGCGATCGCCTGCTCATCGCCTGCGAGAACGATCTGTCGCGCCGCTTCAAGCAGCCGGAGCCGCGTGAGCCGCTTGGCCTCCTTGCGCGTCATGGGAGCCGCCTCCGGCCTCGTTCTCGCCTTGCCAGCCACTTTCGCCGAGAGTATTATCGGTGAACTGCCCGAGCCTCGTGTTGCGACCTCGGGCGCGGCCACTTAAGGAGGTGGAGAATGACGAATGGGCGCCTGCGGTTGCGAACCCTGGCGGTGGCGACGGCCGCACTTCTTTTGAGCCTGGCCTGCGGAGTCAGCCAGGGCAACACTGGGACCACCGCCAAGAGTGAGACCGGCGTCACCAACGACGCCATCACCATCGGCACGACGACCCCGCTCAGCGGTGCCGCGTCCTTCTACGCTCCCGTGAGCAAGGGAGCCAGCGCCTACTACCAGTACGTCAACGCGCACGGAGGGGTGAACGGCCGCAAGATCAACTACATCGTCCTGGACGACGGCTATGACGCCGCCAAGGCGGTGCCTCTCACCCACCAGCTGGTGGAGCAGAGCCAGGTCTACGCGGTGGTGGGCCAGCTCGGCACCCCCATCAACACCGCGACCCGGCCCTATCTCAACGAGCAGAAGGTCCCTGACATCTTCGTCGCCACCGGCGCCACCAAGTGGGGAGCCGAATACAAGACGTACCCCTGGACCATCGGACTGCAGCCCGACTACCAGTCAGAGGCGCGCGTCTACGCCAAGGACATCGTCAAGAAGCATCCCAACGCCAAAATCGGGATCCTCTACCAGAACGACGACTTCGGCAAGGACTACGTGACCGGGCTGACTGGGGGCCTGGGCCCGAACGCCAACTGGATCGTCGACTCCGAGAGCTACGAGGCCACCTCGGTCGACGTCTCATCCCAGGTCGCGGCGCTCAAGGACAAGGGCGTCAACCTGCTGCTGATCGCGGCAATCCCGACCCAGGGGATCAGCGCCATGAAGACGCTGGCCAAGCTGAACTGGAAGCCCGTCCTTTACATCACCAACGTCCTGACCTCCACGGTCAACACCCGCGCCGTCATCGCGGCGGGCGGCGGCGATTACATCGACGGCATGACCAGCACCTTCTACGGGAAGGACGTCAACGACCCCAAGTGGGCCAGCGATCCGGTGATCTCCGCGTACAAGAGCGTGCTCACGCAGTACTGCTCCCCACAGCCGTGTGATCCCACCGACGTCACCTACGCCTCTGGCATGGGCGGCGCCTGGCTCGTGGTGGACATCCTGAAGAAGCTCGGTAAGGACGGAGTCACACGCGACGGTTTGATGAAGGCCGTTCGCAGCTTGAACGTCAAAGCCTGCCAGGACCCCAATCCGGCATCCGCCGACAAGGTCTTCTCGGGCGACTGCGATCCCTGGATCTTCCCCGGTCTCAGCATCCACACCGGCGGTGACAACCAGTGGCCGGTAACCCAGCTGGCTCCCGCCACCTTCGCCACAGCGAAGGGCAACTGGGTCATCGACTACAACAACATCATCAGCGCCCGCTGAGTGAGCACCACCGTCTGCTTCAGCCTGGAGATCAGATCGGCGGGACCTCGTATCCGCCGATCACCTCGCCGAGCAGTTCGGCGAAGGTGATGGCCGTGTCGTCTTCGTAGAGCGGACCGATGATCTGAGCGCCTACCGGGAGACCGCCGGGCGTTCTCCCGATAGGTGCGGCCACGGCGGGCAAGCCGGTCAGCGACGCGTGTGATATCCAGAAGGGCTGGCTGCTGTAGGGCCGCTCCCCGTCCGGTGTTGTGATCCTGCGCCCTTCGATCGGGCTGTTGTCATGGGGAAAGGCTGGCGTGAAGTTGGCCGGACACAGGAACACGTCCACGTCCTTGAAGTAGCGATCCCAGGCCCCCCGAGCCGACATGCGCCGGGTTTCGTGCTCTATGAACTCCGACAGCGTCGCGACGTCCTCCCCCGGCTGTTGAAAAGCAAAGAACAGGCCCACGTGGAACCCGAAGGATTCATATTGTTGAGCGGGGTCCACGCCATCGGGCCACCCCTCGACGACAGTGGCGCCGGCTCGAGCGATGGCGTCAACGGCGTTGGAGAGCAGTGTGCTCACCTCGCTCGAGACCGGGGCCTGCTCATGGTCGATCACAACGCCGACCCGAAAATCGTCGAGTCGGGCGTGGCGTGGGCGTGACAGCCTCCACGTATAGCCCTTTGCGGCCGGCGCTACGGGCCCCGCGGTCAGGTTCAGCGCCGTGCGCAGGTCGTGTGCGTACCGTCCCAGCGGACCGATCGCAGACATGTACATCATCTCGCTCGGACCCTGGGGCGGACCCGGCACCTGGAACCCGGTCAAAGGGACGATCCCGACGCTCGGTTTCAGCCCGTAGACCCCGCAAAAGCTCGCCGGGATGCGAATCGATCCGGCCAGGTCCGAGCCGTATTCGAGGAACGTGAGCCCAGCGGAGAGCGCGGCGGCTCCTCCGCCGCTCGAGCCGCCCGGTGTGCGCGTTGTGTCCCACGGATTGTTGGTGACGCCATAGAGCTCGTTGGCCGTCTGCGCGTAGTCAGCGAGCATGAGGTGCACGTTGGTCTTGCCGACGATGATCGCGCCTGCCTCCTGCAGCCGCCGCACGACCGTCGCATCCGACTCGGCGACGTAGTCCTTGAACGCCGGGTTGCCCCAGGTGGTGTGCAGCCCGGCGACGTTGAAGCTCTCCTTGACGGTCATGGGAACGCCGAGCAAAGGTCGTCGCTCACCTCGGGATAGAGCTTCATCCGCCGCGTCCGCATTCTGCAGGGCCGCCTCGCGTTGAAGCTCCACAACAGCGTTCAGCACGGGGTTGACGGTCCCGATTCGCGCAAGCATCATCTCGGTCAGCTCGCGAGAGCTGATCTCCCCCCTGCTCAGCATTCCTGCTGCATCGGTCGCTGACTGAATCAGTGCCCTGTGCATTTTGATCGGCGCCCGTCAGCTCTTCACGACCGGTTCCTGGAGCTCGGTCACCCACGTATGCTTCTCACCGCTGCACTCGATGTAGAGCTCGCGGCTATAGCCGGCCGACCGGTATCCGTTGGCGTCGATCCACCGAGCCAGCGTCTGGACGGACGGCATGACCTCGTCCATGGAGCCACGGTGTACGATCGTCGCCGCCTGCTCGATCTCGGGCAGATCCACGATCGAGAAGTCGTATTCGCTGCTGGACTCGGCGCTGACCGGAAGGCCGGCGTGGACGAGCACCCCGTCGCCATCCGGGCAGTCCTCGTAGTAGGCGATCGCCGGGCCGGTA
>DATFWQ010000110.1:0-6827 GCA_035259145.1 Candidatus Dormiibacterota bacterium | reverse complement strand
GTCAGCGATCTCCAGCTCAACCGAGTCTCCATAAGCCTCCAGGCGGACGTCGACGCGCCGGGCGCGGGCGTGCTTCACCGCGTTCCAGAGGGCCTCCCGGCCGACCCGGTACAGCGCCTGCTTGACCTCGATGGGCAGCTCGGGTTCGGTGCTGGTGATCGTCTGGGCGGAGATGCCCTGCTTGGCACGAACAGCGTCGATCTGCCTGTTGAGAGCTGCCACCAGGCCCTCGGTCTCAAGGGCTTCGGGCCGCAGTTCGAAGATCAGCGCCCGCATCTCGGCCTGGCTCGCTTCGGCGAGTCGGAGGACGTAGTCGATCGGCTGGGCGATCCCGGCCGAATCCTGGCCAAGCCGCTCGCGTGCAATCTGCACTCCCGCCTGGATCGCGTACAGCGACTGAGAGACCGAGTCGTGCAGCTCCCTCGCCAGCCGCTGCCGTTCCCGCAGCGCGACCTTCTCGCGAGCGGCCGCCAGCAGCCGGGCATTGGCGGCGGCTATCGCCGCCTGGTCCGCCAGGGCCGCGAGGAAGGTAGTCTCGGCCTCGTACGGCATTTCGCCCTCCCGGAAGATAGCGGTCAGCAGCCCGACGGCCTCACCACGGTGCAGTAGACGCGCGATTGCGGCCGGCTGCCACGGGAAGTTCAACGGGCATTCGGACCCGAGCGCTCGCTCTATCTGCTGCCGCCAATCCGCATATACGACGACTCGCCGCGCCGCCAGGGCCTCCTGCACTATGAAGCGGACGCAGGAGGCCGCGTCCGGCGACCGCAGGTGCTCACGGAAGCTGTCCGGCACACCGGCGGCGCCGACCCATCTCGGGACGTGGTCCTCATCGTCGAGCTTCACCCATGCGGCGAGCGCGCGCGTTCCTACGAGAGCGCACTCGCTGATGGCGTCGATGACTGCCTCGATCGAGTCGCTCGCGGCGACGCTGGCGGCGGCCTGGGCCAGTGCCGCCGCCTGCCGTGCCTGCCGCTGCCGCTCCGTCACGTCTCGGACGGAGCGGACGAAGAACCGCTCGCCGTGGAGGTCCAACATGGTGGCCCTCACCTCGAGCTCGATCTCGGAACCGTCGGGACGGGAGCCGAAGCCAATCAGCGGTTCGGACATGCCATCCCGAACGTCGGCCAGGTGGGTCCGCACGGTTTGCCGATGCCGTTCGGGGATGAACCTGAGAAAATCCTGACCGACCATCGGGTCGGGGGGATGGCCGAACAAGTCATAGTAGGCGGGGCTGGCGTAGACGATCCGAAGATTGCTGTCCAGGACGACGACCCCCTCTGGCGAGGCGCCGACCCAGGCGGCGAGAACATCGAGGCCCAGGCCCTCCGGGTCGCTGCCCCACCTCGGCGTCTTTACGATGCGGCTCGTGATCCCTTGCCCTTATCTCTCAATTCCCAATTCCCATCAGCCGGCTTAGTCCCTTTGCTCGGAGGTCCACATGTATGGCACGCCGGCTCAGCACATGCTCGTCCCACCGTAGTTGCTGATATCAGGCTCGCGCGACGTCCAAATGCACGATTTCGGATCAGACGCCCTCATTCTCCGGGTCGGCGAGTGCTCGATCCGGGGCGCCGCTGCAGCGGCGCTGATGTAGCGGCCGATGCGGGTCGCCCCTGACGCCAGCCCGGCTCGAAGGGTGTACGCTTAGAAAAGGTTATAGCGATAATATCCATATGCGGGGGTTTTGAGCGATGATCTTGGGATATCACCTGAGCAGCGAGGAGCATGGGCCGAACGACCTGGTCGAGCACGCAAGGCGCGCCGAGGAGGCAGGATTCGCCTATGGGGTGGTCACCGACCACTTCCACCCCTGGATCGACGCCCAGGGCCAGAGCCCCTACGTCTGGTCGGTCCTGGGCGGCATCGCCCGTAAGACCACCCGGCTCCGCGTGGGAACCGCGGTCACCTGTCCCCTGTTTCGAATGCACCCGAGCCTGGTCGCCCAGGCGGCCGCCACGGCGGCCATCATGTTCGAGGGCCGCTTTTTCCTCGGAGCAGGCACGGGGGAGCGGCTGAACGAGCACATCCTGAGCGACGCGTGGCCGTCCAACGTCCGGCGGCAGGCCATGCTGGAGGAGGCCATCGGGCTCATCCGCCTCCTCTGGAGGGGCGGCACGCACACATTTGAGGGACGCTTCTTCACTGTGGACCGGGCCCGCATCTACAGCCTGCCGCCTGACCCGCCACCGATCTACCTGGGCGCTGTGGGGCGCAGGGCGGCGCAGCTGGCAGGCCGCATCGGCGACGGTCTGATCTCGACTAGCCCCTCCGCCGACGTCCGGGCCTTCGACGAGTCGGGCGGTGCCGGCAAGCCGCGCCACGGTGAGCTTCTCGTGTGCTGCGCCGAGACCAGGGAGCGGGCGATCGAGACTGTGATGCGCCAGTGGCCCCTGCCGGGGCTTCCGTCAGGGATCCTCACCGAGCTCGCGACGCCCTCCCAGTTCAGCCAGGCCGCACAGGACGTTACCCCGGATGCGCTCAAGGGCAGCGTCGTGCTGGGTCCCGACCCCGCGGAGCACATCCAGGCCATTGAGCGGTATGCGCAGGCGGGCTTCGACCACGTCCACATCCATCAGATCGGGCCAGACCAGCAGAGCGTCTTCCGGCTCTACGAACGCGAGATCCTGCCCCAGGTAGGGCGCATCGCGGTGGGCGCGAGGGCGTGATTGCTGGCTCCTTGGCCACGCCAGCCGGGGTGTGGGTCGCCGGGCACGGGCGAGCCAGGTCCGCGCGCTGGGTCGGACGGGCCACCTGTTCTTCCATGGACACGTCCCCCAGATGCCCTGGGTCCAGCGCCGTGATCGTCTTATGACCTGCTCCGCAAGTATCACCAACTCGATGGGGCTGTAACGCAGAACACGCTTCGGCGCAGCCATGCCAACCTTGTCAGCATGTGCTCCGTCAAACGTGCGGTCGTACTGGTTGAGGGAGTCAGCGACCAGTTTGCGCTCGAAGCGCTGGCGGTGCGCCGGCGTAGGAACCTCGCTGGCGAAGGCGTGTTCATCGTGCCGATGGGCGGTGCGACGAACGTTGGCCACTTCCTGGATCTGTTCGGCCCCAATGGGTCTGACCTGAGACTGGCGGGCCTCTGTGACGCCGCTGAGGAGGGCCCTTTCCGACGCGGCCTCGAACGTGCCGGCCTCGGTTCCGGTCTCAGCCGCACCGAAATGGAACGACTCGGTTTCTACGTTTGCTTCGCAGACCTGGAGGACGAGCTCATCCGCTCTCTCGGTACGGCCGCCGTGGAACATGTCATCAATGCTCAGGGAGAGCTCGAATCCTTCCGCACATTCCAAAAGCAGCCTGCGTGGCGAGGACGGAGCACCGAACAGCAGCTCCGCCGCTTCATCGGCACCCACAGCGGCCGGAAAATCCAATCTGCGGCCTTACTCGTAAAGGCCCTCGATCTAACCCGGGTACCTCGACCGCTGGACCGTGTACTCGCTCATGTCTGATGCCACGACTTACGAAGACATGTGGATGGAGGCAGCGGCCGAGTTGTGACTCTCCCGCAAGGTCCGACACAAGGACCCGGGCCCGCGCGGGCTATAAGTAAGGTCATGAGTAAGGCGGCAGAGACGCGGGCGGAGCGCGTCGAGGCATTGTCCCTGGCCAGCACGACCCGCGTGTGGCCATATGTGCCCCGGCGCGTCGTCGTACAGGCACGAGCTGAAGGCCATGCACAAAGAGGTTTGGCCCGCGGCCGAGACAGGGGTGCCTAGCACGTGTCGCGAGAACCGGAGATCTGGTCTGATCGGCGCGCTTGTGCTAGGAGTATCGGCTGATGCGCAGCGAATGGGGTAGGAGCGGTCTGGGCGCACGCGTGCAGGGCGTGCATCTAAACGGCAGTGTGCCGCTCAAGAGCGCCGAGGAGGTTTTTCGAACAGTTGCGGGAATCCTGGGCCCGTGGCTCCGGCGCATTCCAGACGGCGAGACTGGCGTGCGATCGGGCTGGATCAGCTGGCAGACACCCTTCCTGACCGCCTGCCCGGCTCTTGAGCAGCGCGAGGCGCACCTGCCCTACTCCCGAGGCGGACCGATCTCGCTCCGCGAGGGTGCCTCGGGCAGCGACGTCCACTTTGAGGAGCTGGGGTATGCGGCTGCAGCAGCGCAGTCATATCCCGTCTTTAAGGAACTCAAAGCCGCTGGCGTGATCCCGAGGCGCTGCCGCTTCCAGGTCTCGCTGCCGACGCCGCTCGCCACGGTGACAGCCTTCATCCGGCAGCAGGACCGGTCTGCGGTCGAGCCCGCGTACGAACAGCGGATCCTTGAAGAGCTTGGTGAGATCACGGCCTCTATTCAGCACACCGAACTGGCCGTGCAGTGGGACACGGCCATCGAGTTCGCAATCCTGGAGAAGGTCATGCCCGCGCACTTCGAGGACGCTCGCGACGGGGTCCTGGTCCGGCTCCGCCGCCTTGGCGACCTCGTGCCTGAAGACGTCGAGCTCGGCTACCACCTCTGCTATGGGGATGCCGGCCACCGGCATTTCAAGGAGCCTGAAGACGCGGGCCTGCTGGTCGAGGTAGCCAACGACATCTGCGCGAGCCTCGGCCGCCCGGTCAACTGGGTGCATCTACCGGTCCCCCGCGAGCGTGCCGATCCTGCGTACTTCGCTCCACTTGGCGAGTCGCGCCTCGATCCTGAGACGGAGCTGTATCTGGGCCTGGTCCATCTCACCGACGGCGCTGAGGGAGCGCGGCAGCGCATGAAGACCGCGCTCCAGGTGGTCCCGGGCTTCGGCGTCGCCACTGAGTGCGGGCTAGGGCGGCGACCGCCGGAGACGATCCCCGATTTGCTTCGGCTGCACGCGCAGGTGGCGGCCCCCTTAACGGCCGAGCGCTTGCCACCGCAGTAAGTAGGGCGGGCCTGAAAGGCTCGAGAGGCGGCCGCCAGAGCCAGGCTCAGCCGTGACACTCGAACCCGAAGCGTGAAACAGGGACAACCGGCAAGGTGGACGGCTCAGCCAACCGCACACGGTGATTCTGCCGAGTCTTCGGCGCCTCCATCAAATTAGTTTGATGCATCGACCAGGTTTGATGTATGATCTGGCACATGGTGCCCTCGGGTGAAGTCGCCGCCCCGCCGGTGTTCGTCCGGCTGGCCGCTCACCCGCTGCGCTGGCGGCTGCTGACCGAACTCGCCCACAGCGACTACCGGGTCCGCGAGCTGGTGACACAGGTCGACCAGCCGCAGAACCTGGTCTCCTACCACCTGCGGCTGCTGCGCGACGGCGGGCTGGTCACCGCCTCACGGAGCAGCTTCGACGGCCGGGACAGCTACTACCACCTGGATCTGGACCGCTGCGCCGATGCGCTGACCGACAGCGGTGCCGCTCTCCACCCGGCGGTGCGTCAGCACGCTGCACCACCGATCCCCTCGGCCGGCCAAGAGGGGTCCCGGCAGATCGACGTACTGTTCGTGTGCACCGGCAACAGCGCCCGCTCACCGATTGGCGAAGCCCTGCTGCGCCACTACACCGCAGGGCACGTAAGCGTCACCAGCGCCGGCAGCCGGCCCAAACCCAGCCTGCACCCCAACACCATTCGGGTGCTCCGCGACACGTTCGACATTGACGTCGCCGATCAGCAGCCCCGACACCTGGACACCCTCACCGGCCGCCGGTTCGACTATGTGATCACTCTGTGCGACAGGGCCCGCGAAGTCTGCCCCGAGTTCGCCCACCACCCGCGGCGAATCCACTGGAGCATCCCCGACCCGGCCGCGGCGGGCGACACCGACCAAGCCAGCTACCCCGCCTTCCGGCGCACCGCGGCGGACATCGACACCCGGATCGGGCACCTGCTGCCGGTCCTCGCCGCCATCCACCGCAAGGAGGTTTGACTCATGAACGCACCCAACCAGTACGCCAGCGTCCGTTACCTCGTTGACGACGTGCAGGCGGCCATCGACTTCTACACCACCCACCTCGGCTTCACGCTGAACAGCAGCGCCGCACCCGCCTTCGCCGACGTCGTCCGTGGCCCGCTGCGGCTGCTGCTGTCCGGCCCCGCCAGCTCCGGCGCCCGCGCCACACCGGCTGACGCCGCCACAGCCGGCCGCAACCGCATCCACCTCGTCCTCGACAACCTGGATGTCGAGATCGCCCGACTCCGCGGGGCCGGCCTGTCCTTCCGCAGCGAAATGGTCTCCGGCCCTGGCGGGCGCCAAATCTTGCTCGCCGACCCCGCGGGCAACCTCATCGAACTGTTCCAGCCCGCCCACCGCCCCGACGGAGCGGCCACACCCTGACCGTCACCGACCACTCTTTCGCATTCCGTCCGTCAGAGCTGGAGCCTCGGCGGGCGGTTCAGGCAGGTCCATCTCCACGCCCGACCTCCAGGGCGGTCAGGGGCACGGCGACCTGTTCGAGCGACTTGCGCTCCGAGTCGACACCAGACAAGAGCTCGGTGAGGCCACCCAGGACCATCAGGAAGGAGCCAACCAGGTAGCCAAAGAAGACGTTTCGGGGGGCGTGGGTCTGGATCAACAGGCCGAAGATGTATGGTGCCAAGGCACCACCCACGAGGGTGCCTAACGCGTAGATATAAGCGATCGCGTTGGCGCGGATCTCCATCGGGAATACCTCGCTCGCGGTCAGGTAGGCTGAGCTGGCGCCAGCAGAGGCGAAGAAGAAGATCACCACCCAGCAAGCGGTCACGGTGACGGCGGTGAGCAGACCTTTAACAAAGAAGAGCCCGGTGATGACCAGCAGCGCACCGGAGAGGATGTAGGTCAGAGCGATCATCGGCTTCCGCCCGACTGTGTCGAACAGTCGCCCCAGGATCCACGGACCGAGCAGGTTCCCCACTGCCAGCGGAAAG